>NZ_JBGDTY010000014.1:0-153700 GCF_046552515.1 Salmonella sp. SAL00653
TGGGCCCGAACGTGGCGGGGGTTATCGGTTCGGCCATTGCGGCGGGCGTGATGCTGAAGTACGTGCTGGCGATGTAATCCAATCTAATCGGGAGCAGTGATTCTGCTCCCGCAAAATGAGGACACAGTAATGAGTGAAATGGTTGCGTTTTGGCAAGGTACATCCATGCCATCCAGAGAAACCATCTTGCGTTATGTTGTTGAGACGGTGAATCAGATAACTGAGCTTGAGCCAGCGCTGCATTTGCTGCCGTGGTCTGGCGTCAACTCAGCAATATATGAGCAACGTTTTGCACAGTGTTACGACGAGGGGCTTTGTGCCGCACAGACGTCGGCACCGAATGTTCCGCAGGGGATTCTGCCATCAACCGATTGGGCTCAGGGTATCGGGTTACTCTGTTTTGCCGCAGGGTATATGAGCGCAGGCGAGCGGCCATTAACACACAATCAGTTATGCGATTTCGTCAAACAGGCGGCTGTTGGTTTATCGCCGATTGAGGGGGAGGCGGCGAGCGGTTTCTCGACGGTACGTAGTATTGCATTACCCGTATTCAGGCGATTACAACGCGATGGTCACGCGTCTCGGGTCCTGCTGTTACAAACGTTGCTGCATCTGGTCGCCTGGAAAAGCGCATCGCAGTATGCGCGTCAACAGGCGCAACGACTGCTCTGGATGGGCGGCATTCTGGGGGAAGGGGGCGAGTCTGGCTTATTGGCACTCGATAAGGCGCTGCGTGAAGAGGCCGTCGGGGAGAAAAGTCTCCCCGCTCTGCTGATCTTCACGAGTTTCCTGGCGCATTTTCCGGCAGGGCCAGTCTTTATTGACTAGCCGTCGAACGACGCAGGCAAAAGCTGCGTCGTTTTAGTTCGACGCCGGGTATTCCTGCACCGTCACCTGGAACGTGAGCTGCTTATCATCCCGCATTACCACGACCGGAATGACGGAGCCCGGGCGGATTTCCGCCACCTGATCCATCGTCTCCAGCGCGGACACGGCGGGTTTATTATTGACCGAAATAATCAAATCATTAACCTGAATACCGGCAAGCGCGGCGGGGCCGTTTGGCGTCACTTCATTAACGACAATGCCCTGAATCGGGTCCATGCCGCTACCCTGCTGCGCGTGCAGCGGCGCGATTTCTCGTCCGCCAATACCGATATAGCCGCGAATCACGCGACCGTCGCGGATAAGCTTATCCATAATTTTCGTGGCTAGCTGGAAGGGAATCGCAAAACCAAGGCCTTCCGGCGTTTCGCCATCGTTACTCTTATCAAAAGAGAGGGTGTTGATCCCCATCAGTTCGCCTAACGAGTTGACCAGCGCGCCGCCGGAATTACCGTGGTTAATCGAGGCGTCGGTCTGGAGAAAATTCTGTCGCCCCGTCGGGTTCAGGCCGATACGACCCGTTGCGCTGATGATTCCCTGGGTGATGGTCTGTCCCAGATTATATGGGTTGCCGATAGCCAGTACGACGTCGCCAATATGCGGTGTACGCTTTGTATTAATCGGGATGGTAGGCAGCCCGCCAGTGGCGTTGATCTTCAGCACCGCCAGGTCGGTAAGCGAATCGGAGCCAACCAGTAGCGCTTCAAAGACGCGGCCATCCTGTAGCGCGACGATAATCTGATCGGCATCGTTAATCACGTGCTTGTTGGTAATAATATAACCACGTTGATCCATGATCACGCCGGAACCCAGCGTGCGGATCTCCAGTTGATTATGCGCGGTACTGTTCATACTGCGGTTATAGACGTTGACGACGGCAGGCGCGGCGCGGCGAACCGCAAAATTATAACTGGCTGGCGTCTCATCGGTACTGTCGAATTGCGGGACGGTGATAGGATTAATTTTGCGCAAAGAAGGCATGACGGCCAACAGAATAGCGCCGACAATTAAACCTATTGCGACCGAACGTAAGAGCTTCACAAACATGATGGAGGCGTCGTTAAAAAAGGGAACGGCAGCAGCATACCATGAGTTAACCGGACATCACATCGCAGGCTGATGCCCGGTTTAAGACAGGATTAGCGCAGCAATAGATAAATGTTCTCGTTGCCGCGTACTACCTGAAGAGCAATGATGGACGGTTTTGCCGCCATCACTTTGCGCATTTCGGCGATAGAACTGATGCGATCGCGATTAACGCCGATGATAACATCATCTTTTTGCAAACCGGCCTGCGCGGCAGGACTGCTTTTTTCGACGCTATCAACCTTAACGCCTTTCGTCCCGTCTTTCAGTTGGCCGTCGCTCAACGTCGCGCCTTGCAACGCCGGGGCGATCATTTCGGCGCTGGCGGAAGAAGAGGTATTGGAGTCCAGCGTGACTTCCACCTCCAGCGGCTTACCATCGCGCAGCAGGCCCAGCTTCACTTTCGTGCCCGGTTCGGTGGTGGCGATACGTGAACGCAGTTCGGCAAAGCTATTCAGCTGCTTACCGTTAAGACTGATAATCACGTCTCCGGATTTCACCCCGGCCTTCGCCGAACCTGAATTGGGTAAAACCTCGCTGATAAAAGCGCCACGCTGAGCGTTCAGTTTGAATGCCTTGGCGATATCAGCGGTCATTTCAGTGCCTTTAATTCCCAGCAATCCGCGTTTGATTTCGCCGAACTGAATCAACTGCTGCGCCAGCGTCTGCGCCATATTGGAAGGAATAGCAAAGCCAATGCCGATGCTCCCGCCCCCTGGCGCGAGGATCGCGGTATTAATCCCGATCAGCTCGCCGTTCAGGTTAAGCAGCGCGCCGCCGGAGTTGCCGCGGTTAATAGAGGCATCGGTTTGAATAAAGTTCTCAAGCCCTTCCAGATTAAGCCCGCTGCGTCCCAGCGCTGAAATAATCCCGGAGGTGGCGGTTTGTCCAAGACCAAACGGATTACCGACCGCCACGGCGAAATCGCCGACGTGGAGTTTGTCGGAATCGGCGATGGCAATTTGCGTTAACTTGCTGGGATTCTGAATTTGTAACAGAGCGATATCGCTCTGGTCGTCGCCGCCGATCAGCTTCGCGTCGAATTCGCGTCCGTCATTCAGTTGAATACTGATCTTCTGTGCCTGATTAATCACATGATTATTGGTTAATACATAGCCTTTCGCGGCATCGATAATCACCCCCGAACCGAGTCCTTCAAACGGCTGGGACGGCTGGTCTGGCAGATCCTCGCCAAAGAATTTTTTAAACTCCTCCGGCACTTTTTGGCTCTGGGCGGCGGTTCCCTCGACTTTTACGCTGACGACAGCAGGCAGCACTTTCTCCAGCATAGGGGCAAGGCTTGGCAGCGTCGCCTGGCCTGGCACCTGGCCTGGTATCGATGCAAGGGCTGGAAACGGCGCCGAAAGAGTTAACCCGACACTTAACGCTAATGCACTTAACAGCTGGGTGTGTTTTTTCATGGATGCTGCTCTCGTACCTTGAATGAACGGATAGACAATTCAAAACAGATTGATGTTATTGAATTTTCAGCCTGGTAACAATGATAATAGCTGGGACAGGAAAGATAGAGAGAGGGCGCAAGCGATGCGCCCGATAAATTTCTTAACGGCGTGCGATTAATCGCGCTTTGCGCCGCTACGTAACAGGCCAGACGCGCCTTCAGAATAATCACGTGGCATTTGTACTGGCGCCTGATCGTTGCTCGCCTCAGACTCCGCCAGACGGTTACGGAACGGATTCGACTCCGCAGACATTTCCGGCAGCAGGCTGCTGGAGCTTTTCGCCATATGCTGGTACAGCTGGCGGTAATCATGCGCCATGGTATCCAGCAGTTCCGCGCTGCGAGCAAAGTGGCTAACCAGCTCTTCACGGTACTCTTCCAGCTCAGCTTTGTTTTTTTCCAGTTCGTACTGCAATGCCTGCTGTTGACGTAACTTACGATTACCAAAACGCATGGCCACGGCACCAATGATGATACCGACGACTAATCCAATTAGCGCATATTCCCAGGTCATGAACATCTCCCGTTGTCTTATGTTTCCGTAGGGTGTTGGCTCCAGGCTCCATGCCCGCGCCTGATTATGCCACTATAACCGCTAATTCCGTAGAAGTGGAATCCCGACAGCATATCGCGTAGTGTAGAACGGCCTTTTTTTCGTCAGCCGTGAACGACGGCACATCGATTTTCAAGGAATAACAATAACATTATGCAAAGCCTTTCCCCTACATCGCGTTATCTCCAGGCACTCAACGAAGGCACCCATCAGCCTGACGACGTACAGAAAGAGGCGGTCGACCGTCTGGAAACCCTTTATCAGGCGCTCACCGCGAAAAAATCGTCGGCTACGCCACCCGGCGGACTGATAGCGCGACTGGGGAAATTATTAGGCAAAAACGAACCGGACGCGCAAATACCGGTTCGCGGGCTGTATATGTGGGGGGGCGTGGGTCGCGGCAAAACCTGGCTCATGGATCTCTTCTACCACAGCCTGCCGGGTGAGCGAAAATTACGCCTGCATTTTCATCGGTTTATGCTGCGCGTGCATGAAGAACTTACCGCGCTACAGGGACAGATCGATCCGTTAGACATTATTGCCGATCGGTTTAAAACCGAGACGGACGTACTGTGTTTCGATGAGTTTTTCGTCACCGATATTACCGACGCCATGTTGCTGGGCGGTTTAATGAAAGCGCTGTTTGCACGCGGCATTACGCTGGTCGCGACCTCCAATATTCCGCCGGATGAACTCTACCGCAACGGTTTGCAACGCGCCCGCTTCCTGCCGGCTATCGATGCCATTAAACAGCACTGCGACATTATGAATGTGGACGCCGGCGTCGATTACCGGCTGCGGACGCTGACGCAGGCCCATTTATGGCTAACGCCGCTTAATGATGAAACCCGGCGGCAAATGGATAAACTGTGGCTGGCGTTAGCGGGGGCCGCGCGCGAGCACGCTCCGACGCTGGAAATCAATCATCGCTCTTTATCCACCCTGGGCGTTGAAAACCAAACGCTAGCGGTCTCTTTCGCTACGCTGTGCGTCGAGGCCCGCAGCCAGCATGATTACATTGCGCTCTCAAGGTTATTTCACACGGTTCTGCTGTTTGACGTGCCGGTCATGACGCCGCTGATGGAGAACGAAGCGCGCCGCTTTATTGCGCTGGTGGATGAGTTTTACGAGCGCCACGTTAAGCTGGTGGTCAGCGCCGCCGCGCCGTTATATGAGATTTATCAGGGGGAGCGGCTCAAGTTTGAATTTCAGCGCTGTCTGTCGCGCCTGCAAGAGATGCAGAGTGCGGAGTATCTCAAGCGGGAGCATATGCCGTAAGCCGGACAAGCGCAGCGCCCCGGCATTGTGCGGTATCATATCTGTGCAACCTCCCCTACCGGAGGGTGAACCAGGCCTGAACAAAACCCGCGGCAAATCGCAAAAAGGGGTCGATCTTTGACCTGGACTTCTCTATAATCCTGCGACCCCACGTTACAAGAGAGTTTTTTCCCAAACTTTCTCTGTGCCGGCCAAACATATCCGAGGGGGTAGGTTTACCGGACTTTGTCGTGTGAACCTCAACTATTTAAAACGTTTGGGTGTTCACCAACGTGTAACTTATTTATTTGGGTAAGCTTTTAATGAAAACTTTTACAGCTAAACCAGAAACCGTAAAACGCGACTGGTATGTTGTTGACGCGACCGGTAAAACTCTGGGCCGTCTGGCTACTGAACTGGCTCGTCGCCTGCGCGGTAAGCACAAAGCGGAATACACTCCGCACGTAGATACCGGTGATTACATCATCGTTCTGAACGCTGACAAAGTTGCTGTAACCGGCAACAAGCGTACTGACAAAGTGTACTATCACCACACCGGCCACATCGGTGGTATCAAACAAGCGACCTTTGAAGAGATGATTGCCCGCCGTCCTGAGCGTGTGATTGAAATCGCGGTTAAAGGCATGCTGCCAAAAGGCCCGCTGGGTCGTGCTATGTTCCGTAAACTGAAAGTTTACGCGGGCAACGAGCACAACCACGCGGCACAGCAACCGCAAGTTCTTGACATCTAATCGGGATTATAGGCAATGGCTGAAAATCAATACTACGGCACTGGTCGCCGCAAAAGTTCCGCAGCTCGCGTGTTCATCAAACCGGGCAACGGTAAAATCGTTATCAACCAACGTTCTCTGGAACAGTACTTCGGTCGTGAAACTGCCCGCATGGTAGTTCGTCAGCCGCTGGAACTGGTCGACATGGTTGAGAAACTGGATCTGTACATCACTGTTAAAGGTGGTGGTATCTCTGGTCAGGCTGGTGCGATCCGTCACGGTATCACCCGCGCTCTGATGGAGTACGACGAGTCCCTGCGTGGCGAACTGCGTAAAGCTGGCTTCGTTACTCGTGACGCTCGTCAGGTTGAACGTAAGAAAGTCGGCCTGCGTAAAGCACGTCGTCGTCCGCAGTTCTCCAAACGTTAATGGGGTTCTGCTTCGGCAGACAACTGTTAGCGAAAAAACCCGCTTCGGCGGGTTTTTTTATGGCTAAAGTCCGAATCCAGTCTCTTTTCCTCCCTATCTTTAGCATTATTCTCATCTTATTCATTTTTCATGCACGCTCAGAGAAAAGGAAGTCACAGTGGGATTTTTTAACGCATTGTTTACTAAGAAAGAGTCGTTAATGCTGTCGAATAAATGGGAATTCTTTATAACAACGGTGGATGACCATGTTACGGGGATACGTGTGGATATCGGCGCCATCCAGGATGAAAAATTTGATCGCCTTATCCATACCGGGTTCTTACGTGTTCATTACACCAACTGTTATGAGAATGGTTTGCCGCAGCCCGATGAAACACAGCGTTTAAATCGTATAGAGGACTGGCTTGATGAAAAGGGGAAGACGTTTCCGATCTGGCTGGTGGGTGTGGTTACCCAACAAGGCTGGCGCGATTTTGTGTTCATGTCGGAAGAGGATCTTAACTGGGAAAAGACGCTGGATAAATTGCTCGCTGGTGGCCCGGAAATCTCTTTTAGTTATAGAGAGAGTCACAATGATAAAGGAAACTTTTACCGCCAGTTCTTGTATCCAACCCGATACGACTGGAACTGGATACACGATTCCCGTGTGTGCCGGGGATTACAGGAACAAGGTGATGATCTGACGCTTCCGCGCGCTATTGATTATTATGCGACATTGCCTACAGAAGTCGCCGCGCGCGACCTGGCGCAAGATATTGCTGCATTACCGTATGGCATAACGCTGGTCAGTATTCGAATGAATGACCCGCAACAGGGGTTTATGGCGTCTTTTATCAGCACCGATGCTCCGCAACAATGGCATATGACAGAAATCACTTGCCAGCTTACCGATCTGGCTGAAAAACATGGCGGCAGTTTTGATGGCTGGGGCGCACCGGTAGTACAGGCATCACAGGCGAAAGACAATATCTCAGGTGGGGCGAGCATTTCAGACCAGGAATATCTCTTTTTCCTCATTTCCAGAATCGACTCACCACAAAGGTCACAAAATCTGGTAAACTATCATCCAATTTTCTGCCCAAATAGCGGGGAATGTTCATTTTTTGTCTCGTTTCTGAGCAATGATGGCTTTTTTCGCCCTGGGTGACATAACATCTGGCTGGTCACATTGTGGCTGGTAGCAGTAAAAATTCTGAATATACCTGGAGGTTTTCATGGCTGTCGCTGCCAACAAACGTTCGGTAATGACGCTGTTTTCTGGTCCTACTGACATCTATAGCCATCAGGTCCGCATTGTGTTGGCTGAAAAGGGTGTTAGTTTTGAGATCGAACATGTGGAAAAGGACAATCCACCTCAGGATCTGATTGACCTCAACCCGAATCAAAGCGTTCCGACACTGGTGGATCGTGAGCTGACCCTGTGGGAATCTCGCATCATTATGGAATATCTGGATGAGCGTTTCCCTCATCCGCCGCTGATGTCGGTTTATCCGGTCGCGCGCGGTGAAAGCCGTCTGTACATGCACCGTATTGAAAAAGACTGGTATACGCTGATGAACGTCATCGTAAACGGGTCTGCTTCCGAGGCCGACTCTGCGCGTAAACAACTGCGTGAAGAGCTGCTGGCGATTGCGCCGGTATTTGGTCAGAAACCGTATTTCCTGAGCGACGAATTCAGCCTGGTTGATTGCTACCTGGCGCCTCTCCTGTGGCGTTTACCGCAGTTGGGTATTGAATTCAGCGGCGCAGGGGCGAAAGAGCTGAAAGGCTATATGACCCGCGTCTTTGAACGTGATTCTTTCCTGGCTTCTTTAACCGAAGCTGAACGTGAAATGCGCCTCGGTCGGGGTTAACCTGTATGGATTTGTCACAGTTGACGCCGCGTCGTCCTTATCTGTTGCGTGCTTTCTACGAGTGGTTGCTGGATAACCAGTTGACCCCGCATCTGGTGGTGGATGTGATGCTGCCTGGCGTGCATGTCCCTATGGAATATGCGCGCGATGGGCAAATCGTCCTCAATATTGCGCCGCGAGCGGTAGGTAATTTGGAGCTGTCTAATGATGAAGTGCGTTTTAATGCGCGCTTCGGCGGCGTTCCCCGTCAGGTTTCTGTGCCTTTGGCTGCGGTGCTGGCGATTTACGCCCGTGAAAATGGCGCAGGCACCATGTTTGAGCCTGAAGCCGCCTATGATGAAGACGTTGTCAGCTTAAATGATGATGACAATACCGCAGGCGCGGAAAGCGAGACCGTGATGTCCGTCATTGATGGCGATAAGCCCGACCACGATGACGACAGTAGTCCTGATGACGAGCCGCCTCCGCCGCGTGGCGGACGTCCGGCGCTGCGTGTAGTAAAATAATCAACAGGCCCTGAAGGGCCTGTTTTGTTTGGTCTCCTCTCGGGTTCACCCTGCTTTTAAAGCTGTGTTACGATAAGCTTGCTATTATTTGCCACCGACCACTCATGAATGGACGTTATGAACGCATTTGATTCGCAAGCAGAAGATTCTCCGACATCCCTCGGGCGTAGTTTGCGCCGCCGCCCGCTGGCGCGTAAAAAACTGTCTGAAATGGTTGAGGAAGAGCTGGAGCAGATGATCCGCCGTCATGAGTTTGGCGAGGGAGAACAGCTACCGTCTGAACGTGAATTAATGGCCTTCTTCAATGTGGGACGTCCCTCCGTGCGTGAAGCGTTAGCTGCGCTGAAGCGTAAAGGTCTGGTGCAAATCAATAACGGCGAACGCGCCCGCGTCTCGCGCCCCTCCGCTGATACCATCATCAGTGAACTGTCGGGTATGGCGAAAGATTTTCTTACTCATCCTGGCGGCATCGCTCACTTTGAACAGCTACGGCTTTTCTTTGAATCCAGCCTGGTACGCTATGCGGCGGAACATGCTACCGACGAGCAGATCGCGTTGTTAACGAAAGCGCTGGAAATTAATAGCCAGTCGCTGGATGACAACGCGCTGTTTATTCGTTCGGATGTCGAGTTTCACCGGGTGCTGGCTGAAATTCCCGGCAATCCGATCTTTATGGCTATTCATGTTGCTCTGCTGGACTGGCTAATCGCCGCTCGCCCAAGCGTTCCCGATCGTGAGCTGCATGAACATAATAACGTGAGTTATCAACAGCATATTGTGATTGTTGATGCCATTCGCCAGCGAGATCCCGATAAAGCGGATCGCGCTCTGCAAACCCACCTCAATAGCGTTTCCGCTACCTGGCACGCGCTCGGTAAAAAAAGTCAAAAAATGCGGTAGCGATCGCACCTCCGATCCCGGTTTAGTGAAGCAGATCGCACTATAAGCGTTCTGTATTATTTGCTGCTTATTTGATCTGGTATAACAGGTATAAAGGTAGGTAGTTAATATATTCATCATCCGTAGAGGTAGGTATGGCAAAAGCATTGCAAGGCGTAATGGCGGCGTTGTTGACCCCATTTGATCATCAGCAGCAACTGGATAGCGAAAGCCTGCGCCGTCTGGTGCGTTTTAACATCGGGCAGGGTATCGACGGGCTGTACGTTGGCGGTTCCACCGGGGAAGCATTCGTACAGAGCCTTGCTGAAAGAGAGCAGGTACTGGAGATTGTCGCCGAAGAGGCGAAGGGAAAAATCACGTTGATCGCCCATGTCGGGACAGTAAGCACCGCAGAAAGCCAGCAGCTTGCCAGCGCCGCAAAGCGTTACGGTTTTGATGCGGTCTCTGCGGTGACGCCTTTTTATTACCCTTTCAGTTTTGAAGAGCACTGTGACCACTATCGGGCAATCATTGATTCCGCAGATGGATTGCCGATGGTGGTATACAACATTCCGGCGTTAAGCGGCGTAAAACTTACCCTCGATCAGATCAATACGCTGGTGACATTACCGGGCGTGAGCGCGCTGAAGCAAACCTCCGGCGATCTCTTCCAGATGGAGCAGATCCGCCGCGCGCATCCGGATCTGGTGCTGTACAACGGTTATGACGAAATCTTCGCTTCCGGTCTGCTGGCGGGCGCGGACGGCGGTATCGGCAGCACATACAACATTATGGGCTGGCGTTATCAGGGGATTGTTCAGGCATTGCGTGAGGGCGATGTGGCGAAAGCGCAGCGTCTGCAAACCGAGTGCAATAAGGTTATTGATTTACTGATTAAAACCGGCGTATTCCGCGGCCTGAAAACGGTCCTGCATTATATGGACGTGCTATCGGTGCCGCTGTGTCGTAAACCGTTTGCGCCTGTTGATGAAAAATACCTGCCGGCGCTCAAGGCGCTGGCTCAACAACTGATGGAAGAAAAGGCGTAACAGCATAATGCCGGGGGCGCTACGCTTGCCCGGCCTACAACAGTGTGAACAGTAGGCCGGATAAGGCGGAGCCGCCATTCGGCATAACGACAACAAAAATCGTCGGGAGAGTAAAATGAGTACTTCTACCCAGAACATCCCGTGGTATCGCCATCTCAACCGGGCGCAGTGGCGGGCATTTTCCGCTGCCTGGCTGGGATATCTGCTTGATGGTTTTGATTTTGTGTTAATTGCTCTTGTACTGACTGAGGTACAAAGCGAATTTGGGCTGACGACGGTACAGGCGGCAAGCCTGATTTCTGCGGCTTTTATCTCTCGCTGGTTCGGCGGGTTATTACTGGGCGCGATGGGCGATCGCTATGGGCGTCGTCTGGCGATGGTCAGCAGCATCATTCTGTTTTCGGTGGGAACCCTGGCCTGCGGGTTTGCGCCCGGTTACACCACCATGTTCATCGCCCGACTGGTGATTGGTATGGGCATGGCGGGCGAATATGGTTCCAGCGCGACCTATGTGATTGAAAGCTGGCCAAAACATTTACGCAATAAGGCCAGTGGTTTTCTGATTTCCGGCTTCTCCGTCGGCGCGGTCGTTGCCGCGCAGGTGTACAGCCTGGTGGTGCCTGTCTGGGGCTGGCGCGCGCTGTTTTTCATTGGCATTTTGCCAATTATCTTCGCCCTCTGGCTGCGGAAAAACATTCCGGAAGCGGAAGACTGGAAAGAAAAACACGCGGGTAAAGCGCCGGTACGTACGATGGTCGACATTCTTTATCGGGGCGAACATCGCATCATCAACATTTTAATGACTTTCGTCGCCGCCGCTGCGCTGTGGTTCTGTTTTGCCGGTAACCTACAAAATGCTGCGATTGTGGCGGGGCTGGGACTACTGTGCGCGGTTATCTTTATCAGCTTTATGGTGCAGAGCAGCGGTAAACGCTGGCCCACTGGCGTCATGCTGATGCTGGTGGTACTGTTTGCTTTCCTCTATTCCTGGCCGATTCAGGCGCTATTACCCACTTATCTGAAAACCGAGCTGGCCTACGATCCGCATACGGTGGCGAATGTCCTGTTCTTTAGCGGATTTGGCGCGGCGGTTGGTTGCTGCGTAGGCGGTTTTCTTGGCGACTGGCTGGGAACGCGTAAAGCATATGTCTGTAGCCTGCTGGCCTCGCAAATCCTCATTATTCCGGTCTTTGCGATTGGCGGCACAAACGTCTGGGTTCTGGGTCTGCTACTGTTTTTCCAACAGATGTTGGGGCAGGGGATTGCCGGGATTCTACCGAAACTGATCGGCGGTTACTTCGATACCGCTCAGCGCGCGGCGGGGCTGGGCTTTACTTATAACGTCGGCGCGCTCGGCGGCGCGCTGGCGCCGATCCTGGGAGCGCTGATCGCTCAACGTCTGGATCTGGGCACTGCGCTAGCATCGCTCTCTTTCAGCCTGACGTTTGTCGTGATCCTGCTTATTGGGCTTGATATGCCGTCTCGCGTACAGCGTTGGCTACGTCCGGAAGCGTTACGCACCCACGATGCTATTGACGACAAACCGTTCAGCGGAGCCGTACCGCTTGGCAGTGGTAAAGGTGCCTTTGTAAAAACGAAAAGTTAATCCGCTTGCCCGGTTTTAAACCGGGCAATATTTGTAAGGGAGTAGTATGTCGTTACTTGAACAACTGGATAAAAATATTGCCGCTTCTGGCGGCCTGATTGTCTCCTGCCAGCCCGTTCCGGGCAGTCCGCTGGATAAGCCGGAGATTGTAGCGGCAATGGCGTTGGCAGCGGAACAGGCGGGTGCGGTTGCGGTGCGTATTGAAGGCATAGACAACCTGCGTATGACCCGCTCGCTCGTTTCGGTACCCATTATCGGCATTATCAAACGCGATCTGGACGACTCTCCAGTGCGCATTACCCCTTTTCTCGACGATGTAGATGCGCTGGCGCAGGCCGGCGCAGCTATTATCGCCGTTGATGGAACCGCTCGGCAACGGCCGGTAGCCGTTGAGGCGTTGTTGGCGCGCATTCATCACCACCATCTACTGGCGATGGCCGACTGCTCATCCGTGGACGATGGTCTCGCCTGCCAACGGTTGGGCGCGGACATTATCGGCACGACGATGTCTGGCTACACCACCCCCGATACGCCGGAGGAACCCGATCTGCCCTTAGTCAAAGCGTTGCATGACGCCGGATGCCGGGTAATAGCCGAAGGGCGCTATAACTCGCCAGCACTGGCGGCGGAGGCGATCCGCTATGGCGCATGGGCGGTGACGGTGGGGTCCGCCATTACCCGTCTGGAACATATCTGTGGATGGTATAACGACGCATTAAAAAAGGCGGCGTCATGACTACGTTAGCAATCGATATTGGCGGTACTAAACTTGCCGCCGCGCTCATCGACAACAACTTGCGCATTAGCCAGTGTCGCGAGCTACCAACCCCCGCGAGCAAAACGCCGGATGCGTTACGTGAAGCATTAAAGGCGCTGGTTGAACCACTACGGGCAGAGGCGCGTCAGGTAGCGATAGCTTCTACCGGGATCATTCAGGAAGGGATGCTGCTGGCGCTAAACCCCCATAATCTGGGCGGCTTGCTACACTTTCCGTTAGTACAAACACTGGAAACGATCGCAGGCCTGCCGACGCTGGCGGTGAACGACGCGCAGGCGGCGGCCTGGGCGGAGTATCACGCGCTCCCTGATGATATCCGCGATATGGTATTTATCACCGTTTCAACCGGCGTTGGCGGCGGCGTTGTCTGCGACGGCAAGCTCCTTACCGGAAAAGGCGGTCTGGCCGGGCACCTGGGACACACCTTGGCGGACCCACACGGGCCCGTATGCGGCTGTGGACGCGTTGGCTGTGTAGAGGCCATCGCCTCCGGACGAGGGATGGCCGCGGCGGCGCGGGACGATCTGTCGGGATGCGACGCCAAAACCCTATTTATTCGCGCTGGCGAAGGTCATCAGCAGGCGCGACATCTGGTAAGCCAATCCGCGCAGGTAATAGCGCGAATGATCGCCGATGTAAAAGCGGCTACCGACTGCCAGTGTGTGGTCATTGGCGGCAGCGTAGGGTTAGCTGAGGGATACCTGGAGCAGGTTCGCGCGTTTTTGATGCAAGAGCCTGCGCCTTATCACGTGGCGCTGAGCGCCGCTCGCTATCGGCATGACGCAGGATTATTAGGCGCTGCTTTGTTAGCTCAAGGAGACACATTATGATGATGGGGGAAGTACAGTCGTTGCCTTCTTGCGGGTTGCATCCGCGACTGCTGGATGCCTTGACTCTCGCGCTGGCGGCAAGGCCGCAGGAGAAAGCGCCGGGGCGCTATGAATTGCAGGGCGACAATATCTTTATGAATGTAATGCAGTTAACGACGCAAATGCCGACCGAGAAGAAAGCGGAATTGCATGAACAATACATTGATATTCAGCTACTACTAACCGGCGTCGAGCGTATTGCGTTTGGGATGTCCGGTGCCGCTCGCCAGTGCGAGGAGATGCACGTTGAAGAGGATTACCAGCTTTGTAGTCAAATTGTCGACGAGCAGACTATTACGCTGCAAGCGGGGATGTTTGCTGTGTTTATGCCGGGAGAACCGCATAAACCGGGATGTGCAGTGGGTGAGCCAGATGACATCAAAAAAGTGGTAGTGAAAGTACGCGCCAGTCTGCTGGCGGCCTGAATCTCTTGCCGGAGCAGTCTTCCGAACGCAGCCCCTTACGGGGCTGCGTGGTGAATGTGCCGGAGAGCGCGGGTATGACGGGTTAACGCTTAAACGTCACGGCTTCCGGCTGGGTCAGGTGCAGCGTCGTCTGGCTCGGCACCGTCTCGGCAATAACCCGCCCGTGGCGAATCGAGTAACGGGCAGGCGTCTGGCGACGTACCGCATCGAATCCATTCTCAGCGGGTAAGATAACCAGATTCGCGGCATTGCCGACGCTCAGACCGTAGTCCTGTAAATGCAGGGTTTTTGCGCTGTGGGTAGTGATCAGATTTAACCCGTCGTTGATTTGCCCATACCCCATCAACTGGCAAACGTGTAACCCCATATGCAACACCTGCAGCATATTTGCTGTGCCTAATGGATACCACGGGTCGAAGACGTCATCATGGCCAAAGCAGACGTTGATCCCCGCTTCCAGCATCTCTTTCACTCGCGTGACGCCACGACGTTTCGGGTAAGTGTCAAACCGCCCTTGCAGATGAATATTCACCAGCGGGTTGGCGACGAAGTTAATCCCCGACATTTTCAACAGGCGGAACAGGCGTGACGCATACGCGCCGTTGTACGAGTGCATAGCCGTGGTGTGGCTGGCGGTCACGCGCGCCCCCATGCCATCACGATGCGCCAGCGCCGCGACCGTTTCGACAAAGCGAGACTGCTCGTCATCAATTTCGTCGCAGTGCACATCGATCAAGCGATCGTATTTCTGCGCCAGGGCGAAGATTTTGTGCAGCGATTCAACGCCATATTCCCGAGTGAACTCAAAGTGCGGAATGGCGCCAATAACGTCAGCGCCCAAACGCACGGCTTCCTCTAACAGCGCTTCACCGTTGGGATAAGACAGAATACCTTCTTGCGGAAAGGCGACAATTTGCAGGTCTACCCACGGCGCAACCTCTTGCTTCACTTCCAGCATGGCTTTCAGCGCGGTGAGCGTAGGATCTGAAACGTCAACGTGAGTACGAACGTACTGGATGCCGTTAGCCATCTGCCATTTCAGGGTCTGCATCGCGCGCGCTTTCACATCTTCATGCGTGAGCATTGCTTTACGTTCTGCCCAGCGCTCAATCCCTTCAAACAGTGTGCCGGACTGGTTCCAGCTCGGTTCACCCGCCGTTTGCGTGGTATCCAGGTGGATATGTGGCTCAACAAACGGTGGAATAGCCAGGCCGCCTTCGGCATCAAGCACTTCGCCCTGCGGTAACGATGCGGCTTCCTGAGGCTCAATCCGGCTAAAGCGCCCGTTTTCAATCGTAAGCTGCCATAATCCTTCGTGTCCCTGCAGACGCGTCTGACGAATGGTGATGCTATTGTTCTGCATGGCTGACCTCTGGTGATTTAGCAAGGCTGCGGTTGAAAAGTGGATTCAGCAGGATATAGCTGAAGACGCCGCCGAGTACGGCGTTGACGGGCACAATACCAGGAACATAATGTCCGGCGGCGATGCCCAGCGCGACGGAAAGAATAGCAATCCAGTTAACGGGAATAAAGCGCACGGTGTTGAAGTCGGCATAGCGGCGGCGGTTCAACAGATAGTCGGCAATAATCACTCCGCCAATCGGTGGGATGGCAGATGACAGGAACGTCAGCCAGCCGACAAAATTATTGTAAAGCCACAGCGCGCACACGGTACCGATAATCCCGTTCACCACCGACAGCGTACGGCTGGAAAGACCGGTAATATTGGCGAAGCCCAGACCCGATGCGTACAGCGCGTTATCGTTGGTGGTCCAGATATTCAGGCCGAGCACCACGATCGCGGGCAGCAGCAGCCCCTGCGCTATCATCACGTCAGAGATATCCGCCTGACCGACGGCGGCAGCGCCTGCCGCGCCAAAGATAAACATCAGCGAGTTGCCGAGGAAAAAAGCGACCATCGCAATCAGTACGGCGCTTTTGGCATGACGCCCGAAGCGGACGAAGTCGGCGGTCAATGTACCGGCGCTGACAAACGAGCCCACCACCAGCGCCAGCGCGCTGGAAAAATCCAGCGGCGTCTGCGGCACTATCGTTTTTAAATGCTCCAGCCCACCCACGCCGTTGACCGCCAGCCAGACGGAGTAGCTGCCCAGAATCACGATCGCGGGTACGGCAATGATAGACAAAATGGTCAACGCCGAGATGCCGAAAAAAATGGTCAGGGTCATCAGTAGACCCGAAACGGCAATCAGAATATTGGCATCAATGCCCGTCGCTTTACTGACCGGAATAGCGAACATCGCTACGCCAACGCCAAACCAGCCCACTTGAGTACCGCCTAGCAGTAGCGAGGGAAGCCATGAGCCTTTAACGCCAAAGGAGTAACGTGCAAGGAGGTGGGTGGAGAGTCCGGTTTTTGCGCCGATGTAGCCAAGAAATGCAGTGTAGATACCGAGGAGGAGATTACCGAAGAAAACTGCGAGGAAGAAATCATTATAAGAAAGACCGGTGCCGAGTGTCCCTCCGGTCCACATACTGGCGGAAAAAAACGTTAAACCCAACATGACAAACGTCAGTGGAATCACGCCCTTCCGCGCCGCCAGAGGGACGGGGCCCTGGCTATAATTGTTGTCCTGCGACACAACGCCTCCATGAATTTTGCCCAAAAAATCCGCCGCATAATATACAGTTCTCAGAATAAAGCAAACGTTTTCGTGTGATATTTTTTTGATAATTATTCATGGCATTAATGGTTCGTTAGTTTTTCTCCGTTGTCAGTGAACCACCGCGTGTGAGTTGAGTTTCCAGCATGGTTTGCGAACGAATAAGTTCGTCTGTGAGTAATTTTTCGTCGGGCAGCTGCACTTTGTATTCGCTCGCCATGATGGTGTTTGGCAGGCCAGTCAGCGCGTAATGCGCTTCCCCCGCGCCTTTCCCTGCGCACAAAACCAGGCCGACTGGCGGGGTTTCTCCGGGCATTGTCCAGTGCTCTTTGGCATAGTTCAGGTACATATTCATCTGCCCGGCATCCGCATAACCGAATTTGCCTACCTTCAGGTCAACGAGCAACAGGCAGCGCAAGCGACGATGGAAGAACAGCAGATCGACGCGGAACCAGCTATCGTCTATGCGTAGTCGGCGTTGGCGGCCAACAAAAGCAAAATCGTCACCGAGCTCCAGCATAAAGTCCATCAGGTGGCTGAGCAGCGCGTCTTCGAGATCTGATTCGGAATACTCGTCCTTCAGGTTAAGAAATTCCAGAATGAACGGGTCGCGTATGGCTTGCTCCGGCAAAACGTTTGGCTCGGCGGGTGCAGGCTGCTGCAACATGGCGGATTTGTCGTGGGACAGTAGCGTTCGTTCGTAAAATTGAGTGGCGATTTGCCTGTCGAGCTGCCTAACTGACCAGCCGTTACGTAGCGTCTCTTTCTCGTAAAAAGTGCGGGCATCGGGATTTTTTACCGACAAGAGGCGGACATACGCCGACCAGGGGAGTGGGAAAGATTTAGCCAGTTGCGCCAAATGGAGAGATTCTCCAGACACTGTCTGGAGAATCTCAATTTTTTGAAAATAAAGATAAAACTTTTTAAATTGCCATAGATTACTGGCAGAAAAACCTCGTTTATATCTTTGGCTTAAATCCTGTGATAAACGATCAATTAGCTGTTCACCATAAGCCGCTCTGGCTTCACCGCCTTGTTCAAATTCAACAATGCGTCGACCCATTTCCCAATAGGTTGCTGTCATGATGGTGTTGATGCTGCGAACGGTTTGTGTCCGCGCTGTGTCCAGCAGTTGAACAATTCCGTTATGGATTTGCTGATATTCATCAGACTGTGGCGCTAAAGTTGGATTCGTCATGTCATCCCTTACGTGATAGTTTCATTGTGAAATTAGAACGCTATCAATACGCTTCAGGCGTAAACGGATCAATCCATGAACGGATTTTACATGGCATTACATCTCGATTTACGAGCGGGTTTCCAGAATCGGCAGGAGAGATATTGAGGAGAGGAATATCGGCTCCCCAGCCATCAGCCAAGGCAGTAAGCGGGGAGCCGGAAGGGTTACACTTCGAGGTAGTTCATAATCCCGTCAGCCGCCTTACGGCCTTCGGCAATCGCCGTCACCACCAGATCGGAACCGCGCACGATGTCGCCACCGGCGAAGATTTTCGGGTTGCTGGTCTGGAAAGCATTATCGCTGCGTTCCGGCGTGATAATTCGTCCCTGCGAGTCCAGTTCCACGCTGTGTTTCGCCAGCCATTCCATGCTGTGTGGACGAAAACCAAATGCCATCACCACCGCATCAGCTGGAACCACATGCTCGGAACCGGCGACGATCTCCGCCCGCCGACGGCCTTTGGCATCCGGTTCGCCCATTTCAGTGCGCACCATTTTTACGCCGCTCACTTTGCCGTTGGCATTGACTTCAATGCCCAGCGGTTGAACGTTAAACTGAAATTCGACACCTTCCTCGCGCGCGTTCTTCACTTCGCGTCTGGAACCCGGCATGTTCTCTTCATCACGACGATAAGCACAGGTTACGTGCGTTGCGCCCTGGCGTATGGAAGTGCGTACGCAGTCCATTGCGGTATCGCCGCCGCCCAGCACCACCACGCGTTTGCCTTCCATGCTGACATATGGTTCGTCGCTGGTTTCGCCAAACCCCATGATCTGCTTCGTATTGGCGATCAGGAACGGCAGAGCGTCGAAAACCCCGTCCGCATCTTCATTTTCCAGCCCGCCGCGCATCGACTGATAGGTGCCGACGCCAAGGAATACCGCATCGTAATCTTTCAGCAGATCTTCAAGCTGTACATCACGACCCACTTCGGTATTAAGTTTGAACTCAATACCCATGCCGGTGAAGATCTCGCGACGACGGGTCATCACCTCTTTTTCCAGTTTGAAAGCTGGAATACCGAAGGTCAGCAGACCACCGATTTCCGGATGGCGATCAAAGACCACCGCCTTCACGCCGTTGCGGGTCAGCACGTCGGCGCACGCCAGCCCTGCCGGACCTGCGCCGATTATCGCTACCCGTTTGTCCGTCTGGCGTACGCCGGTCATATCCGGGCGCCAGCCCATCTCAAACGCTTTATCGTTGATATAGCGCTCAATGTTACCGATGGTCACTGCGCCGAACTCATCGTGCAGCGTACAGGAGCCTTCGCACAGGCGGTCCTGCGGGCAGACGCGGCCACACACTTCCGGCAGGGTGTTGGTCTGGTGCGATAGCTCAGCCGCCTCAAAAATACGCCCTTCGTTAGCCAGTTTCAGCCAGTTCGGGATGTAGTTATGTACCGGACATTTCCACTCGCAGTAGGGGTTACCGCAGGACAAACAGCGATCCGCCTGGGCTTTCGCCTGACCTTCAGAAAACGGTTCGTAGATTTCAACAAACTCGATCTTACGGATCTTCAGCGGTTTCTTCGGCGGATCAACGCGCTGCAGGTCGATAAATTGATAAACATTCTGGCTCATTTCAATTCCTTACTGCGCCTGCACGCGCAATTCTGCCGCACTACGACTACGGTGGCCCAACAGGGCTTTGACATCGCTGGACTTGGGCTTAACTAACGCGAATTGGGTTGAGAAGCTTGACCACCTGGACAGGATCTCTTCGCCGCGTTGCGAACCAGTATGCTGCACGTGCTCGGTGATCAGACCGCGCAGATGCTCTTCGTGGATAGCCAGCGAATCAACGTCCAGTACTTCTACCAGTTCCGGGTTCACGCGTTTACGGAATTCGCCATCTTCGTCCAGCACATAGGCGAAGCCGCCGGTCATCCCCGCGCCGAAGTTAACGCCGGTTTTACCCAGCACGCAGACGATGCCGCCGGTCATGTATTCACAGCCGTTGTCGCCGATGCCCTCTACTACGGTAATCGCCCCGGAGTTACGCACGCCGAAACGTTCGCCCGCGCGCCCCGCCGCGTACAGACGGCCACCGGTCGCTCCATACAGGCAGGTGTTGCCGATGATGCTGGCTTTATGACTGAGGAAGGCGGAACCTACCGGCGGTCTGATGGCGATCAAACCGCCTGCCATACCTTTACCGACATAGTCGTTGGCATCGCCAGTCAGATATAACTCTACGCCGCCCGCGTTCCACACGCCAAAGCTCTGGCCTGCGGTACCGCTGAAGTGTGCTTTAATCGGATCGGAAGCCAGCCCCTGATCGCCGTGGGTCTGTGCGATGTAGCCGGAAAGCGACGCGCCGACGGAACGATCGGTGTTGCGGATGTCGAACCAGAAGGTTTTGCTCTGGCGCGCATCGACAAACGGTTTCGCCTGCTGCAACAGTTGCGCATTCAGCACGCCGTTATCAAACGGCGGGTTATTTTCGGTGCAGTACAGCGCTTTACCCGGATGAGGTTCAGCGGTTTCCAGTAGACGAGACAGCGCCAGCTTCTGCTGTTTAGCGGTGAAGCCCTCCAGCTCTTTCAGCAGGTCGGTGCGGCCAATCAAATCCACCAGGCGGGTCACGCCAAGCGAAGCCATCAGCTCGCGCACTTCGCGGGCGATAAATTCAAAGTAGTTGGTTACTTTGAACGGCAGGCCGTGATAGTGGTTCTTACGCAGTTTTTCATCCTGCGTCGCCACGCCGGTTGCGCAGTTGTTCAGATGGCAAATGCGCAGGTATTTACAGCCCAGCGCCACCATCGGGCCGGTGCCGAAGCCGAAACTTTCCGCACCGAGAATTGCCGCTTTAATGATATCGACGCCGGTTTTCAGACCGCCGTCCACCTGCAGACGAATCTTGTGACGCAGACCGTTGGCGACCAGCGCCTGCTGGGTTTCAACAAGTCCGAGTTCCCACGGACAGCCCGCATATTTCACCGAAGAGAGCGGGCTGGCGCCGGTACCGCCGTCGTAGCCAGCGATGGTGATCAGATCTGCATAGGCTTTCGCCACGCCGGTCGCGATGGTGCCGACGCCCGGTTCGGACACCAGCTTCACGGAGATCATCGCCTTCGGGTTGACCTGTTTGAGGTCGAAAATGAGCTGCGCTAAGTCCTCGATAGAGTAGATATCGTGGTGCGGCGGCGGGGAGATCAGCGTCACGCCCGGCACTGAATAGCGCAGTTTAGCGATATACGGAGTGACTTTATCCCCCGGCAACTGACCGCCTTCGCCCGGTTTCGCGCCCTGCGCGACTTTAATCTGAATCACATCGGCATTGACCAGGTAGGCCGGCGTCACGCCAAAGCGACCGGAGGCCACCTGTTTGATACGCGACACTTTATTGGTGCCGTAGCGCGCCGGGTCTTCGCCGCCTTCGCCGGAGTTGGAGTTGCCGCCGAGGCTGTTCATCGCTTCCGCCAGCGCTTCGTGCGCTTCCGGACTTAATGCGCCGATAGACATGGCTGCGGTATCAAAGCGTTTAAACAGCTCACTGGCGGGCTCAACCTCGTCGATAGTCACCGCCTCGCCGTCTGGATGTATCGCCAGCAGATCGCGCAGCGTTGCCGCCGGACGCTCATTGACCAGTTTGGCGTATTCCTGATAATCGCTGTACTCCCCGCTCTGTACCGCCTGTTGCAGGGTACGCACGACATCCGGGTTATAGGCGTGATATTCGCCGCCGTGGACGTACTTCAGCAGGCCGCCCGGGCTAATGGGTTTGCGCGCCAGCCAGGCGCGTTTGGAGAGATTCAGCAGATCCTGCTGGAAGTCATCAAAGCTCGCGCCGCCGATACGGCTGACCACGCCCTGGAAGCACAGGTTTACCACATCATCGTGCAGTCCGACCGCTTCAAACAGTTTGGAGCAGCGGTAAGAGGCAATGGTCGAAATGCCCATTTTGGACATAATCTTGTACAGCCCCTTGTTGATGCCGTTACGGTAGTTCTGCATCACGGTACGGTAGTTTTTGGCGATGGCCTGGGTATCAATCAGACGCCCCAGCGTTTCGTAGGCCAGGTACGGATAGATAGCCGTTGCGCCAAAGCCGAGCAGTACCGCAAAGTGATGCGGATCGCGGGCGCTTCCGGTTTCTACGATGATGTTGGCGTCGCAGCGCAGGCTTTGTTCTACCAGACGCGTTTGCACCGCGCCCACCGCCATCGTCGCGGGGACCGGCAGGCGATTCTTACCGATATTGCGATCCGAGAGGACCAGCAGCACGGTGCCGTTGCGCACCATCTGTTCCGCTTTATCGCACAGCGCCTTAACCGTCGCGTTCAGTGTGGTTTCGGTCACGTCGAAGGTGATATCCAGACGGTCAGCGCGATAATGCTCCTCTTTCATGGTGGTGAGCTGTTTGAAATCGGAGTACAGCAGAATTGGCGATTTAAAACTCAGGCGATGGGCCTGACCTTCCGCTTCGCAGAAGACGTTCATTTCGCGACCGATGCTGGTGGCGAGCGACATGACGTGCGCTTCACGCAGCGGGTCGATAGGCGGGTTAGTGACCTGCGCGAACTGCTGGCGGAAGTAGTCGTAAATAATACGCGGCTGGCTGGAGAGCACGGCAAAGGGGGTATCGTCGCCCATTGAACCGACGGCTTCCTGGCCGTTTTCGCCCAATACGCGGATAACCGAGTCCAGCTCTTCGGCGCTGTAGTTAAACTGTTTCTGATAGCTGGCGAGCAGGTCATCGTCCAGTTCGCGGCTACCAACTTCTTCATCAGGCAGCTCTTCAAACGGCACCAGGCGGCGGACGTTTTTCTCCATCCACTCTTTATATGGATGGCGGCTTTTCAGATCGTCATCGGTTTCCGCGGAATGCAGAATACGTCCGCCGCGGGTGTCGATCACCATCAGCTCGCCTGGGCCGACGCGGCCTTTCTCGACCACTTCATCCGGCTGATAGTCCCAGATACCGACTTCGGAGGCGCAGGTGATCAGCTTATCTTTGGTAATGACGTAGCGTGCCGGGCGCAGGCCGTTACGGTCAAGGTTACAGGCGGCGAAGCGCCCGTCGGACATCACGATGCCTGCCGGACCGTCCCACGGCTCCATATGCATGGAGTTAAAGTCAAAGAAGGCGCGCAGATCCTGGTCCATATCGGGGTTGTTCTGCCAGGCGGGCGGCACCAACAGGCGCATGGCGCGGATGATGTCCATCCCGCCTGCCAGCAGCAGTTCCAGCATGTTGTCCAGCGAGCTGGAATCCGAACCGGTTTCGTTAACAAACGGCGCAGCGGACTGTAAATCCGGGATCAGCGGCGTCTGGAATTTATAGGTACGGGCGCGCGCCCACTGGCGGTTGCCGGTGATAGTGTTAATCTCGCCGTTATGCGCCAGGTAGCGGAACGGCTGCGCCAGCGGCCAACGCGGCACGGTGTTAGTGGAAAAGCGCTGGTGGAACAGACAGATGGCCGATTCCAGACGCAGATCCGCAAGATCCAGGTAGAAACGCGGCAGATCCGCCGGCATACACAGACCTTTATAAATGTTGACCAGGTTCGACAGGCTGCATACGTAGAAATCCTTGTCGTTCTGCAGGCGTTTTTCAATGCGTCGGCGGGCGATAAACAGACGGCGCTCCATATCGCGCGGACGCCAGCCCGCCGGAGCGTTGACAAAAATCTGCTCAATACGCGGCAGAGAGGAGAGGGCGATTTCACCGAGCACGCCTTCATTGGTGGGCACATCGCGCCAGCCGACAATCGACAGGGTTTCCTGCTGTAATTCTTCTTCGACAATATGGCGTGACGCGGCGGCCAGTTCAGGATCTTTATTCAAAAAGATCATCCCGACGGCGTAGTTTTTGGCTAAGCGCCAGCCGCGCTCTTCGGCCACGATGCGAAAGAAACGGTCAGGTTTTTGTAACAGCAAGCCGCAACCGTCGCCGGTTTTACCGTCGGCAAGGATCGCGCCACGGTGCTGCATCCGGGCCAGCGCGTGTATGGCGGTACGCACTACCTTGTGGCTAGGTTCGCCTTCTATGTGGGCGATCAGGCCGAAACCACAGTTATCCTTCTCAAGGGATTTATCGTACAACATATCAGTGAACCTCCCCAGGCTCTACGGGACGCTCTCCCAACCGACGGCGCGCGGGCACAGCAAGAGCATGGCGACGGGGCTGGCGCATCATACGCTTACCTCGCATTCGCCCTCTTTGTGTCCTTTGCGCATTGGTAAATACGGTTAAGAGGGAATCTCAATTACTGCATAAATATGATGAGCAGACGGCTCATCCAGAAAGCTTCCAGCGGATCCCCAACTTATCGGGAATCCACACCCAGGTCAAATGGCAAACTGATTTATGCAAAAGTGTGCTGTAGCACAGATAACTTTTTGAATATATTGAAATTAAAAGGTTTTTTATAGAGGGGCTGCTAATACGGAGCGGCAGAAAGCCTGTGATCTGTCTCACTATAAGAGCCGCTCGCCAGACGTTATCTGACCTTTCTTTTTCAAAAATCTTGGCATTTTATGCTGTTTTAAGCGTGAGCAGTATTGAATGCTACTGTTTTTATCGATGACCCAGCAGACGCTGAAAAAAGAGGGGAATATCAGGAAAAATCATCAACGGGATTATGAATGAAATGTCGTTTATTTTGCTTGATTATGCAACGGATAAAAGCCTTCCGGGACGATTGATCCAGGTCATCGCCAAAGGAGACTAAAAATGGCAGGCTTTGGCCTCTTTTTAAGAGGCGGTCTATCAGATTATGCAGTTACAGAAATTAGTCAATATGTTTGGTGGGGATCTTTTACGTCGGTATGGGCAAAAGGTTCATAAGCTGACGCTTCATGGCGGTTTTAGCTGCCCTAATCGCGACGGCACCATCGGGCGTGGCGGTTGCACCTTCTGTAATGTCGCCTCTTTTGCCGATGAGGCGCAGCAGCATCATTCGATTGCCGAGCAGCTTGCGCATCAGGCGCATCTGGTGAACCGCGCTAAACGCTATCTGGCCTATTTCCAGGCCTACACCAGCACCTTTGCGGAAGTGCAGGTGCTGCGTTCGATGTATCAACAGGCGGTCAGCCAGGCCAGTATCGTCGGGTTATGCGTCGGTACGCGTCCGGATTGCGTCCCGCAGGCAGTAGTAGATTTACTGTGTGAATATAAAGATCAAGGCTACGAGGTGTGGCTGGAACTGGGATTGCAAACCGCGCACGATGAAACCCTGCGCCGAATTAACCGCGGGCATGACTTCGCCTGCTATCAGCGTACCACCCGGATTGCCCGGGAGCGCGGGCTGAAAGTGTGCGCGCATCTGATTGTGGGGCTGCCGGGCGAAGGCCAGAGTGAATGCCTGCAAACCATGGAGCGTGTGGTGGAGACGGGCGTTGATGGTATTAAACTGCATCCGCTGCATATTGTGAAAGGCAGTACGATGGCCAAAGCCTGGGAAGCGGGGCGGCTGAACGGCATCGAACTGGACGACTACACGCTAACGGCAGGTGAGATGATTCGTCATACGCCGCCGGAGGTGATTTATCACCGAATTTCAGCCAGCGCTCGCCGTCCGACGCTGCTTGCCCCGCTGTGGTGCGAGAATCGCTGGACGGGGATGGTTGAGCTGGACAAATACCTGAATGAGCATGGCGTACAGGGCTCTGCGCTGGCCCGTCCCTGGATACCACCTGTAGCGTAGCGTGATGAGGGGCGCTACGCATATTTCGCACAATATTCAACGCGGTTCCCATAATTGGGTATTATGTGCGAAGTTGTGGTGAAGGAATCCTCTATGAAGCAAATTCGTATGCTGGCGCAATACTATGTCGACCTGATGATGAAATTGGGTCTGGTGCGCTTTTCCATGCTCCTGGCGTTGGCATTGGTGGTGCTGGCGATTGTCGTGCAGATGGCGGTGACCATGGTGCTGCATGGTCAGGTTGAAAGTATCGACGTTATTCGTTCCATCTTTTTTGGCCTGTTAATTACGCCCTGGGCGGTCTATTTCTTATCCGTTGTTGTTGAACAACTGGAAGAGTCAAGGCAGCGACTGTCGCGTCTGGTGCAAAAGCTGGAGGAGATGCGCGAGCGCGATCTCAAGCTTAACGTACAGTTGAAGGACAATATTGCCCAGCTTAATCAGGAAATTGTCGATCGCGAAAAAGCGGAAGCGGAGCTGCAAGAGACATTTGAACAGCTAAAAGTAGAAATTAAAGAGCGTGAAGAAGCGCAAATCCAGCTAGAACAGCAATCCTCTTTTCTGCGCTCCTTTCTGGACGCCTCGCCGGATTTGGTTTTTTATCGTAATGAGGATAAAGAATTTTCCGGCTGTAACCGCGCAATGGAATTGCTAACCGGCAAGAGCGAAAAACAGCTGGTGCATTTGAAGCCGGAAGATGTGTACTCTCCCGAAGCGGCGGAGAAAGTCATTGAAACCGACGAAAAAGTATTCCGCCATAACGTCTCCCTGACCTACGAACAGTGGCTGGATTACCCGGACGGACGAAAGGCCTGCTTTGAAATTCGTAAAGTGCCTTATTACGACCGTGTCGGTAAACGTCATGGCCTGATGGGATTTGGTCGTGATATTACCGAACGTAAGCGTTATCAGGACGCGCTGGAGCGCGCCAGCCGCGACAAGACCACGTTTATCTCTACCATCAGTCATGAGCTGCGCACCCCGCTTAACGGCATCGTCGGTTTAAGCCGCATCCTGCTGGATACCAATCTCACCGCCGAACAGGAAAAATACCTTAAGACAATCCATGTCTCCGCCGTGACGTTAGGCAATATTTTCAATGATATCATTGATATGGATAAGATGGAGCGGCGTAAGGTTCAGCTTGATAACCAACCGGTTGATTTCACCAGCTTTATGGCCGATCTGGAAAACCTTTCCGGTTTGCAGGCGCAGCAAAAAGGGCTACGTTTTGTGCTTGAGCCGACGCTGCCGTTGCCGCACAAAGTCATTACCGACGGAACGCGTCTGCGCCAGATTTTATGGAATTTGATCAGCAATGCGGTGAAGTTTACTCAGCAGGGCCAGGTGACGGTGCGGGCGCGCTATGATGAAGGCGACATGCTGCACTTTGAAGTGGAAGATTCCGGGATCGGCATTCCGCAGGATGAGCAGGATAAAATTTTCGCCATGTATTATCAGGTGAAAGACAGTCATGGCGGTAAGCCGGCGACGGGTACCGGTATCGGGCTGGCGGTCTCCCGTCGGCTGGCGAAAAATATGGGCGGCGATATTACCGTTTCCAGTCTGCCGGGCAAAGGATCGACCTTTACGCTAACGGTTCATGCGCCAGCGGTGGCGGAAGAGGTGGAGGACGCCTTTGATGAAGACGACATGCCGCTGCCCGCGCTGCATGTTCTGCTGGTCGAAGATATTGAACTGAACGTGATCGTGGCGCGTTCGGTACTGGAAAAACTGGGGAACAGCGTGGATGTCGCGATGACCGGCAAGGCGGCGCTGGAGATGTTCGCGCCGGGCGAATATGACCTGGTCTTACTGGATATTCAACTACCGGATATGACGGGGCTGGATATTGCCAGAGAACTGACCCGTCGCCACATGCGGGAAGATTTACCGCCGCTGGTAGCGCTTACGGCTAACGTTCTGAAAGATAAAAAAGAGTATCTGGACGCTGGTATGGACGATGTGCTGAGTAAGCCGCTGTCGGTGCCGGCCTTAACCGCGATGATTAAAAAATTCTGGGATGCCACCGATAAAGAGGAGAGTACCGTGACGCCTGAAGAGAGCGATAAAGCGCAAGCGCTGCTGGATATCCCGATGCTGGAACAATACATCGAGTTGGTTGGGCCTAAATTGATCACCGACGGTCTCGCGGTGTTTGAAAAAATGATGCCTGGCTATTTAAGCGTGCTGGAGTCCAATCTGACGGCGCGTGACAAAAAAGGCGTCGTTGAGGAAGGGCATAAGATTAAAGGCGCCGCCGGTTCGGTAGGGCTGCGTCATCTGCAACAGCTTGGCCAGCAAATCCAGTCGCCGGATCTTCCCGCCTGGGAAGATAATGTCGCGGAATGGATTGAAGAGATGAAGCAGGAGTGGCAGCACGATGTCGCGGTGCTGAAAGCCTGGGTGGCAAACGCGGAAAAAAAATGACCCCGGTTTGACCGGGGTGCGCGAATACTGCGCCAACACCAGGGAAATCGTGGCTGCGCCGTGCTTATTATGATGATGTCAAAGGCGCAGTCCTGTTTTCAGGCCGCACGCAGTTAAGATAGCAAATCCTAAATGATTTGTTACATGAATCATTTAAATGTGTGAAGCGTAGCATTTTAATCAAAATTATTAATGGGCTTGAGTCGGTTGCAGGAGGATGTTCACCATGAAAAAAATTGGCGTAGTGCTCAGCGGATGCGGCGTCTATGACGGCACCGAAATTCATGAGGCCGTTCTGACGCTGTTGGCCATTGCCCGCAGCGGCGCGCAGGCTATCTGCTTCGCGCCGGATAAACCACAAGCGGATGTTATTAATCACCTGACCGGCGAAGCGATGGCGGAAACGCGTAACGTCCTGATTGAGGCGGCTCGTATTACGCGGGGCGATATTCGTCCCCTGTCCCAGGCTCAGCCAGAGGAGCTGGATGCGCTCATTGTGCCTGGTGGTTTCGGTGCGGCGAAGAACCTGAGTAATTTCGCCAGCCAGGGGAGCGAATGCCGGGTGGATAGCGATGTCGTCGCGCTGGCGAAGGCCATGCACCAGTCCGGCAAGCCGCTGGGATTCATCTGTATCGCGCCTGCAATGTTGCCGAAAATCTTTGACTTCCCGCTACGTCTGACAATAGGGACGGATATTGATACCGCTGAAGTACTTGAAGAGATGGGCGCCGAACACGTACCTTGCCCGGTTGATGATATCGTTGTGGACGAGGATAACAAGGTCGTGACCACCCCTGCCTATATGCTGGCGCAGGATATCGCCCAGGCGGCAAGCGGCATTGATAAATTAGTGTCGCGTGTGCTGGTTCTGGCGGAATGAGCAAACGACGCATCGCGCCGTTAACGTTTTTGCGCCGTCTACTTTTACGTATCCTTGCTGCGCTCGCCGTCTTTTGGGGCGGCGGCATTGCGCTGTTTAGCGTGGTTCCGGTGCCTTTTTCGGCGGTGATTGCGGAACGGCAGATTAGCGCCTGGCTCGGCGGAGAGTTCGGTTATGTGGCGCATTCTGACTGGGTCAGTATGGCGGATATCTCGCCGTGGATGGGGCTGGCGGTAATTGCGGCGGAAGACCAGAAGTTCCCTGAGCACTGGGGCTTTGATGTTCCGGCGATTGAAAAAGCGCTGGCGCATAATGAGCGGAATGAGAGCCGTATTCGCGGCGCCTCTACGCTTTCGCAGCAAACGGCGAAAAATCTCTTTTTATGGGATGGACGCAGTTGGCTGCGCAAAGGTCTGGAGGCTGGGCTAACGCTGGGCATTGAAACTGTCTGGAGCAAAAAGCGCATCCTCACGGTTTATCTGAATATCGCGGAGTTTGGCGATGGTATTTTCGGCGTGGAGGCTGCGGCACAACGGTATTTTCATAAACCTGCCAGTCGCTTGAGTGTGTCTGAAGCCGCGTTGCTGGCGGCGGTATTGCCAAATCCGTTACGCTATAAGGCGAATGCGCCGTCTGGCTATGTGCGTAGCCGGCAGGCGTGGATTATGCGCCAGATGCGCCAACTGGGCGGGGAATCTTTTATGACGCGCAACCAGCTTAATTAATTTTGCCGATTGGCGGCGCGAACACCTTATCCGGCCTGCGATCTGTGTCGTCCAGGCCTGATAAGTACAGGCCATTAAGCTTCGTGAGAAGTAAGCGCCAGCCGTTTCTTGTCTTTTGGCTGCGCGCCCCTCTCCAGGGCAACGGCCAGCGCAGGCTGGGCGATAAACCGCTGCCACACTCTCTCCAGTTTGCGTTCACAGCACCATGTTGACCAGGTCGCCAGCGGGATAAAGGTACTTTCCCCCAGATTGTCGCAAACCACCGGAACCACTTCTGACTCGCTGATACGCTGGCACAGGATGTTTTGCGGCTTCAGCGACATCGTCACAATATGGTTATCCAGCAGGTAACGTTTCAGTTTTTTCAGTAGCCGCCGCAGGACAGCGACATCCTCTTCATAACGACATTGCGCGGCGAACTCGGTCAGGGTAATAGAGGGCGCGCCGTTGAAATCGGTAATCATGTCGTAGACATAGCCAGTGCCGCAATCGGTTTCTACCGTGCCGTAATAACGGGGGATAGCGCTCCAGTCTGTCAGGTAGCGGGACAGATGCGCATAGTAGCTCAGTTCACGCCGAATCTCTTTATCACCGCCGTGGTCACGGTTGTAAATGACTTTTATGCAACGCCGGGCATTATCCGGATGCGTATAGCATTTACGATGTCGACCAGCGCCCAGCGGAGTCTGTTTGGATAAGAGGATCATGGCAAGTCCTGGAAAAATTTATTCACATAAATTTAGTATGGACAAAGAGCTTAAACAAAACATAAACGAAATTTTTTAAGGTTTTCTTAATGTTTTTATGCATAGGTAAAGCGCACGAAATGTACAAATCTTACGAAAGGGCGGGGCTGCGGGACAAGAGGCAGGCAGGCGTAACACGCCCGGTTTTGGGGTGACTGTCATCAAATACCGGGACGGCGTTGGGGGAAATAGGGTATAGAGGGGGAGGTTTAGTCTTCGTCAAAGCCGGAATTGAACAGCGCGATAACCGCCGCCAGCGCTTCAACTTCTTGCGGGCCGGTGGCTTCAATTTCGATCTGACGCCCTTTGGCGGAGTCGAGCATTAACAGCGCGATGACGCTGTTTGCTTCCGCTTCGGTGCCTTCGTCATTGCGTAATAGCACCTCGGCGTCAAAACCCTGCATCAGTTCGAAAAGCTTCATGGCAGGCCGGGCATGCATGCCCAGCTTATTGGTGACTTCAACAGTTTGCTTTACGGTCATGTTTTGCGTTTTTCCAGCGTGCGATGGCGAGACTGGACATTTTTACCGCGCGAGCGGAAGTAGTCTGCCAGCTGTTCTGCAATATACACCGAACGGTGTTTCCCGCCGGTACAACCGATAGCAACGGTAAGGTAGCTGCGGTTGTTGGTCTCCAGCATCGGTAACCATAGCTCAAGATAGCTGCGAGTCTGATAGATAAAATTGTGAACTTCTGTGTGTCGGTCAAGAAACGCGGCTACCGGCTTATCAAGCCCGGTCATGGGGCGCAGTTTTGGATCCCAGTGCGGGTTGGGCAGAAAGCGGACATCAAACACATAGTCCGCATCAATCGGGATACCATGTTTAAAGCCGAAGGACTCAAATACCATCGTCAGTTCGCGCTCGCGTTTGCCCAACAGCCGGGTACGCAGCATCTCCGCCAGCTCATGGACGGACATTTCTGAAGTGTCGACGATCAGATCCGCACGTGAGCGTAACGGCTCCAGCAAGTCACTCTCTTTATCGATCGCACTCTCTAAAGAAAGATTTTTGCTGGAAAGCGGATGCAAACGGCGCGTGTCGCTGTAGCGGCGAATCAAGGTATTGCGGTCGGCATCAAGAAACAGCAATTGCGGCGAGAAAGCGCCAGGCAGATTATTCATCGCCTGTTCAAAAATCTCAGGTGATTCAGGCATATTGCGCACATCAATGCTGACGGCGGCGGAAATCTGGCGATCGGCCAGCGTTCGCGCCAGATCGGGCAACAGCACGACGGGGAGATTATCCACGCAGTAAAATCCCATATCTTCCAGCGCGCGCAGAGCGACAGATTTACCTGATCCGGAACGCCCGCTGACGATCATCAGTACCATGTACCGTTTCTCCTCACAACGACAGAAATAAATGCCATTGAGTTGTTATGCCTCATTCTGCTCACCTTCGGTGTCAGTAATGATTTGATACAGCTCTTCATCATTCAGCGCCGCGCGCAGGCGGCGGCAGATCGTTTTATCCGCCAGACGTTTCGCCACCAGCGACAGCGTGTGCAGATGCGTTTTAGTTTGATCGGCGGGCACCAGCAGGGCGAAGAGGAGATCGACCGGCTGGTTATCGATGGCGTCGAACGCGATCGGCGTTTCGAGCTGAACGAACACACCGACGGCGCGTAAGGTATCTTCTTCCAGTTTCCCGTGCGGGATGGCGATACCATTACCAATACCGGTACTGCCCATTTTTTCGCGTGTCAGAATGGCTTCAAACACGACCTGAGGAGGTAAACTGAGCTGTTTTGCCGCCAGTTCGCTGATGATTTCCAGCGCGCGTTTCTTACTCTGACAATGAACGCCGCTACGCGTACACTCCTGGTTAAGTACACTGCTCAGTTGTAGAGTCGTATCGTTATTTATCATAATTTCACCTAAGAACCTGTCCTGTCAGGTTGATGGCCAGGTTCGGAGCGCTAACTGTACAAATGGCCCGTTGTGTCACACAACAGGCCGTCCTGCACTGGCTAACTGCCCGGACAATTAGTGTTGTTTCAGTTTATCTTTATGCCTGGTTAACTGCCTTGCCAGTTTATCAATCAAGCCGTCAATGGCGGCATACATATCCTGGCCTTCCGCGCTGGCGTGAATTTCGCCGCCGTTAACGTGTAGCGTCGCATCCGAGATATGCGTGACCCTCTCCACTTTCAACACCACGTATACCTGATTAATCCGCTCAAAATACTGTTCAAGTTTGGCGAATTTTGTCGTCACAAATTCACGCAGGGCTTCAGTAATTTCGACATTATGTCCGGTGATATTGAGCTGCATAGTGTCTTCCTTATCGGTTGGGTCAAACCAGCTGTTTGCGTTGGTTTGACGGCGGAATGGATAAAGACTCTCGGTACTTCGCAACAGTGCGGCGCGCCACCATGATACCTTGTTCTGACAGCAGAGAGGTTAACTTGCTGTCGCTCAGTGGTTTCGCGGGGTTTTCCGCCGCAATTAACTTCTTCACCAGCGCACGAATCGCGGTGGAAGAGGCTTCGCCTCCGCCTTCGGTATTGACGTGGCTGGAAAAGAAATATTTGAGTTCAAAAATACCGCGCGGGCTGTGCAAATACTTCTGCGTGGTCACGCGGGATATAGTGGATTCGTGCATCTCGACGGCCTGGGCGATATCCGCCAGTACCATCGGTTTCATATATTCTTCGCCCTGTTCAAAAAAGGCTTGCTGTTGCTCGACGATGCAGCGACTGACGCGCAGCAGCGTGTCGTTGCGGCTTTCAAGGCTTTTTATCAGCCACTTCGCATCCTGTAAATTACTGCGGATGAACTGGCTGTCGGCATCGTTGCGCGCGCTGTTACACATGGCGGCATAGTGCTGGTTAATCTGTAAACGGGGAATACTGTCGCTATTAAGCTCCACCGTCCAGCGACCGTTATGCTTGCGTACCAGCACATCCGGGATAACGTACTCCGGCTCGCCGGTCTGGATCGATTGACCGGGTCTGGGATCGAGCGACTGAATCAGGTTTACCGCCTCTTTCAGCACCTCTTCTTTCAGTCGGGTAACGCGCATCAACGTGCGGAAATCGTGGTTGGCCAGCAGATCAAGGTGATCGCAGATAATGAGCCGCGCCTTTTCCAGCCACGGCGTGGATTTGTCGAATTGTGAAAGCTGGATCAGCAGACAGTCGCGAAGATCTTTTGCCGCGACGCCTACCGGATCAAAACGCTGAATGCGCTTCAGAACGGCTTCAACCTCATCGAGATCCACCTCTACATCGCCCATGCTTTCGCGAATTTCATCCAGGGATACGGTGAGATAGCCGGTATCATCTACCGCGTCGACAATGGATGTCGCAATAGCGCGATCGGTGTCCGAGAAGGGCGTTAGCTCAACCTGCCACATCAGATAATCCTGCAACGACTGCGTCGTTTCGCCCTGATAGACGGGCAGCTCATCGTCGATATAATCGCCGCTGGGGCCGGACGGCGTCCCGGCGGTGTAAATTTCATCCCAACTGGCGTCAAGCGGCAGCTCTTCCGGCATCTCTTTTTGTTCGAGCGCGTCGGCGGTATCGAGAGGATCGTTATCCTGAGGTTGCTGAGTGTCGATTTCGTCATGAAGATCGGTTTGCTCAAGCAGCGGGTTATTTTCCAGCGCTTGCTGGAGTTCCTGCTGAAGTTCCAGCGTAGACAACTGCAACAGACGGATGGCCCGTTGTAGCTGAGGCGTCATCGCCAGTTGTTGGCTAAGCCTGAGTTGCAAACCTTGCTTCATATTCAGAGTCGTTTTCTCCCGCTAGAGCAGCATAGCCCTCTACCCTATCAGAGTCTGAAGTCTTCCCCAAGATATACACGCTTAACGTGTTCGTCTTGCAGGATTTCTGTCGGCGTACCGTGGGCAATAAGATGGCCCTGGCTCACGATATAGGCACGTTCACAGACTGCCAGCGTCTCACGGACGTTATGGTCGGTGATCAGCACGCCGAGCCCGCTATCGCGCAGATGCTCGATAATGCGTTTGATGTCGATAACGGAAATCGGGTCAACGCCGGCAAAGGGTTCATCCAGCAGGATAAATTTGGGATTAGCGGCCAACGCGCGGGCTATTTCTACACGACGGCGTTCACCACCGGACAGCGCCTGTCCCATGCTGTCGCGCAGATGCTCGATATGAAACTCTTCCATCAGCTCGTTGGCGCGGTCTTCTCGCTGTTCTGCGGTCAAATCGTCACGAATTTGCAGTACCGCCATCAGGTTATCAAATACGCTGAGACGGCGGAAAATAGAGGCTTCCTGCGGCAAATAGCCGATACCGCGGCGCGCGCGCGCGTGCAGCGGCAGCAGACTGATATCTTCATCATCAATGATGATATTGCCCGCGTCACGCGGCACGATACCGACGACCATATAAAAGGTGGTGGTTTTACCCGCGCCGTTTGGACCGAGCAGCCCGACAATCTCCCCGGAGTTAACGGTCAGACTGACATCTTCCACTACGCGACGGCCTTTATAGGCCTTCGCCAGATTCTTTGCAGTTAATGTTGCCATAACGAATTAGTTACTCTTCTTTTGCGCCGGAGTCTGGCCTTTGTTTTTGTCTTGCAACTGCGACGGTACCAGAACGGTAGTGACGCGCTTGCCTTTCTCGCTGAAGGCCTGCATTTTCTGCTCTTTCACCAGGTAGGTGATTTTGTCGCCGGTAATGTTGCTGTCAAGCTGCTCCAGATAAGCGTTGCCGGTTAGCACCACAAAATCTTTCGCCAGCTCGTAATGCATATGGGAAGCGTGGCCTTTCACCGGCTTACCGTTGTCCTGCATCTGGTAGAAGGTGGCCGGATTGCCGTAACCGTCGATCACCTCTTTCCCCTGTTCGCCGCCAGGGCGGGTAACCACGACTTTATCGGCGTTGATCTTAATCGTGCCTTGGGTCATCACCACGTTGCCCGTAAAGGTCACGACGTTGCCTTGCATATCCAGCGACTGTTGATCCGAGTCAATATGAATAGGCTGTTCGGTATCGCCCGTGACGGCGAAAGCCGGAATGCTGGCGGCCAGCAGCGAGCCGGCAAGCATAAGATTAAGGCTGAGTTTGTTTGTTTTGAATTTCATAAGAGGTTCTAACCTTTTCAATCAGCTCGGCGTTCTTGCTGCGTAAGTTACCGCGCATTTTCAGTCCGCTGGAGTTAAATGTTGTGCCGTATAACGTCACCAGATCGTTCGAGGTAACATCCTGCGTCACCAGATTAATCTGCGCGTTATCGGTGGTAATTCTGCGTAATTGAGCGTCAGGCACCAGGGCGTTGACTTCAACATGGCCATACAGATAGAGCATCCGATCGTTAGTCAATTTGGCTTTATCGGCCTTGATCGACCATGTCGGCACTTTATCCTTATCAAAGGTGGTTAATACCGGTTGCGTAAACCATGAGACCGCCTGATCGGAAAAATATTCAACGTGCTGCGCGATCAGACGATAGCTCAACGCGCCTTCCGGACTGTACACGACGGTATCCGTATGCTCGCTTTTATACGTGGGATCGTTGCTGTTGACCATCACGGCAGCAGGATCGTCTTTATCCGCCAGATTGATACCAATCAGTACCAGAATGGCCAGCGACAGTAGAATGATAACCCAACGTCTGGTTTTACTCATATCGATTGCCCTTTGGCCTCATCCAGCTTGCCCTGCGCCAGCAGCAGCAAATCACACACCTCACGTACCGCGCCGCGCCCGCCGGCAATGTGCGTCACATAGTCAGCGCGGGGGATCAGCAGCGGATGCGCATCCGCAACGGCAACGCTTAACCCCACTTTTTCCATCACCGGCCAGTCAATCAGATCATCGCCGACATAGGCAACATTTTCCGGCGCGATGGTCAGTTTTTCCAGCAGATCGCTAAAGGCGATCAGCTTATTCGACTGTCCCTGATAAAGATGGACGATCCCCAGCGTGGCGCAGCGATCTTCTACAAGTTTAGCCTTTCGTCCGGTAATAATGGCAACCTCGATATTGGAGGTCAAAGCACAGCGAATACCATAGCCGTCACGAACGTTGAAAGCCTTCAGCTCTTCGCCGTTATTGCCCATATAAATCAGGCCGTCAGACAATACGCCATCCACGTCCAGGATGAGCAGGCGGATATTCTCCGCTTTGGTCATGACATGGGTGCTGACGGGGCCATAACAGGCCGCAAGCGACGCACCTGCTTTACTCATCGTTAATTATCCTTGAGTTTCTACACGACGCCTGCACGCAGGAGATCATGCATATGTAACACACCGAGTAACTGGTCGCCATCAGCAACCAGTACGGAGGTGATATGGCGGGACTGCATTAAATTCAGCGCATCGACAGCGAGAATACCGGGACGCACGCGAATGCCCCCTGGCGTCATCACCTCGGCGATCCCCAACTGGCGCATATCGCCGCCCATATCGAATACGCGACGTAAATCGCCGTCGGTGAAGATACCGTCGATCTTCATGGATTCATCGCAAATGACGGTCATACCGAGATTTTTACGCGTAATTTCTAACAGCGCATCACGCAGGGTGGCATGTTTATTAACATGCGGGATCTCATCGCCAGTATGCATAATATCGCTTACGCGCAGCAGTAGCTTACGTCCCAGCGCGCCGCCAGGATGCGACAGAGCGAAATCCTCGGCGGTAAAGCCGCGCGCTTTTAACAACGCCACAGCGAGCGCGTCGCCCATCACCAGCGTTGCGGTGGTACTACTGGTAGGCGCCAGTCCTAACGGACACGCTTCTTTGGGCACTTTAACACACAGATGCACATCTGCCGCACGCGCCATGCTGCTTTCCGGTCGCCCGGTAATGCAAATTAACGGCACGTGCAGACGTTTAAGTACCGGTATTAGCGCCGCGATCTCGCTGGATTCGCCGGAGTTGGAGATAGCGATAACCACATCCTGCGGCGTAACCATCCCCAAATCGCCGTGCGCGGCTTCGCCCGGATGTACAAAAAAGGAAGAGGTGCCGGTACTGGCGAACGTGGCGGCCATTTTCCGTCCGATATGACCGGATTTTCCCATCCCCATGACCACCACTTTTCCGGTGCAGTTGAACATTTTTTCACAGGCCAGCGTGAAATGCTGGTTGATATATTGATCAAGCTCCGCCAGGCCTTCACGTTCAATTTCCAGGACCTCTTTGCCTGCCTGCTGAAAGTCAAACCCCGGTTGCAACGCTAAATGCGACATAATCCGTTTCCAGTTATCCAACAAGAAGTGGCGATAGCCAATAGAGCATCGCCAGCCATACGATAAACCCGCCGGTCAGCAGTATACCTGCGCCCCGACCAATCTGACGCGGATGCCGCCAGCAAAGTAAAGCGAAAACCACGCTAACCAGCAACATCACGCTATAATCTCGCCCAAACGCCAGCGGGTTGATCTCCCCCGGCGCGATCAGCGCAGGCAGTCCCAGCACGATGGCGAGATTAAAAATATTGGCGCCAATGAGATTACCAACGGCAATATCATTTTCGCCTTTTCGCACGCCGGCAATCGCCGTCGCCAGTTCTGGCAGACTGGTGCCGACGGCGATGACTGTCAGACCGAGCGTTAATTCACTCATGGCGAAATAGTTCGCCAGCACCGTAGCGTTATCGATTACCATGCGCGTCGCCATCGGCATGATGACCAGCGCAATGCCCAGCCATAAGAGCGCGACGGGGAGCCCGCCTTCGCGCGGTAGCTCCGCCAGTTGTTCGCGGGTGAGGCTGTCATTCCCCTGGCGTTCGGCCAGACGCGCGATTTTAACAATGAATAACAGCCATAGCACAGCCAGAAGCAGGAGAAAGATACCATCACTGCGACTTAACTGTCCGTCATGCAGTACGGAACCGGCTACCACGCTAACAAATAACATTAATGGCAATTCGCGACGTAGAACATCGGAATGCACGGTAAATGGACGAACTAGCGCCGCCAGCCCTAAGATCAGCAAAATATTGGTGATGTTAGAACCGAGCGCCGCGCCGACGGCCAAATCGAGCTGACCGTGTAGCGATGCGGCGACCGATACAATAATTTCCGGCAGCGAGGTGCCGATACTCACGACCGTCATCCCGATGATCAGCGGGGGAATACCGAATGTACGGCATAAAATAGAGGCCGCAAACACCAGACGATCGGCGCCGTAGGCCACCAGAAGCAAACCAATTATGAGTAGCGCCATCGCTAAAAGCATCTAAAGTCCTTTCTTCAGGTATACTCGCCGGTCCCCTAGAAGGGATATCTGGAAGCCGTAACGAAGTCCTAATTTTGACTTTATGCGGCTAAAAAGTAAAACGAATGCCAGCTTTCGCTAACCCTGTCAGTTAATATTCTGTAATTATGTCGAACCCATGGTTAAATTCAGCGCCATGGTTACCTCAACAAGGCAATACGAAGGATGAATCAATGGGTCAGTCTGCGGCCAATTTAGTCGATATGCGCGACGTCAGCTTTTCCCGTGGCGAACGCTGCATTTTCGATAATATTTCCCTGACGGTGCCGCGCGGGAAGATCACGGCGATCATGGGGCCGTCGGGCATCGGTAAAACCACGCTGTTGCGCCTGATTGGCGGACAGATCCCGCCGGATAAGGGCGAGATCTTATTTGATGGCGAGAATGTGCCGGCCATGTCCCGTTCGCGGCTCTACACCGTCCGCAAACGTATGAGTATGCTGTTTCAGTCGGGAGCACTGTTTACCGACATGAACGTGTTTGACAATGTGGCCTATCCGCTACGGGAGCACACCAATTTACCCGCGCCGCTGCTAAAAAGCGTCGTGATGATGAAACTGGAAGCTGTCGGGCTGCGCGGCGCGGCAAAACTGATGCCTTCCGAGCTCTCCGGTGGGATGGCGCGTCGCGCCGCGTTGGCGCGCGCCATCGCTCTGGAACCGGATCTCATCATGTTCGATGAGCCGTTTGTCGGCCAGGACCCGATTACCATGGGCGTTCTGGTGAAGCTGATTTCAGAATTGAACAGCGCGCTGGGCGTGACCTGCGTGGTGGTCTCGCATGATGTGCCAGAGGTGCTCAGTATTGCTGATCACGCCTGGATCATGGCGGACAAAAAAATCGTCGCTCACGGTAGCGCTCAGGCGTTGCAGGAGAATACGGACCCGCGCGTGCGTCAGTTCCTTGACGGCATTGCCGACGGGCCGGTTCCGTTCCGCTATCCGGCGGGCGACTATCACCTTGATTTACTCGAAACAGGGAGTTAAGCCACTCATGCTGTTAAATGCGCTGGCAGCACTCGGACACAGCGGGATCAAAACCGTCAGGACGTTCGGGCGCGCCGGGTTAATGTTATTCAATGCGATTATCGGTAAGCCGGAGTTTCGCAAACATGCGCCGCTGCTGGTGCGCCAGCTTTATAATGTGGGCGTCTTGTCGATGCTTATCATTATTGTCTCCGGCGTATTCATCGGTATGGTGCTGGGGCTGCAAGGCTATCTGGTTCTGACCACTTACAGCGCGGAGACCAGTCTTGGCATGTTAGTGGCGCTTTCGCTGCTGCGCGAGCTGGGGCCGGTGGTCGCGGCGTTGCTGTTTGCCGGGCGAGCCGGGTCGGCGTTGACGGCGGAAATCGGCCTGATGCGGGCGACGGAGCAGCTCTCCAGTATGGAGATGATGGCGGTCGATCCATTGCGCCGGGTGATTTCGCCGCGCTTTTGGGCGGGCGTGATTTCATTGCCGCTACTGACCATTATCTTTGTGGCGGTCGGTATCTGGGGCGGCTCGCTGGTCGGCGTAAGCTGGAAAGGAATCGACGCCGGGTTCTTCTGGTCCGCGATGCAGAATGCCGTCGACTGGCGTATGGACCTGGTGAACTGTCTGATAAAGAGCGTGGTGTTCGCCATTACGGTAACATGGATTGCGTTATTCAACGGTTATGACGCAATACCGACTTCTGCCGGGATTAGCCGGGCAACGACGCGTACCGTGGTTCACGCATCGTTGGCCGTTCTGGGGCTGGATTTTGTGCTGACCGCACTGATGTTTGGGAATTGAGTTCATGCAAACGAAAAAAAATGAAATTTGGGTAGGCGTTTTTTTGCTGGTAGCGTTGCTGGCGGCGCTGTTTGTTTGCCTGAAGGCGGCAAATGTGACCTCTATGCGCACGGAGCCGACCTATAAGGTTTATGCGACCTTCGATAACATCGGCGGTCTGAAAGTGCGTTCCCCGGTACGCATCGGCGGGGTGGTTGTCGGGCGGGTTGAAGATATCTCGCTTGATCCGAAAACATACCTGCCGCGCGTAACGCTCGACATCGAAGAGCGTTATAACCATATTCCCGATACCAGCTCGTTGAGTATTCGTACTTCCGGACTGCTGGGGGAGCAATATCTGGCATTAAACGTCGGTTTTGAAGATCCTGAGCTGGGAACGTCTATCCTCAAAGATGGGAGTACGATTCAGGACACCAAGTCTGCAATGGTGCTGGAAGATATGATTGGTCAGTTCCTCTATAACAGCAAAGGCGACGACAATAAGAATTCTGGCGATGCGCCAGCCGCAACGGAAGGCCATACTGAAGCCACAACGCCCGCGGGCGAAACGAAATAATCTTAGGAGAATTGAGGCATGTTTAAACGACTGATGATGGTGGCCCTGCTGGTCATTGCGCCATTAAGCGCAGCAACGGCAGCGGATCAGAGCAATCCTTATAAACTGATGAACGAGGCGGCGCAGAAAACTTTTGATCGCCTGAAAAACGAACAGCCGAAAATTCGTGCCAATCCGGATTACCTGCGAGACGTTGTTGATCAGGAGCTTCTGCCGTACGTGCAGGTAAAATATGCCGGCGCGCTGGTGTTGGGCCGCTACTACAAAGAGGCGACCCCGGCGCAGCGTGAAGCCTATTTTGCAGCGTTTCGCGAATACCTGAAACAGGCCTACGGTCAGGCGCTGGCGATGTACCACGGCCAGACTTACCAGATAGCGCCTGAGCAACCGCTGGGCGATGCGACCATTGTGCCTATCCGTGTAACGATTATCGATCCCAACGGTCGTCCGCCGGTACGCCTGGATTTCCAGTGGCGCAAAAACACTCAGACCGGCAACTGGCAGGCGTATGACATGATTGCGGAAGGCGTCAGCATGATCACCACCAAGCAAAATGAGTGGAGCGCTCTGCTGCGTACTAAAGGCATCGACGGCCTGACCGCACAACTGAAATCTATCTCTCAACAGAAAATTACTTTGGACGAGAAACAGTAATGACGCCGCAACTCACCTGGACGCGTGAGGCGGACACTCTGGTGCTGGCCGGAGAGCTGGATCAGGACGTGTTGGCGCCGCTATGGGACGCGCGCGTAGAAGCGATGACTGGCGTTACCCGTATCGACCTGAGCCAGATCTCCAGGGTGGATACGGGGGGACTGGCGCTGCTGGCGCACCTTGTGAACCAGGCAAAAAAGCAGGGCAATGCCGTGTCGCTGTCTGGCGTTAACGACAAGGTTTACGCGCTGGCGCAATTATATAACTTGCCCGAAGACGTACTTCCCCGTATGTAATGAATGCCGGATGGTTTATCCGGCCTACACTTCGCATGATCCCCGTAGGCCGGATAAGTTGCGTTAGCAGCACCATCCGGCACTTTTACCGCGCTGATTTATCAGCGTAATCTTTTGCTTATTTAAGACGGCGCGACTTTGCTCTAAGATGTTGGGCTGTTTTCACTATTTGACGAATAAAGAACCCATGGAAAATCATGAAATTCAGAGTGTGCTGATGAATGCCCTCTCCCTCCAGGAAGTCCACGTCTCCGGCGATGGCAGTCACTTTCAGGTTATTGCCGTGGGCGAGATGTTTGACGGCATGAGCCGGGTCAAGAAACAGCAAACGGTCTATGGGCCGCTAATGGAGTACATTGCGGACAACCGTATCCATGCCGTATCGATCAAAGCATATACCCCGGCGGAGTGGGCGCGCGATCGTAAACTTAACGGATTTTAAGCTACGGGTAACCTGCCGGTAGCGGAGATGAATGCTTAACTGAGAATACAATAATGGATAAATTTCGTGTACAGGGGCCAACGACGCTCCAGGGCGAAGTCACAATTTCCGGCGCCAAAAACGCCGCGCTGCCGATCCTGTTCGCCGCTCTGCTGGCAGAAGAACCGGTAGAGATCCAAAACGTTCCAAAACTGAAAGACGTGGATACGTCGATGAAGCTCCTGAGCCAATTAGGCGCGAAAGTGGAACGCAATGGATCGGTACACATTGACGCCAGCCAGGTGAACGTGTTCTGCGCGCCTTATGATCTGGTTAAGACCATGCGCGCCTCGATATGGGCGCTGGGGCCGCTGGTTGCCCGTTTTGGTCAGGGACAAGTCTCTCTGCCGGGGGGCTGTACTATCGGCGCGCGTCCGGTTGATCTGCATATTACCGGTCTGGAACAACTGGGTGCGACCATCAAGCTGGAAGAGGGCTACGTAAAGGCCTCCGTAGAAGGGCGTCTTAAAGGGGCGCATATCGTGATGGATAAGGTCAGCGTCGGCGCGACCGTCACCATTATGTGCGCCGCTACGCTGGCGGAAGGGACGACCATCATTGAAAACGCCGCGCGCGAGCCGGAAATTGTCGACACCGCTAACTTCCTGGTTACGCTGGGGGCGAAGATCGCCGGGCAGGGCACCGATCGTATTACGATCGAGGGCGTAGAGCGTCTGGGCGGCGGCGTTTATCGTGTGCTGCCGGATCGTATCGAAACGGGGACTTTCCTGGTGGCGGCAGCGATCTCTCGCGGCAAAATCCTCTGCCGTAACGCGCAACCGGACACTCTGGACGCGGTACTGGCGAAACTGCGCGATGCTGGCGCGGATATCGAAGTGGGCGAGGACTGGATTAGTCTGGACATGCACGGCAAACGACCGAAGGCGGTCAATGTCCGTACCGCGCCGCACCCGGCATTCCCGACCGATATGCAGGCGCAGTTCACGTTGCTGAACCTGGTGGCGGAAGGGACGGGCTTTATCACTGAAACCGTCTTTGAAAACCGTTTTATGCACGTGCCTGAACTCAGCCGCATGGGCGCGCGTGCGGAAATTGAAAGCAATACCGTCATATGCCATGGCGTAGAAACGCTCTCTGGCGCCCAGGTCATGGCGACAGATCTGCGAGCATCTGCGAGCCTGGTGCTGGCGGGCTGTATTGCGGAAGGCACGACGATTGTGGATCGTATTTATCACATCGATCGCGGTTATGAGCGCATCGAAGACAAACTGCGCGCGCTAGGCGCGAATATTGAACGCGTGAAAGGCGAATAACCTTCTGTACGCTGAATAACCCCCGCGAACGCGATTGCGGGGGTTATTTTACAGGCACTTACTCTACATTCTGTTTGTCTTTATTACGCGCTCTCATAAGCCGCGTTCTGTCGATAAACTCATGCGTGCGCGGATCGTGATAACGCGATGGCCAAATAACCCAGGGTTCCGTTCCCAATGCTTTCGCGATAATCAACTCTCCTTTCGGCCACGGGCGCGTTAATGCATTGGCCAGCGTGGATGAACTCAATCCATTCCGACGTGACTCAGCGGCCATTGAAGTCCCTTTTTTACGTAGTCCGGCAATGATATCGGCCGGATGCCAGTCAATAAGCTTGCTTTCCATACATCCATCACTCCTTAGATTAATCACTTACGGTTTTAACAACCCGACGACGTTCGATACTATAACGCTTCGTGAAGGAATGTTCTAAAAAGTTCATGTAAGTGGCGGCAATATTCAGAATATGCCAGGGGAAGCCGTATATGAATATACGAAAAGACAGGCAATAGGGTATCTGGAGTTTATTAGAACTTAATGGGATATCCCGCGCAGTGCGCGGGATAAAAGAATGGCATCAACGATCGCGCTGCACCGCGATGTGTGCGAGACCGATTAGCGCCTCACGCCATGGGGTATCCGGCAATATCTGCAACGCGGATATCGCTTTGTCGGCTTCTTCTTCCGCTCGCTGACGCGTCCATTCCAGCGAGCCGCAGGTGGTCATCGCTTCCAGAACCGGTTCCAGAAGATGACGGCCATTACCTTGTTCAATAGCGGTACGGATCATCGCTGACTGTTCTGGCGTACCGTGGCGCATGGCGTGAAGCAACGGTAAGGTAGGTTTGCCCTCATTGAGGTCATCACCCACATTTTTACCGAGATGCTCGCCGTCGGCACTGTAATCCAGCAGATCGTCAATGAGCTGGAAAGCCGTACCAAGGTAGCGGCCATAGTCCTGCAACCCTTTCTCTTGCTCAGGCGTACAACCGGCAAGAATACCGGAGCACTGGGCGGCGGCTTCGAACAGACGGGCCGTTTTACTGTAAATCACCCGCATGTAATTTTCTTCGGTAATGTCCGGGTCATTCACGTTCATCAATTGCAGCACTTCGCCTTCTGCAATCACATTGACCGCTTCCGACATCACTTCCAGCACTTTTAACGAGCCGAGGCTGGTCATCATCTGGAAGGCGCGGGTATAGATAAAGTCGCCGACCAACACGCTGGCGGCATTACCGAAAGCGGCATTTGCCGTCGCTTTGCCGCGACGCATATCGGATTCATCCACCACATCATCATGTAGCAGCGTCGCCGTGTGGATAAACTCGATCAGAGCGGCGATAGTCACGTGCGCGTTACCCTGATAACCCACCGCACGCGCGGCAAGAACGGCAATCATCGGACGAATGCGTTTTCCGCCGCCGCTAATAATGTAATATCCTAGCTGATTAATCAGTTGAACGTCGGAATTAAGCTGTTCAAGGATTGTCGCATTGACACCCGCCATATCTTGCGCGGTTAACTCGTTGATTTTTTCTAAATTCATCGCAAAAGCCGGGCTTATCGCCCCGATTATCCCATGTCTGAATGAGGTAACGTAGGGTTTATGGTTAGAAATATACCCTGATTGTACTGAAAAAACGCCGCAGATAAACGTTACCGTATGCGTTGTGTTTTTTTTCTTCATGTATTGATGGTAGCACTTGTCAAAGCCGTGCAATTTGCGTAATATTCGCGCCCTATTGTGAATATTTATAGCGCGCTCTGAATCATTGAAAGGTGTGCGCGGAAGCGGAGTTTTTTATGTACGCGGTTTTCCAAAGTGGTGGTAAACAACACCGAGTAAGCGAAGGTCAGACCGTTCGCCTGGAAAAGCTGGACATCGCAACTGGCGAAACTATCGAGTTCGCTGAAGTTCTGATGATCGCAAACGGTGAAGAAGTCAAAATCGGCGTTCCTTTCGTTGATGGCGGCGTAATCAAAGCTGAAGTTGTTGCCCACGGTCGTGGCGAGAAAGTTAAAATCGTTAAGTTTCGTCGCCGTAAACACTACCGTAAGCAGCAGGGCCATCGTCAGTGGTTCACTGATGTGAAAATTACCGGCATCAGCGCTTAAGATTAGGGGAGCAGATTAAATGGCACATAAAAAGGCTGGCGGCTCGACTCGTAACGGTCGCGATTCTGAAGCTAAACGTCTGGGCGTAAAACGCTTTGGCGGTGAAGCAGTTCTGGCAGGCAGCATCATCGTTCGTCAACGTGGTACTAAATTCCACGCTGGTACCAACGTTGGTTGCGGTCGTGACCACACTCTGTTTGCTAAAGCAGACGGTAAAGTGAAATTCGAAGTTAAAGGCCCGAAAAACCGTAAATACATCAGCATCGTTGCTGAGTAAGTTTTTTGTGGTCCGGTAACGGATGAAAGCCCCGCACCTGTTGCGGGGCTTTTTACATTCGATGGCCGACTAAAATATACCCGTGTGGCTGTGCGAATGCCGTTAACGGGTCTTTGCAGGGAACACGGCATGAAGCAGCAGGCAGGCATTGGCATTCTTTTAGCGCTCACTACCGCGATGTGCTGGGGAGCGTTGCCAATAGCAATGAAGCAAGTGCTGGAGGTGATGGAGCCTTCAACCATTGTCTTCTACCGCTTCTTAATGGCCAGTATTGGCCTCGGGGCGATACTGGCAGTAAAAAGAAAGCTGCCGCCGCTGCGTATTTTTCGTAAGCCGCGTTGGTTGGTGTTATTGGCGATAGCGACCTGCGGACTGTTCGGTAATTTCATTTTGTTCAGTTCTTCCCTGCAATATTTAAGCCCAACCGCGTCGCAGGTTATCGGCCAGCTTTCGCCGGTTGGCATGATGGTCGCCAGCGTCTTTATTCTGAAAGAAAAGATGCGCGGTACGCAGGTGATTGGCGCGCTGATGTTATTGAGCGGGCTGGTGATGTTTTTTAACACCAGTCTGATCGAGATTTTTACCCGACTGACCGACTACACCTGGGGCGTTATTTTTGGCGTAGGCGCGGCGATGGTGTGGGTGAGCTATGGCGTGGCGCAAAAAGTATTATTGCGACGTCTGGCCTCGCAGCAGATCCTGTTTTTACTGTACACTTTATGTACGATAGCGCTCTTGCCGCTGGCAAAACCGATGGTGATAGCGCAACTGAGCGACTGGCAGCTCGCCTGTTTGATTTTCTGCGGGCTAAATACGCTGGTAGGATATGGCGCCCTGGCGGAAGCGATGGCGCGTTGGCAGGCGGCGCAGGTGAGCGCGATAATCACGCTTACACCGCTATTTACCCTGCTGTTTTCAGATCTTTTATCTATGGCCTGGCCCGATTTCTTCGCCAGACCGATGTTAAACCTTTTAGGTTATCTCGGTGCGTTTGTCGTGGTTGCGGGCGCGATGTATTCCGCCATTGGTCATCGTATTTGGGGTGGTTTACGCAAGCATGAAACGGTGGTTTCGCAACCCCGCTCAGGCGAATGATTTACGGAGAATAAAATGAAGTTTGTTGATGAAGCATCGATTCTGGTCGTTGCAGGCGATGGCGGTAATGGCTGTGTGAGCTTCCGCCGCGAAAAATATATCCCGAAAGGCGGCCCGGACGGCGGTGATGGCGGCGACGGCGGCGACGTCTGGATGGAAGCCGATGAAAACCTGAATACGCTGATCGATTACCGCTTTGAAAAATCGTTCCGCGCTGAACGTGGTCAGAATGGCGCGAGCCGCGACTGTACCGGTAAACGCGGTAAAGACGTGACCATCAAAGTGCCGGTCGGTACGCGCGTTATCGACCAGGGAACCGGTGAAACGATGGGCGACATGACCAAACACGGTCAGCGTCTGTTGGTCGCGAAGGGCGGCTGGCATGGGTTAGGCAATACCCGTTTTAAATCCTCGGTTAACCGTACGCCGCGCCAGAAAACCAATGGTACGCCGGGCGATAAGCGCGACCTGCTGCTGGAACTGATGCTGCTGGCGGATGTCGGGATGCTGGGGATGCCAAACGCCGGTAAATCAACGTTCATTCGCGCGGTATCGGCAGCAAAACCGAAAGTCGCGGACTATCCGTTTACCACGCTGGTGCCGAGCCTGGGCGTGGTACGTATGGACAGCGAAAAGAGTTTTGTGGTGGCCGACATTCCGGGGTTGATCGAAGGCGCGGCGGAAGGCGCGGGCCTGGGGATTCGCTTCCTGAAGCACCTCGAACGTTGCCGCGTACTGCTGCACCTCATTGATATCGATCCGATCGACGGTTCCGATCCGGTGGAAAACGCCCGTATCATTATTGGCGAACTGGAAAAATACAGCCAGGATCTGGCGGCTAAACCGCGCTGGTTAGTGTTCAACAAGATCGATCTGATGGATAAAACCGAAGCGGAAGAGAAAGCGAAAGCGATCGCCGAAGCGTTGGGCTGGGAAGGGAAATACTATCTGATTTCCGCTGCCAGTCAGCTGGGGGTGAAAGATCTCTGCTGGGATGTGATGACCTTTATCATCGAGAATCCGATCGCGCAGGCTGAAGAAGCAAAACAGCCGGAAAAAGTCGAGTTCATGTGGGACGATTATCATCGCCAGCAGTTGGCTGAAGTGGAAGAAGACGCAGACGATGACTGGGATGACGACTGGGATGAAGACGACGAAGAAGGCGTCGAGTTCATCTACAAACGTTAATCTCGTAGCCGGATGGCGCTAACGCTTATCCGGCCTATAAAAGCCAACGGGCCGCATTTGCGGCCCGTTTTATTATGTTCGTTGTAGGCCGGATAAGACGCGTTAGCGCCGCCATCCGGCAATAATGCACTCAGTTAGTCTGATAAATATCCTTATACAACCGACTCTCGAAGCGTACCAGCGGGATTCGGCGATTACGCTGATCGGTAGGTGGAACCGCGTAGCCGGACAAATACTGTACAAATGCCATCCGTTGCCCGCTTGCGGTGGTAATAAAGCCCGCCAGATTATACACGCCCTGCAGTGACCCGGTTTTCGCCGAAACCTTACCGTCTACGCCCGCCTGATGTAGCCCGGCGCGGTATTGTAATGAACCATCATAGCCCGCCAGCGGCAGCATAGAGATAAAGTTCAGCTCGTTATCATGTTGGGCGATATATTGCAGCACCTGCATCATCGTGGCGGGAGCGATCAGATTATGGCGAGAAAGACCGGAACCGTCGGCAATAATGGTATTGCCGATATCAATTCCCGCCTGTTGGCGCAGAATCTGGCGAACGGCATCCGATCCCGCCCGCCAGGTGCCAGGCACGTTAAACCTGACATGACCAATCATCCGAAAAACAGTATCGGCGATCATGTTGTCTGACTTTTTCAGCATAATCTTAAGCAGATCGTGCAGTGGCGCCGACTGTTTACTGGCGACGATCGTTCCGGGCTCGTTAACCTGCGTCTGGCGCAGCAGCGTGCCGCGGTAAGTTATCCCGGCCTCTTTCAGTTCCTGCTTGAGGATCGCGCCCGCGTAGCTGGCGCCGTCCTGAATAGCAAAGGCCAGCGGCAGCGGGTCGGCGCGCTGTGGTAAACAGCCGGTAAGCGTATAACGGTTCAAATCGCCAGGCACCACATCCAACTCGCAATACTGCGCGTCTGCCGAACCGCGCGGTAGAGTCCGTACCTGGCTGAACATCGTTACCGGATAATAAGAGGCCACGCGAATAAAGGCTAAATCGTTTGGTTTTTGCGCGCTATAAAGCGACACAGAAAAACAGTTGCGGTCAACAATGGCGGCGGCGGGAGGCGCGCTGAAACACTGCGTCAGGTCGTTCCACGGCCAGCCTGGCGCTTTATCGTGGCTGGCGAAAATCGACGTGTCGATAAGCACATTGCCGTCGATTTGCGTGACGCCGGACTTTTTCAGCGTCGCGACCATATTGCGAATATCCTGACGTTTTAGCGTTGGATCGCCACCGAAGCGCGCAATTACGTCACCTTTCAGGATGCCGTTATCGACGTTGCCTTTAGTCTCCAGCGTGGTCGTAAAACGGAAATCCGGGCCGAGTTGAATCAGCGCCGCCAGCGCGGTAATCACCTTTTGGGTACTGGCGGGAAGCGCCATCTGCTGACTATGATAATCAATAGCCGGCGCGGGCGCGCCAATCTTTTGCACCATCAGCGCGAGGTTGGCGCCGGCCGGAAGCTGTTTGATGTATTCGTCAATATTCGCGGCCTGAACGCTGAACGCTATACTGGTGGTCAATCCGATGATAAATCTGGAAAATCGCATAATCTCGCGCTAACACCCTGGAAACAAGCCGTCATACTACGGCGCAACGCCCTAAAAAGTAAACGATGACCCATAGGGAACTCCAGGGTAAAATGGTTATCAAAGAGGAAATTGTAGCTGACTTGGGACTGCGCGCCCGGGTTGGTGTTTTTTTGCTTCTGACCCTGGTATGGCATATGCCGGGGCTGGCTTAGCAGCCGGGGTAGAGTTCATTGCCCCCTACAGGAATGTTCAAGAGGTATAACAAATGCAAGCTATTCCGATGACCTTACGCGGAGCCGAAAAACTGCGCGAAGAGCTGGATTTTCTGAAATCTGTGCGCCGTCCTGAAATCATCGCCGCTATCGCCGAAGCGCGCGAACATGGCGATTTAAAAGAAAACGCGGAGTATCATGCTGCACGCGAACAGCAGGGTTTCTGCGAAGGGCGCATTAAAGATATCGAAGCAAAACTGTCGAATGCGCAGGTGATTGATGTCACTAAAATGCCGAACAATGGTCGCGTGATTTTCGGCGCTACCGTCACGGTGCTGAACCTGGACACCGACGAAGAGCAGACCTACCGCATTGTTGGCGATGATGAGGCGGATTTTAAGCAAAATCTCATTTCGGTAAACTCGCCAATCGCTCGCGGTCTGATCGGCAAAGAGCAGGATGACGTCGTGGTGATCAAAACGCCTGGCGGCGATGTGGAATACGAAGTGCTTAAAGTGGAATACCTTTAAGCAGTACTCAATACGCAAATTGTTGGTGTATTGTAAAGAAAGGAAAAAGGCCGCATAGCGGCCTTTTATCAACGGAGAGAGCGTGGCATTTTGCTCTCCTGCTCGTGGAAAACCCCTCGTTTTACACAGATTTTGTGTTCGACTTTAGGATATCCTTAACGCGGCAGCGAGATTTTACGCTCTTTAGTTGGGCGATACAGCACCAGCGTTTTACCGATGACCTGTACGTTACAGGCGCCGGTTTCGCGCACGATAGCGTCCACGATCAAGGTTTTTGTTTCGCGATCTTCCGAGGCGATTTTCACCTTGATAAGTTCATGGTGCTCTAACGCTTGTTCAATCTCGGCCAGTACCCCTTCGGTCAAACCATTATTGCCAAGCATAACAACAGGCTTGAGCGGATGTGCCAGACCTTTTAGGTGCTGTTTTTGTTTAGTACTCAGATTCATCGTATATTTTTGCTTACGTTGGGATTGAAAACGGGTCATTCTACCGCCATCTCCCTTATATCGCCAAATAGGCGTGTAGAAATTTACGCCATTGGCTACGATGAACTGCCCCGACGGGAAAGTTAAATGACAGGTAAAAAGCGTTCTGCCAGCTCAAGCCGCTGGCTTCATGAACACTTTAGCGATAAATATGTTCAACAGGCGCAGAAAAAGGGGCTACGCTCCCGTGCCTGGTTTAAACTTGATGAAATACAGCAAAGTGACAAACTTTTTAAGCCGGGAATGACGGTAGTCGATCTCGGCGCTGCGCCAGGAGGCTGGTCACAGTATGTAGTCACGCAGATTGGCGGCAAAGGCCGCATCATCGCTTGTGATCTTTTACCTATGGATCCTATCGTTGGTGTGGACTTTCTTCAGGGCGATTTTCGTGATGAACTTGTCATGAAAGCGTTACTGGAACGCGTGGGTGACAGTAAAGTACAAGTTGTCATGTCGGATATGGCACCAAACATGAGCGGAACACCGGCGGTGGATATCCCCCGCGCCATGTATCTGGTGGAGCTGGCGTTAGAGATGTGCCGCGATGTGCTGGCGCCAGGCGGAAGTTTTGTAGTGAAGGTGTTCCAGGGCGAAGGTTTCGATGAGTATCTAAGGGAAATTCGCTCCCTGTTTACGAAGGTTAAAGTTCGTAAGCCGGACTCTTCGCGTGCGCGTTCGCGTGAAGTGTACATTGTAGCGACCGGGCGAAAGTGATAACCGGCAGATTTCAGACGTAAGGTTTGAAAGAAACTGGATATAGAGTATCCTGACGCTGTTTTTAACACAGTTGTAATAAGAGGTTAATCCCTTGAGTGACATGGCGAAAAACCTAATACTCTGGCTGGTCATTGCCGTTGTGCTGATGTCAGTATTCCAGAGCTTTGGGCCCAGCGAGTCTAATGGCCGTAAGGTGGATTACTCTACCTTCCTGCAAGAGGTCAATCAGGACCAGGTTCGCGAAGCGCGTATCAACGGACGTGAGATCAACGTTACCAAGAAAGATAGTAACCGTTACACGACTTACATTCCGATTAATGATCCGAAGCTGCTTGATAACCTGCTGACTAAAAACGTCAAGGTTGTTGGCGAACCACCTGAAGAGCCAAGCCTGCTGGCTTCTATCTTCATTTCCTGGTTCCCGATGCTGTTGCTAATCGGCGTCTGGATCTTCTTCATGCGTCAGATGCAGGGCGGCGGTGGCAAAGGCGCCATGTCGTTCGGTAAGAGCAAGGCGCGTATGCTGACGGAAGATCAGATCAAAACCACGTTTGCTGACGTCGCGGGTTGTGACGAAGCGAAAGAAGAAGTGGCGGAACTGGTCGAATACCTGCGTGAACCGAGCCGTTTCCAGAAGCTGGGCGGTAAAATCCCGAAAGGCGTGCTGATGGTTGGCCCTCCGGGTACCGGTAAAACCCTGCTGGCAAAAGCCATTGCGGGTGAAGCGAAGGTGCCATTCTTTACGATTTCCGGTTCTGACTTTGTGGAAATGTTCGTCGGTGTCGGCGCATCTCGTGTGCGTGACATGTTCGAACAGGCCAAGAAAGCGGCGCCGTGCATTATCTTCATCGATGAAATCGACGCCGTAGGTCGCCAGCGTGGCGCTGGTCTGGGCGGTGGTCACGATGAACGTGAGCAGACGTTGAACCAGATGCTGGTTGAGATGGACGGCTTCGAAGGTAACGAAGGTATCATCGTTATCGCGGCAACCAACCGTCCGGACGTCCTTGACCCGGCGTTGCTGCGTCCAGGCCGTTTTGACCGTCAGGTTGTGGTCGGTCTGCCGGATGTTCGCGGTCGTGAGCAGATTCTGAAGGTGCATATGCGTCGCGTACCGTTAGCGACGGACATTGATGCGGCGATCATTGCGCGCGGTACGCCGGGCTTCTCCGGTGCTGACCTGGCGAACCTGGTTAACGAAGCGGCGCTGTTTGCGGCTCGTGGTAACAAGCGCGTTGTGTCGATGGTTGAGTTCGAGAAAGCGAAAGACAAAATCATGATGGGCGCCGAACGTCGCTCTATGGTGATGACGGAAGCGCAGAAAGAGTCGACCGCGTACCACGAAGCGGGCCACGCGATTATCGGTCGCCTGGTGCCGGAACACGATCCGGTGCACAAAGTGACGATTATCCCGCGTGGTCGTGCGCTGGGCGTGACCTTCTTCCTACCTGAAGGCGACGCGATCAGCGCCAGCCGTCAGAAGCTGGAAAGCCAAATCAGCACGCTGTACGGCGGCCGTCTGGCGGAAGAGATTATCTACGGCGTTGAGCATGTTTCTACCGGCGCGTCGAACGACATTAAAGTCGCGACTAACCTGGCGCGTAACATGGTCACCCAGTGGGGCTTCTCGGAGAAACTTGGTCCGTTGCTGTATGCGGAAGAAGAGGGCGAAGTATTCCTCGGCCGTAGCGTCGCAAAAGCGAAACATATGTCTGATGAAACTGCGCGTATCATCGACCAGGAAGTGAAAGCGCTGATTGAACGTAACTACAATCGCGCTCGTCAGATCCTGACTGACAATATGGATATTCTGCACGCGATGAAAGATGCGCTGATGAAATATGAAACTATCGATGCGCCGCAGATTGATGACCTGATGGCGCGTCGTGAAGTGCGTCCGCCTGCGGGCTGGGAAGATCCAAACGGCACCAATAACTCTGACAGCAATGGTACGCCTCAGGCGCCGCGTCCGGTTGATGAACCACGCACGCCGAACCCGGGCAACACGATGTCAGAGCAGCTGGGCGACAAATAAGCGTTTGTTGTACAACATTATGTTTAGCGCTCACCGAAACCCTGGGGCTTGCCCCGAGGTTTTTCTTTTTTTAACTCACCATAAATAAAACAGGGATTTTGACCATGAAACTCTTCGCTCAGGGCGCCACGCTCGATCTCACTCATCCGCATGTTATGGGGATCCTGAACGTAACGCCGGATTCTTTCTCCGACGGCGGCGCGCATAACACGCTGATTGAGGCAGTGAAACATGCGAATTTAATGGTGAATGCCGGGGCGACAATTATTGATGTGGGGGGGGAATCAACGCGACCAGGCGCGGCGGAAGTGAGCGTGGAAGAAGAGCTGGATCGCGTTATTCCGGTACTGGAAGCAATCGCGCAACGTTTTGAAGTGTGGATTTCTGTGGATACCTCTAAACCCGAGGTGATCCGTGAAGCGGCAAGGGCGGGCGCGCATATTATCAATGATGTCCGTTCGCTCTCCGAGCCCGGCGCGTTGGAAGCGGCAGCGGAAACCGGCTTGCCGGTCAGTCTTATGCACATGCAGGGCAACCCCAAAACCATGCAGGAGGCGCCGAAATATGACGATGTCTTTGCCGAGGTGAATCGCTACTTTATTGAGCAAATAGCACGTTGTGAGAAGGCCGGCATCGCAAAAGAGAAATTGTTGCTCGACCCCGGATTCGGTTTCGGTAAAAATCTCTCTCACAATTATACCTTACTGGCGCGACTGGGTGAGTTTCATCATTTTAACCTGCCGCTGCTGGTGGGCATGTCACGTAAAACGATGGTTGGTCAGTTACTTAACGTGGGACCATCAGACCGTCTGAACGGCAGCCTTGCGTGCGCGGTAATTGCCGCGATGCAGGGCGCGCAGATCATTCGCGTCCATGACGTCAAAGAAACCGTAGAGGCGATGCGGGTGGTAGAAGCCACTCTGTCTGCAAAGGGAAACAAACGCTATGAGTAATCGTAAATATTTCGGTACCGATGGGATTCGCGGACGTGTAGGCAATGCCCCCATTACACCTGATTTCGTGCTTAAACTGGGTTGGGCTGCCGGAAAAGTGCTGGCGCGTCATGGCTCGCGTAAAATCATTATCGGTAAAGATACGCGTATTTCCGGCTATATGCTGGAGTCCGCGCTGGAGGCGGGCCTTGCCGCTGCGGGGCTGTCGGCCTCGTTTACCGGACCTATGCCAACGCCAGCCGTCGCCTATCTGACGCGGACTTTCCGCGCGGAGGCGGGTATCGTTATCTCGGCTTCGCATAACCCGTTCTATGATAACGGCATTAAATTCTTCTCTATCGACGGTACGAAACTGCCTGACGATGTGGAAGAAGCCATCGAAGCCGAAATGGAAAAAGAGATCACCTGCGTAGACTCCGCCGAGCTGGGGAAAGCGAGCCGCATCGTCGATGCCGCCGGACGCTATATTGAGTTCTGTAAAGGCACCTTCCCGAACGAACTGAGCCTCAATGGCCTGAAAGTGGTTGTGGATTGCGCCAACGGCGCTACCTACCATATCGCACCGAATGTGCTGCGCGAGCTGGGCGCGACCGTTATCGCCATCGGCTGTGAGCCAAACGGCGTCAACATTAACGAAGAAGTGGGCGCGACCGACGTGCGCGCGTTGCAGGCGCGCGTGTTGGCGGAGAAGGCGGACCTCGGCATCGCGCTTGACGGCGACGGCGACCGGGTCATCATGGTTGACCATGAAGGCAATAAAGTCGATGGCGATCAGATTATGTATATCATCGCGCGCGAAGGGCTGCGCCAGGGGCAACTGCGCGGCGGCGCGGTGGGGACGCTGATGAGCAATATGGGGCTGGAGCTGGCGCTCAAGCAGCTTGGCATTCCGTTTTCCCGGGCGAAAGTGGGCGACCGCTACGTGCTGGAAAAATTGCAGGAAAAAGGCTGGCGCATCGGCGCGGAAAACTCTGGTCACGTTATTCTGTTGGATAAAACGACCACTGGCGACGGTATTGTAGCGGGGCTACAAGTTCTGGCGGCGATGGTGCGTAATCATATGAGTCTGCACGATCTGTGCAGCGGTATGAAAATGTTCCCGCAGATTCTGGTTAACGTGCGTTACACCGCCGGTAGCGGCGATCCGCTGGAAAATGAAGCGGTGAAAGCGGTAACGGCGGACGTAGAAGCCACGCTCGGCAATCGTGGGCGGGTACTGCTACGTAAATCCGGTACCGAACCGTTGATTCGCGTGATGGTGGAAGGCGAGGATGAAGCGCAGGTTACGGCATTCGCCCATCGTATCGCGGATGCGGTAAAAGCCGTTTAAGCGTTTAAGTGACTAAAAAGGCGGCGGTTGCCGCCTTACGGCCCGCAAAAAACAACGCTTTTGCTGTTTTTTTCCGCAGTTGATACAATGCGCTTAAATTGCCCTTGCGAAGGTCATTCGCTTTGGTTAGTATTCACACCCGCTTCAGTGGGAAACAGTAAAAATCCCGCTTTATTGGTAGAAGCATTGGTACGCGGCAACTCCGCAAGGAACAGGTTGATTATGTACGAAGCTCTTTTAGTTGTTTTCCTTATTGTGGCAATTGGCCTTGTAGGTCTGATCATGCTGCAGCAAGGTAAAGGCGCTGATATGGGAGCCTCCTTCGGAGCAGGCGCTTCCGCTACGCTATTTGGTTCAAGTGGTTCTGGTAACTTCATGACCCGAATGACGGCGGTATTGGCGACGCTGTTCTTCATCATCAGTCTGGTGTTGGGTAATATCAATAGCAATAAAACCAATAAAGGAAGCGAGTGGGAAAATCTGAGCGCGCCGGCGAAGACCGAGCAGACTCAACCTGCTGCACCGGCTCAGCCGGCCAGCGATATCCCGCGCTAATAGCAGTATCCGTGCCGAGGTGGTGGAATTGGTAGACACGCTACCTTGAGGTGGTAGTGCCCAATAGGGCTTACGGGTTCAAGTCCCGTCCTCGGTACCAATATTCCAGAAAAGAGACGCTGAAAAGCGTCTTTTTTTCGTCTGTTATTTGTGGTTGTCTGTAGGTCGGATAAGGCGTTTACGCCGCCATCCGACATTATTACAACCCATGATGGCGCTACGTTTATCAGGCCTACAGACACCTTATATTCCGCGCATAAAAAAGGCCGCTTTCGCGGCCTTAAAATGATAAATGTTTACTTCGCTTTGTTTTCCAGATTCTCAACCTGCGGCAGACCGGTCGCGGAAGAGGCGGTTAACAGACCCGCTTTCGCGTAGCCGAACAGTTTCTCGCGGGTATCGGTAATGTCCAGATTACGCATGGTCAACTGACCGATACGATCGTCCGGTGAGAATACGGACTCGCCTTTCTCCATGGTCAGACGCTCAGCCTTATAGGTCAGGTTGTCGGACACGGTGTTCAGGATGGAGTAGTCGTTGCCGCGACGCAGCTCCAACGTCACTTCACCGGTAATCTGGCTGGCGACCCAACGTTGCAGGCCGTCACGCAGCATCAGCGCCTGCGAGTCGAACCAGCGGCCCTGATACAGCAGTTTACCCAGCCGACGACCATGAGAATGATACTGTTCAATGGTGTCTTCGTTGTGAATACCGGTCAACAGACGCTCGTAAGCGATGTGCAGCAGCGCCATTCCGGGGGCTTCATAAATACCGCGGCTTTTTGCTTCAATGATTCGGTTTTCAATTTGGTCGCTCATGCCCAGGCCGTGACGGCCGCCGATGCGGTTTGCTTCCAGCATCATCTCAACATCATCGCTGAAGGTTTTACCGTTCAGGGCAACAGGGTGACCCTGTTCGAAGCGGACGGTCACCTCTTCTGCCGGGATCTTCACGCTCTCGTCCCAGAACTTCACGCCCATAATCGGGTTGACGATCTTGACGCTGGAGTTAAGAAACTCCAGATCTTTCGCTTCATGCGTGGCGCCGAGCATGTTGGAGTCGGTGGAGTAGGCTTTTTCAACGGACATTTTATAGTCGAAACCGCAGGCAATCATAAATTCAGACATCTCATGGCGACCACCCAGCTCATCGATAAAGTCGGTATCCAGCCACGGTTTGTAAATCTGTAATTCAGCATTCGTCAGCAGGCCGTAACGATAGAAACGTTCAATATCGTTGCCTTTATAGGTACTGCCGTCGCCCCAGATATTCACGCCGTCTTCTTTCATCGCGGCGACCAGCATCGTGCCGGTTACGGCACGGCCCAGAGGCGTGGTATTGAAATAGGTCAGTCCGCCAGTCGTATTATGGAAAGCGCCGCACTGAATCGCTGCGATCCCTTCTGCAACCAACTGCTTGCGGCAATCAATCAGGCGAGCATTCTCTGCGCCATACTCCATTGCGCGACGAGGAATGGCGTCATAGTCATCCTCATCCGGTTGTCCCAGATTCGCAGTATAAGCATATGGGACAGCTCCTTTTTGTCGCATCCACAGCAGCGCGGCGCTGGTGTCCAGACCGCCGGAAAAAGCGATACCAATACGTTGACCTGCTGGAAGATGCTTAAGAATCGTCGTCATAGAATAGAACCCTGCTTGATTGACTGATAATGAGATCGGTTTCTGCTTTAGTGCATTTTTATGCAAAATAAATGAGTTTTCATTTAATCATCTTTTAGCAGAGACAGGAAGCGTTTAGTGAAGGTTTACTGAAATAACGTTGTGAAATGCATGTATAAGCCGGAGAGGTGGGATGAGTATAACGAAGAGTGGTATTCATTCATCTGCATATTGGGAATAGGGTTGACATAACTCATGCCTGGTCACTATACTGTGCGCAGATTTTACGTCCCGTCCTCGGTACCAAATCCCAGCAGTATTTGCATTTTTTACCCAAAACGAGTAGAATTTGCCACGTTTCAGGCGCGGGGTGGAGCAGCCTGGTAGCTCGTCGGGCTCATAACCCGAAGGTCGTCGGTTCAAATCCGGCCCCCGCAACCACTTTCCCTTAGAGTTCTTTTTCAAATATACTGTGAAGATTATGTCCTTCGTAGCTGGATTTGAAAAAAATTCTTTCGGAAGGTACACCAGACCGCCGTTGCGGTTATAGGGTTCAGTTATCTAAAGCCCCGATTTATCGGGGTTTTTTGTTATCTGACTACAGAATAACTGGGCTTTAGGCCCTTTTTTTATGTCTTGGGGGTGGGCTTGTCCACATTAGAGCAAAAATTAACAGAGATGATTACAGCGCCAGTTGAAGCCTTAGGCTACGAGCTGGTCGGCATCGAATTTATTCGCGGTCGCACATCCACACTGCGCATCTATATTGATAGTGAAGATGGCATCAATGTTGATGATTGTGCTGATGTGAGCCACCAGGTAAGCGCGGTGCTGGACGTTGAAGATCCTATCTCCGTGGCTTACAACCTTGAAGTCTCGTCACCGGGTCTCGACCGTCCTATGTTCACTGCCGATCATTATGCGCGTTTCCAGGGTGAAGAAGTCGCGCTGGTTCTTCGCATGGCGGTACAGAACCGTCGCAAGTGGCAGGGCATTATCAAAGCGGTGGACGGTGAAATGATTACCGTCACAGTCGAAGGCAAAGATGAAGTGTTCGCGCTGAGTAATATCCAGAAGGCGAACCTGGTTCCCCACTTTTAACAGTCTGGATGAGGTGAAAAGCCCGCGATGAACAAAGAAATTTTGGCTGTTGTTGAAGCCGTCTCCAACGAAAAAGCGCTGCCACGCGAAAAAATTTTTGAAGCGCTGGAAAGTGCGCTGGCGACAGCAACAAAGAAAAAATATGAGCAGGAGATCGATGTTCGTGTAGAAATCGATCGTAAAAGCGGTGATTTTGATACTTTCCGCCGTTGGTTGATCGTTGAAGAAGTGACCATGCCGACGAAGGAAATTACGCTGGAAGCGGCGCGTTTTGAAGACGAAAGCCTGAATGTCGGCGACTATGTTGAAGATCAGATTGAATCTGTCACCTTTGACCGTATCACCACGCAGACTGCGAAACAGGTTATCGTACAGAAGGTCCGTGAAGCTGAACGCGCGATGGTTGTCGATCAGTTCCGCGACCAGGAAGGCGAAATTGTCACTGGCGTGGTGAAGAAAGTGAACCGCGACAATATCTCTCTGGAAATTAAATCCGAAGGGATGGCCGGTAACGCTGAAGCGGTGATTCTGCGTGAAGATATGCTGCCGCGCGAAAACTTCCGCCCTGGCGACCGTATTCGCGGCGTGCTGTATGCTGTTCGACCGGAAGCGCGTGGCGCGCAGCTGTTCGTCACCCGTTCCAAGCCGGAAATGCTGATCGAACTGTTCCGCATCGAAGTGCCGGAAATCGGCGAAGAAGTGATTGAAATTAAAGCGGCGGCTCGCGATCCGGGTTCTCGTGCGAAAATCGCAGTGAAAACCAACGATAAACGTATCGATCCGGTCGGCGCTTGCGTGGGGATGCGCGGCGCGCGCGTTCAGGCGGTCTCTACCGAACTGGGCGGTGAGCGTATTGATATCGTGCTGTGGGATGATAACCCGGCGCAGTTCGTCATTAATGCGATGGCGCCGGCAGACGTCGCGTCTATCGTGGTGGACGAAGATAAACATACCATGGATATCGCCGTTGAAGCCGGTAATCTGGCGCAGGCGATCGGACGTAATGGTCAGAACGTCCGCCTGGCTTCGCAATTGAGCGGCTGGGAACTCAACGTAATGACCGTTGATGACTTGCAGGCTAAACATCAGGCTGAAGCACATGCCGCTATCGAGATTTTTACTAAATATCTTGATATTGATGAAGAGTTCGCGACCGTTCTGGTAGAAGAAGGTTTCTCCACGCTCGAGGAACTGGCCTATGTGCCAATGAAAGAACTGCTGGAAATTGACGGCCTTGATGAGCCGACCGTTGAAGCACTGCGCGAGCGTGCTAAAAACGCACTGGCCACTCTGGCGCAGGACCAGGAAGCAAGCCTCGGTGATAACAAACCGGCTGACGATCTGCTGAATCTGGAAGGATTAGATCGCGATATGGCTTTCAAACTGGCGGCTCGTGGTGTTTGTACGCTGGAAGATCTCGCCGACCAGGGCATTGATGATCTGGCTGATATCGAAGGGTTGACCGACGAAAAAGCCGGTGAGCTGATTATGGCTGCCCGTAATATTTGCTGGTTCGGCGACGAAGCGTAATAAACTGTAGCAGGAAGGAACAGCATGACAGATGTAACCCTAAAAGCGCTGGCCGCAGAGAGACAGGTTTCCGTGGATCGCCTGGTACAGCAGTTTGCTGATGCAGGTATCCGGAAATCTGCTGACGACTCTGTGTCCGCACAAGAAAAACAGACTTTACTGGCGCACCTGAACCGCGAAGCGGTTTCTGGTCCCGATAAACTGACGCTGCAGCGTAAAACGCGCAGCACCCTGAATATTCCAGGTACCGGTGGAAAAAGTAAATCGGTACAAATCGAAGTCCGCAAGAAGCGCACCTTTGTGAAACGCGATCCGCAAGAGGCTGAACGCCTGGCCGCGGAAGAGCAGGCGCAGCGTGAAGCGGAAGAGCAAGCCCGTCGTGAGGCAGAAGAACAGGCCAAACGCGAGGCGCAACAAAAAGCTGAACGCGAGGCCGCAGAACAAGCTAAGCGTGAAGCCGCTGAAAAAGCGAAACGTGAAGCTGCGGAAAAAGACAAAGTGAGCAATCAACAGACTGACGATATGACCAAAACCGCCCAGGCCGAAAAAGCCCGCCGTGAGAATGAAGCTGCAGAGCTGAAGCGTAAAGCGGAAGAAGAAGCACGTCGCAAACTCGAAGAAGAAGCGCGTCGTGTAGCAGAAGAAGCTCGCCGCATGGCGGAAGAAAACAAATGGACCGCAACGCCTGAGCCAGTAGAAGACACCAGTGACTATCATGTCACCACTTCTCAGCACGCTCGCCAGGCCGAAGACGAAAACGATCGTGAAGTAGAAGGCGGTCGTGGTCGTGGCCGTAATGCAAAAGCAGCGCGTCCGGCGAAAAAAGGCAAACATGCCGAATCCAAAGCCGATCGCGAAGAAGCGCGTGCTGCGGTTCGCTGCGGTAAAGGCGGCAAGCGTAAAGGGTCTTCTTTACAGCAAGGCTTCCAGAAGCCCGCTCAGGCCGTTAACCGTGACGTGGTGATCGGTGAAACCATCACCGTTGGCGAACTGGCGAACAAGATGGCGGTGAAAGGCTCTCAGGTCATCAAAGCGATGATGAAGCTGGGCGCCATGGCCACCATCAACCAGGTCATCGACCAGGAAACCGCACAGCTGGTTGCCGAAGAGATGGGCCACAAAGTTATCCTGCGTCGTGAAAACGAACTGGAAGAAGCGGTAATGAGCGACCGTGATACCGGCGCTGCGGCTGAACCGCGCGCACCGGTTGTGACCATCATGGGCCACGTTGACCACGGTAAAACCTCTCTGCTGGACTACATTCGTTCCACGAAAGTAGCCTCTGGCGAAGCGGGCGGCATTACCCAGCACATCGGTGCTTACCACGTTGAAACTGACAACGGGATGATCACCTTCCTGGACACCCCGGGCCACGCCGCGTTTACTTCCATGCGTGCTCGTGGTGCGCAGGCAACGGATATCGTGGTTCTGGTGGTTGCGGCAGACGACGGCGTGATGCCGCAGACTATCGAAGCTATCCAGCACGCGAAAGCGGCAGGTGTGCCGGTCGTGGTTGCGGTGAACAAAATCGATAAGCCGGAAGCCGATCCGGATCGCGTTAAGAACGAACTGTCCCAGTACGGCATTCTGCCGGAAGAGTGGGGCGGCGAGAGCCAGTTCGTTCACGTGTCTGCGAAAGCAGGTACCGGTATCGACGAACTGCTGGACGCTATCCTGCTGCAGGCCGAAGTTCTGGAACTGAAAGCGGTACGTAAAGGTATGGCGAGCGGTGCGGTGATCGAATCCTTCCTGGATAAAGGTCGTGGTCCGGTTGCTACCGTGCTGGTTCGTGAAGGTACGCTGCATAAGGGCGATATCGTACTGTGTGGCTTCGAATACGGCCGCGTGCGTGCGATGCGTAACGAACTGGGTCAGGAAGTGCTGGAAGCGGGTCCGTCCATTCCGGTGGAAATCCTCGGCCTGTCCGGCGTTCCGGCTGCCGGTGACGAAGTGACCGTCGTTCGTGACGAGAAGAAAGCGCGTGAAGTTGCTCTGTATCGTCAGGGTAAATTCCGTGAAGTGAAACTGGCGCGTCAGCAGAAATCTAAACTCGAGAACATGTTCGCCAACATGACCGAAGGCGAAGTTCACGAAGTGAACATCGTGCTGAAGGCCGACGTACAGGGTTCCGTGGAAGCGATTTCCGACTCCTTGCTGAAACTGTCTACCGACGAAGTGAAAGTGAAGATCATCGGTTCTGGCGTAGGTGGTATCACCGAAACCGACGCGACCCTGGCTGCGGCGTCCAACGCGATTCTGGTGGGCTTCAACGTTCGTGCTGATGCTTCTGCGCGTAAAGTGATCGAATCTGAAAGCCTGGATCTGCGTTACTACTCCGTCATCTATAACCTGATCGACGAAGTGAAAGCGGCGATGAGCGGCATGCTGTCTCCGGAACTGAAACAGCAGATCATCGGTCTGGCTGAAGTGCGCGATGTGTTCAAATCGCCGAAATTCGGCGCGATCGCGGGCTGTATGGTTACCGAAGGTACGATTAAACGCCATAACCCAATCCGCGTTCTGCGCGACAACGTGGTTATCTATGAAGGCGAGCTGGAATCCCTGCGCCGCTTCAAAGATGACGTTAACGAAGTCCGTAACGGCATGGAATGTGGTATCGGCGTGAAGAACTACAACGACGTTCGCGTTGGCGATATGATTGAAGTGTTCGAGATTATCGAGATCCAACGTACCATCGCTTAATCTTCGTCGTCTTTTGGGCCGCAACGGCGTTGGCTGCGCTCGCTCACCCCGGTCACATAGTTATCTATGCTCCCGGGGATTTACGAGCTTGCCGCCTTGTTGCAATCCAAAATCCTTAGAAGATGATTAGGCGTAGGCCGGGTAAGCGAAGCGCCACCCGGCAAGAAATTTAAAAAGGGGCTTATGGCCCCTTTTTTGTCTTTATTCTGGAGAATTTATTATGGCGAAAGAATTTGGTCGCCCTCAGCGCGTAGCGCAAGAGATGCAGAAAGAGATCGCGCTCATCCTGCAACGCGAAATCAAAGATCCACGTGTAGGTATGATGACCACCGTATCGGGTGTTGAAATGTCCCGCGATCTGGCATACGCCAAAGTATTCGTGACGTTCCTCAACGATCAGGACGAAGCGGCTGTGAAAAACGGCATTAAGGCCCTGCAGGAAGCGTCTGGTTTCATCCGCAGCTTGCTGGGTAAAGCGATGCGTCTGCGCATCGTACCGGAACTGACCTTCTTCTACGACAACTCGCTGGTGGAAGGGATGCGTATGTCCAACCTGGTGACTAACGTGGTGAAGCATGACGAAGAACGTCGTGTGAACCCGGACGACAGCAAGGAGGACTGATGAGTCGTCCTCGTCGTCGTGGCCGCGACATTCACGGCGTTCTGCTGCTGGATAAGCCGCAGGGTATGTCCAGCAATGACGTGCTGCAGAAAGTTAAGCGCATCTACAATGCCAACCGCGCCGGGCATACCGGCGCGCTGGACCCGCTGGCGACCGGCATGTTGCCGATTTGCCTCGGCGAAGCGACAAAATTTTCGCAGTACCTGCTGGATTCTGACAAACGCTATCGTGTTATTGCCCGTCTGGGGCAGCGCACGGATACCTCTGACGCCGATGGTCAAATCGTGCAGGAGCGTCCGGTGACTTTCAGCGCTGAGCAGCTTGCGAGCGCGCTGGAGACCTTTCGTGGGGATATCGAACAGATTCCCTCGATGTATTCGGCGCTGAAGTATCAGGGCAAGAAACTGTACGAATATGCCCGCCAGGGTATCGAAGTGCCGCGCGAAGCCCGCCCGATTACCGTCTATGAGCTGCTGTTTATTCGCCATGAAGGTAACGAGCTGGAGCTGGAAGTTCATTGCTCCAAAGGCACCTATATTCGTACCATTATTGATGATTTAGGTGAGAAACTGGGCTGTGGCGCGCACGTAACGTACCTGCGTCGTCTGACGGTCAGCAAGTATCCGGTGGATCGTATGGTGACGCTGGAGCATTTGCAGACGCTGGTAGCACAGGCGGAACAGCAGGGCGTTCCGGCGGCGCAGTTGCTCGATCCATTATTGATGCCAATGGACAGTCCAGCTTCGGACTATCCTGTTGTTAATCTGCCGTTAACATCTTCGGTATACTTCAAAAATGGCAACCCGGTTCGTACCACGGGCGCGCCGTTGAAGGGACTGGTTCGTGTGACGGAAGGTGAAGACGATAAATTTATCGGTATGGGCGAAATTGACGACGAAGGCCGTGTCGCGCCTCGTCGGCTGGTAGTAGAGTACCCAGCGTAATGTCGCTTCGTCTTGCGATAAGAGAGCGCTGCGAGTAGAATACCGCCGCTTAACGTCGCGTAAATTATTTAACAGTTTACGCGGCGTACACTGGGATCGCTGAATTAGAGATCGGCGTCCTCTCATTCTTAAATACTTTGGAGTTTTAAAATGTCTCTAAGTACTGAAGCTACAGCTAAAATCGTTTCTGAGTTCGGTCGTGACGCAAACGACACCGGTTCTACCGATGTTCAGGTTGCTCTGTTGACTGCACAGATTAACCACCTGCAGGGTCACTTTGCAGAGCATAAAAAAGATCACCACAGCCGTCGTGGTCTGCTGCGTATGGTTTCTCAGCGTCGTAAACTGCTCGACTACCTGAAACGTAAAGATGTTGCACGCTACACCGCGCTGATTGAGCGTCTGGGTCTGCGTCGCTAATTCTTTCGAGTTTCAGAAAGAGGGGGCCTTCATGGCCCCTTTTTTCCAGCAGATGGCAGCAATTCGCTGGAAACTAATGTATTGTTGCTATGAATGATCTTCCGTTGCAGAGGTTCGCGCGGCTAATGAGAGGCTTTACCCATATCAGGGTTAGGGTTGTCATTAGTCGCGAGGATGCGCAGAAGATCGGGTATTAAAGACGGCGCGTATTATGCCGTCAAAAATTGGAAAGGATATTATTTTGCTTAATCCGATCGTTCGTAAATTCCAGTACGGTCAGCATACCGTTACGCTGGAAACTGGCATGATGGCGCGTCAGGCCACTGCCGCTGTTATGGTAAGCATGGATGACACCGCCGTATTCGTTACCGTTGTCGGCCAGAAAAAAGCCAAGCCAGGCCAGGACTTCTTCCCACTGACCGTTAACTATCAGGAGCGTACCTACGCTGCTGGTCGTATCCCGGGCAGCTTCTTCCGTCGTGAAGGCCGTCCAAGCGAAGGCGAAACCCTGATCGCGCGTCTGATTGACCGCCCGGTTCGTCCGCTGTTCCCGGAAGGCTTCGTTAACGAAGTGCAGGTTATCGCGACCGTCGTTTCCGTTAACCCGCAGGTTAACCCGGATATCGTGGCGATGATCGGCGCATCCGCTGCGCTGTCGCTGTCCGGCATTCCGTTCAACGGCCCAATCGGCGCGGCGCGCGTAGGTTACATCAATGACCAGTACGTGCTGAACCCGACCCAGGACGAGCTGAAAGAAAGCAAGCTGGACCTGGTGGTTGCCGGTACCGAAGCGGCTGTGCTGATGGTGGAATCCGAAGCTGAACTGCTGAGCGAAGACACTATGCTGGGCGCGGTGGTATTCGGTCACGAGCAGCAGCAGGTTGTTATCCAGGCGATCAACGATCTGGTGAAAGAAGCCGGTAAACCGCGTTGGGACTGGCAGCCGGAAGCCGTCAACGACGCGTTGAACGCGCGTGTTGCTGCGCTGGCTGAATCTCGTCTGAGCGACGCGTACCGCATCACCGATAAACAAGAGCGCTATGCTCAGGTTGACGTAATCAAATCCGAAACCATCGAGCAGCTTATTGCAGAAGATGAAACTCTGGATGCTAACGAGCTGGGCGAAATCCTGCACGCTATCGAGAAAAACGTGGTGCGTAGCCGCGTACTGGCAGGCGAGCCGCGTATTGATGGCCGTGAAAAAGACATGATCCGTGGTCTGGACGTGCGCACTGGCGTACTGCCGCGTACTCACGGTTCCGCTCTGTTTACCCGTGGTGAAACGCAGGCGCTGGTTACCGCAACTCTGGGTACTGCCCGTGACGCGCAGGTGCTTGATGAACTGATGGGCGAGCGTACTGACAGCTTCCTGTTCCACTACAACTTCCCTCCGTACTCCGTAGGCGAAACCGGCATGGTCGGTTCTCCGAAGCGTCGTGAAATTGGTCACGGTCGTCTGGCGAAGCGCGGCGTGCTGGCAGTGATGCCGGACATGGATAAATTCCCGTACACCGTTCGCGTGGTGTCTGAAATCACCGAATCCAACGGTTCTTCTTCTATGGCTTCCGTGTGCGGCGCTTCTCTGGCGCTGATGGACGCTGGCGTGCCAATTAAAGCCGCCGTAGCAGGTATCGCTATGGGTCTGGTGAAAGAAGGCGACAACTACGTTGTACTGTCTGACATTCTGGGCGACGAAGATCACCTGGGCGATATGGACTTCAAAGTGGCGGGTTCCCGCGACGGTATCTCTGCGCTGCAGATGGATATCAAAATTGAAGGTATCACCAAAGAGATCATGCAGGTTGCGTTGAACCAGGCTAAAGGTGCGCGTCTGCACATCCTGGGCGTGATGGAACAGGCGATCAACGCGCCGCGCGGCGATATCTCTGAATTTGCGCCGCGTATCCATACCATCAAGATCAGCACGGACAAGATCAAAGACGTGATCGGTAAAGGCGGTTCTGTGATCCGCGCGCTGACTGAAGAGACCGGCACCACCATCGAAATTGAAGATGACGGTACTGTGAAGATCGCGGCGACCGACGGTGAAAAAGCGAAATACGCTATCCGTCGTATCGAAGAGATCACCGCAGAGATCGAAGTCGGCCGTATCTACAATGGTAAAGTGACCCGTATCGTTGACTTTGGCGCGTTTGTTGCCATCGGCGGCGGTAAAGAAGGTCTGGTTCACATCTCTCAAATCGCGGATAAGCGTGTAGAGAAAGTGACCGATTATCTGCAGATGGGTCAGGAAGTCCCGGTTAAGGTTCTGGAAGTTGACCGCCAGGGCCGTGTACGTCTGAGCATTAAAGAAGCAACCGAGCAGTCTCAACCTGCGGCTGCGCCGGAAGCTCCGGCGAGCGAACAGGCCGAGTAAGGTAGCCTTTTGCCCTCCGCAGTGCGGAGGGCTTTAGACCTGGCTGGACGCCTTGTTGAGCCACCGGGGAACAGGACGTTCATTCAATCGTTGTCTTCGGGAGTGGGAAATGAAGCCTTTTTTGCGCTGGTGTTTCGTTGCGACAGCACTTACGCTTGCAGGATGCAGTAATTCCGCCTGGCGTAAAAGTGAAGTCCTCGCAGTACCATTGCAACCGACTTTACAGCAGGAAGTGATTCTGGCGCGTATGGAACAGATTCTTGCCAGTCGGGCTTTAACCGATGACGAACGCGCACAGCTTTTATATGAGCGCGGAGTGTTGTATGATAGTCTCGGTTTGAGGGCATTAGCGCGAAATGATTTTTCACAAGCGCTGGCAATCAGACCGGATATGCCTGAAGTATTCAATTACTTAGGCATTTATTTAACGCAGGCAGGCAATTTTGATGCTGCCTATGAAGCGTTTGATTCTGTACTAGAGCTTGATCCAACTTACAACTACGCGCACTTAAACCGCGGTATCGCATTGTATTACGGCGGCCGTGATAAGTTAGCGCAAGATGATCTGCTGGCGTTTTATCAAGACGATCCCAATGATCCTTACCGCAGCCTGTGGCTGTATCTTGTTGAGCAGAAGCTTAATGAGAAGCAGGCGAAAGAAGCGTTAAAAGCACGCTTCGAAAAATCGGATAAAGAGCAATGGGGATGGAACATTGTCGAGTTCTACCTGGGCGACATTAGCGAAGCAACGCTGATGGAAAGGCTCAAGGCGGACGCAACGGATAACACCTCGCTCGCTGAGCATCTCAGTGAAACCAACTTCTATTTAGGTAAGTATTACCTAAGTCTGGGGGATTTGGACAGCGCCACGGCTCTGTTCAAACTGGCGGTGGCCAACAACGTTCATAACTTTGTTGAGCACCGATACGCATTGTTGGAATTATCGCTCCTGGGCCAGGACCAAGATGACCTGGCAGAATCGGACCAGCAATAGCTGACGAACATATCAGCCCGTAATCTTTTTGATTGCCATCACCTTCGCGGGTGAGGGCGTTGTTGTTCGTTAATACACCTACTTTGAGCCGGTTCACACTTTTCAATGAAAATTGCAGATCAATTTCATGATGAGTTATGTAGACTGGCCGCCATTAATTTTGAGGCACACGTACTACATGGCTGAATTCGAAACCACTTTTGCAGATCTGGGGCTGAAGGCTCCTATCCTTGAAGCCCTTACCGATCTGGGTTACGAAAAACCATCTCCAATCCAGGCAGAGTGCATTCCGCATCTGCTGGGCGGTCGCGACGTGCTGGGCATGGCCCAGACCGGTAGCGGCAAAACCGCAGCGTTCTCTTTACCGCTGCTCAACAATCTTGATCCTGAGCTGAAGGCACCTCAGATTCTGGTGCTGGCGCCAACCCGCGAACTGGCGGTACAGGTTGCCGAAGCCATGACGGATTTCTCTAAACACATGCGCGGCGTAAACGTGGTTGCCCTGTACGGCGGTCAGCGTTATGACGTGCAGTTACGCGCCCTGCGTCAGGGTCCGCAGATCGTTGTCGGTACGCCGGGACGTCTGCTTGATCACTTAAAACGCGGCACCCTCGACCTCTCTAAACTGAGTGGTCTGGTGCTGGATGAAGCCGACGAAATGCTGCGTATGGGCTTCATCGAAGACGTTGAAACTATTATGGCGCAGATCCCGGAAGGTCATCAGACCGCTCTGTTCTCCGCCACCATGCCGGAAGCGATTCGTCGCATTACCCGCCGCTTTATGAAAGAGCCGCAGGAAGTGCGCATTCAGTCCAGCGTGACTACCCGTCCTGACATCAGCCAGAGCTACTGGACTGTCTGGGGTATGCGTAAAAACGAAGCGCTGGTGCGTTTCCTGGAAGCGGAAGACTTTGATGCGGCGATTATCTTCGTACGTACCAAAAACGCGACCCTGGAAGTAGCAGAAGCGCTGGAACGTAGCGGCTACAACAGCGCCGCGTTGAATGGCGATATGAACCAGGCGCTGCGTGAGCAGACTCTGGAACGCCTGAAAGATGGTCGTCTGGACATCCTGATCGCTACCGACGTTGCGGCACGTGGTCTGGACGTTGAACGTATCAGCCTGGTGGTGAACTACGATATCCCGATGGACTCCGAGTCCTACGTTCACCGTATCGGTCGTACCGGCCGTGCGGGTCGCGCCGGTCGCGCGCTGCTGTTCGTTGAGAACCGCGAGCGTCGTCTGCTGCGCAACATCGAACGCACCATGAAGCTGACCATTCCGGAAGTGGAACTGCCGAACGCAGAACTGCTGGGTAAACGCCGTCTGGAAAAATTCGCCGCGAAAGTTCAACAGCAACTGGAAAGCAGCGATCTGGATCAGTACCGTGCGCTGCTGGCGAAAATCCAGCCGTCTGCTGAAGGCGAAGAGCTGGATCTCGAAACGCTGGCTGCCGCACTGCTGAAAATGGCGCAGGGCGAGCGTCCGCTGATCCTGCCGCCGGATGCGCCGATGCGTCCTAAGCGTGAATTCCGTGACCGTGACGACCGTGGTCCGCGCGATCGTAATGACCGTGGCCCGCGTGGCGATCGTGAAGAACGTCCGCGTCGTGAACGTCGTGACGTTGGCGATATGCAGTTATACCGCATTGAAGTGGGCCGTGATGACGGCGTTGAAGTTCGTCATATCGTGGGCGCTATCGCTAACGAAGGCGACATCAGCAGCCGTTACATTGGCAACATTAAGCTGTTCGCGTCTCACTCCACCATCGAGCTGCCGAAAGGTATGCCGGGCGAAGTGCTCCAGCACTTCACGCGTACCCGCATTCTGAACAAGCCGATGAATATGCAGCTGTTGGGTGATGCGGTTCCGCACGCGGGCGGCGAACGTCGCGGCGGTGGTCGTAGCTTCAGTGGCGAACGTCGTGAAGGCGGTCGTAATTTCAGCGGCGAACGTCGTGAAGGTGGTCGTGGTGATGGTCGTCGCTTCAGCGGCGAACGTCGTGAAAGCCGTGGTCCGCGTCGTGATGACTCTACCGGTCGCCGTCGTTTCGGCGGTGATGCGTAACTCACGCTGACCTGCGCATTCACAGCGTAAAGTAAAATATACAGCCCCGATCGTCACAATCGGGGCTTTTTTTATTTCTTTTGTACTCGTGTACTGGTACAGTGCAGCGTATTGAGAGATAGTCACACTATAAATGACTGGAGAGAGAGCTGAATGGCAGCACTTACCACCACCCAAACGTCACCTTCGCTGCTTGGCGGCGTGGTGATTATCGGCGGCACCATCATTGGCGCGGGGATGTTCTCCCTGCCGGTGGTCATGTCCGGGGCGTGGTTCTTCTGGTCGATGGCGGCGCTGGTCTTTACCTGGTTTTGTATGCTGCACTCCGGGCTGATGATTCTCGAAGCCAACCTTAACTACCGCATTGGTTCGAGTTTCGACACCATCACCAAAGATCTGTTGGGGAAAGGCTGGAACGTGGTCAACGGCATTTCTATTGCCTTTGTGCTCTACATCCTGACTTACGCCTATATCTCGGCGAGCGGCTCAATTCTGCATCATACCTTTGCTGAGATGTCGCTGAACGTTCCGGCGCGAGCGGCAGGTTTTGCCTTTGCGCTGCTGGTGGCGTTTGTCGTGTGGCTGAGTACGAAGGCGGTCAGCCGGATGACGGCGATTGTGCTGGGCGCGAAAGTGATTACTTTCTTCCTGACCTTCGGCAGCCTGTTGGGGCACGTTCAGCCTGCCACGTTGTTTAACGTGGCTGAAAGCCACGCGTCATATACGCCGTACCTGCTGATGACGCTGCCATTTTGTCTGGCCTCTTTTGGTTATCACGGTAACGTACCGAGCCTGATGAAATATTACGGCAAAGATCCGCGTACCATCGTGAAATGCCTGATTTATGGGACGTTACTGGCGCTGGCGCTCTATTCCGTCTGGCTGCTGGGGACGATGGGCAACATCCCGCGTCCGGAATTTATCGGCATTGCGCAGAAAGGCGGCAATATTGATGTGCTGGTACAGGCGTTGAGCGGCGTGCTGAACAGCCGCAGCCTGGATCTGCTGCTGGTGGTGTTCTCTAACTTTGCGGTCGCCAGTTCCTTCCTCGGCGTGACGCTGGGGCTGTTTGACTATCTGGCGGATCTGTTTGGTTTTGACGACTCGGCAATGGGGCGTTTTAAAACGGCGCTGCTGACCTTCGTACCGCCGATTGTCGGTGGCCTGCTGTACCCGAACGGTTTTCTGTATGCCATTGGTTATGCAGGTTTAGCTGCAACTATCTGGGCGGCCATTGTGCCTGCGCTGTTGGCGCGTAAATCTCGCAAGCGCTTTGGTAGCCCGAAATTCCGCGTCTGGGGCGGTAAACCGATGATTGTACTGATTCTGCTATTTGGCGTCGGGAACGCACTGGTGCATATTTTATCGAGCTTTAATTTGTTGCCGGTGTACCAGTAATTGAACGAGCCGGATGAGCTGTTTTCATCCGGCAATATTTCACAAGTCCGCGAAATGGTATCAAATAAAACCCTGTTTATTATAAAGTTCTTCGGCGAGTGCTTCCCCGTGTTCATCGAAAAAAGCATCGGCGATAGTTAAATTTTCTGCCTTAGGATTTGCCGTTATTCTGCTACCATTGGCGTCAAATTCGAGCGCGATGGCGATCTCCGAACCCCACCAGTAATAATAAATTAGCGCAAAATTATTTTCCCCTGGCGTAATAAATTTCTCGATTCCCCGCACACAGGCCATGAGTGGCATGAAGATTTCATAGCTCTCTGAGAGAAATATGTGATCCATCGTGACTATCTGTGTTTCTTTATTAAAGTTGATATGTTCAGCATAAATATTCTTTTCACTTTCACCAGAATTACATGTGGCAAGATTGTTAAGCATTTTTGCAGGATCGCCGTACAACCTTTGCTCCTCAGTAAACCATGGCAACCAGTCGTCATAGTCTTTAATATTTGTTGCCGGTGAATGGAAAAATTTCTTGAGGTTACTCTCGGTAATATGTGCATGAAGAAAAAAGGAAGCAGGTTCACTCATGATGATTTTCTCTGGTAATAAGTCGATTTATTCATATCCCTGTTCGGCCATGATAAAACGATTACTATTTTATAAAAGTACAGAACTGGACCTTTCCTCTATTTCATATCATAGGAAAATATATACTTGAACTGGTTCAGAATAAGCGGAATACGAAAATGGGGCGTAAAGGACTACTCGCTATTGTATTATTGAGCCTGTTTATCGCTTTTATTTTAAAATTTTTCTGGCTCACTCCGTACGATGAAGACGTTTACCTGCCAGTGGAAAAACCTGTCGCATCGTCTTTAAAAATCATTCACCCCGGCGACCAGTTATTTATCCGCATTCTGAAAGCGGAAGATAAGCTGGAACTGTGGGCAAGCGCCAATAACAAGCCTTACAAACTCTACAAAACCTGGACTATATGCGCATGGTCTGGTGGCTTAGGGCCAAAACATAAACAGGGAGACGGTAAAAGCCCGGAAGGCTTTTATGCCACCAACAAAGGGTTGCTTAACCCAAACAGCCGCTATCATCTGGCATTTAATATTGGCTACCCGAATGCTTACGATCGGGCAAATGGCTACACCGGTGATTTCATTATGGTTCACGGGAACTGCGTTTCGGCCGGTTGCTATGCCATGACCGATGCCGGTATTGAAGAGATTTATCAACTGGTGGCGCAGGCGCTAAACAGCGGGCAGAAGAGCGTGCCTGTCCATATCTTCCCATTTACGATGAATGACGAAAATATGCGCCAGGCGCAAGCATGGCCGGAATATAATTTCTGGCGTATGTTGAAGCCCGGCTATGATTACTTCGAAAAAAATCGCCGATTGCCAACCATCACCGTTGAAAATCGGCGTTATAAAATCAGCCCAACAACTCTTCCTTAACATCCATCGCTAAATCAAACGAATGCAGGCGTGCCTGGTGGTCGAAAATCTGCCCGTTTACCATAATTTCATCCACCTGGGTCTCCCGCAGGATGGATTCCAGCCCGTGGCGGACTTTCGCTTTATCACCGACCAGCGACATACTCAGCGCCTGCTGCACGCCATACTGCTCGGATGGCGACCAGAAGGTCTCCATATTCTCAATCGGCGGCGGCAGTTGGCCGGTTTCCCCACGGCGTAGCTTCACGAAAGCCTGCTGCATGGAGGTAAACAGGAATTCGGCGTCGCGGTTGCTGTCGGCGGCGATAATATTGATACACACCATCGCGTACGGTTTTTCCAGCCGCGCTGAAGGTTTGAACTGGGTACGGTACAGATGCAGCGCCTGGAACAACATATCCGGCGCGAAATGCGAAGCAAAGGCGAACGGCAGGCCAAGCTGGGCCGCCAACTGTGCGCTATACAAGCTGGAGCCCAGCAGCCAGACCGGGACCTGCTCGCCGTAGCCGGGCACCGGGCGCACATGCGGATTAGGGTCGCGAGCGTCGAACCAGTCCACCAGCTCTGCGACATCGCGTGGAAAGTTATCGATATCGCCGCTCATATGGCGACGTAGCGCGCGCATCGTCGGCTGATCGCTACCCGGCGCGCGTCCCAACCCTAAGTCGATACGTCCCGGATAGAGCGTATTCAGCGTGCCGAACTGCTCGGCAATCACCAGCGGTGAATGGTTAGGCAGCATCACGCCGCCGGAGCCAAGATGTAATGTTGTGGTATTGGCCGCCAGATAGCCAATCAATACCGAGGTCGCCGCGCTGGCGATACCGGTCATGTTGTGATGTTCCGCCAGCCAGTAGCGGTGATAACCGCGCTTTTCAGCCAGCCGTGCGAGATCAAGCGAGTGCGTGAAGGCTTCTTTTGCCGAAGAACCTTCAGGGATCGGCGCCAGATCCAGCACCGAGAACGGAATAGTTTTGTCAGTCATAACGGCTCACTTTGTTACCGGTTAATCTTTTAATACTGCATTAAAGATTAGCGAATGTTGTTAACAAAGTGAGCTTTATGAGACTGACGGTAAAAACAATACCCGATAGCGCTGCGCTTATCAGGCCTACGGGATCGCTATTTGTAGGCCAGATAAGGTATTTATGCCGCCATCCGGCTAGGCCTGTAGCTCCAGCCCGGCCAGCCGCTTCCAGTAGCCGTTACAGTCGCTATGGGCGGCAAGCGGTAATGGTGCGCCGCCGTTTTCGTTAGCGCGAAAGGCATCAAGCATGGCAAATGTCTCCGTCCCCAACGGCGACAGGCGCACGATATCGACCAATCCCTGCATTGACGTCAGTTCGTTGCCAAGGTTATAGACATAGCCGCTCATGGTCTGAATACCGTTAAGCACAAACACCTGCTGATTCTCTTGCGAGAGCACGTCACGACCGTTTGGATACTTGATACAGCAGGTTTCGCACTCATCTTTCGGACGGTCTTCCGAACGGGCGGTAAAGCAGCGAGCGGAGTAGGCCAGCGGCAGATGGCCGTAGCTCAACACTTCCACTTCAAACTGATTGCGGATGCCCAGTTCATCGCACTGATTAAGCAAATTCACCAGCCAGTCGCGAGACAGCTCCACTGGCATACACCAGCGTACCATGCCTTCTTTCAGCAACCGGCGCAGCGTGACCGCGTTGTAGCAGTTCAGCGCATGGCCAGCGACAAACGGCAGTTTGCGCTCGGCGCACAGATTCACCACGCCGAGATCGCTGGCTTCCAGCAGAAAATCGCCGTTGTCCACATAGCGTTTCAGTTCGCTTAATTCAGATGACGCCTGTACCAGCGCCAGGGTGGAGAGCGCCACCTGCTTACCGCTGGCAGCGAGGGATTTCGCCATTTCCAGCCAGTCGCCGACTTTAGTCGCGCGACGCTTGCTGCACACCGCTTCGCCCAGATAAATGACGTCAGCGCTGCTTTTTGCGGCCTGCTGATAAAAATCTTCCAGCGTCTCTTTCGGCCAGTAATAAAGCACCGGTCCTAAGGAATATTTCATAGCTCCTCTCACTGCCATTTACGGTGATATGCGCCAAGCGTGGTTTGGGTGCCTTCGGACATCGCGCCGAGCGTCTCCATCCAGTCGCGCTGTGGAACGAAGTTTTGCGGGGCGGCTTTGCAGCGATCGATCGCCTGGCGCCACACTTTCGCCACCTGGCTGACGTAGGCCGGGCTGCGCTGGCGGCCTTCGATTTTCACCGAAGCGATGTTCGCCGCCATGAGCTCCGGCAGCAGTTCCAGCGTGTTCAGGCTGGTTGGCTCCTCCAGCGCGTGATAGCGCTCGCCGTCCACTAAATAGCGGCCTTTACACAGCGTTGGGTAGCCTGCGTTTTCGCCATCCTGGTAACGGTCAATCAGGACATCATTCAGGCGCGATTCCAGCCCCTGCGGCGTTTGCTGCCAACGGACAAAGCGGGCGGGAGAGCAGGCGCCGACGGTATTGGGCGACTCCCCCGTCAGGTAGGAAGAAAGATAGCAGCGACCTTCCGCCATAATGCACAGGCTGCCAAACGCGAATACCTCTAGCGGCACCGGCGTGACGCGGGCTAGTTGTTTTACCTGGTGAATCGACAGTACACGGGGCAGTACTACACGGTGGACATCAAAGTTGCGGTGATAAAAGCGAATCGCCTCTTCGTTGGTTGCCGAGGCCTGAACGGAAACATGGCGCTCAATATGCGGGTAACGCTCTGCGGCATATTCCAGCATAGCGAGGTCGGCGAGAATCAACGCGTCGGCGCCAAGCTGCGCCGCCATATCCACGGCGCGCTGCCAGCGGGCATAGCCGTCCGGATGCGCAAAAGTATTAATGGCGATGTGTAATTTGCGGCGATGCTGGTGAACAAAACTCACCGCTTCCTGCAATTTTTTTTCGGTAAAGTTAAGGCCGGCAAAATGACGGGCATTGGTATCGTCTTTTAACCCGATATAAACGGCGTCAGCGCCGTTTTCGATGGCCGCCTTCAGCGCCGGGAGATTTCCGGCAGGGCAGAGCAGCTCCATAATTTATCCTGAGGGTTACGTCTGAGACGCAAAATTGTTAACGAACAGGGATTTTAGTTAACCTTGCTGCGACAATTTTTGATTTAAGGCAGTTAAAGGCGTATTGGTAACACCAATAATGGGGTAGAAAATCAGACCCAATTGTTGATTTACGCCGCCATGTGATTTATTGGATATGGCAAAATAACAGGACTATTGAAACAGGGAGTAAAGCTCGTGTTAGATAAACTGCGTTCACGCTTAGTCCATGCTGGCCCGTCTCTGATGAGTGTACCGGTTAAACTGACGCCCTTTGCGCTAAAGCGCCAGGTTCTGGAACAGGTTCTGAGCTGGCAGTTTCGTCAGGCGCTGGCCGATGGAGAGCTGGAATTCCTCGAAGGTCGTTGGTTAAGCATTCATGTTCGTGACATCGACTTAAAATGGTATACCACGGTTGAAAATGAAAAATTGATCGTTAGCCAGCAGGCGGATGCCGACGTCAGTTTTAGCGCCGACGCCAGCGATCTGCTAATGATAGCTGCCCGTAAACAGGACCCGGATACGCTCTTTTTCCAGCGTCGACTGGTCATTGAAGGCGATACTGAGTTAGGGTTGTATGTGAAGAATCTGATGGACGCCATCGAACTGGAGCAGATGCCGAAAGCGTTACGCGTTATGCTGCTGCAACTGGCGGATTTTGTTGAGGCGGGTATGAAAAACTCGCCGGAAACCAAACAGACCTCGGTAGGTGAACCATGCTAATTCGAGTAGAAATTCCCATTGATGCGCCTGGTATTGATGCGCTGTTACGCCGTTCATTCGAAAGCGATGCGGAAGCGAAGCTGGTTCACGATTTGCGTGAAGATGGTTTTCTGACGCTCGGACTGGTGGCCACGGATGATGAAGGCCAGGTGGTGGGCTATGTCGCCTTTAGTCCGGTTGATGTGCAGGGCGAAGATTTACAGTGGGTTGGCATGGCGCCGCTGGCGGTCGATGAAAAGTATCGCGGGCAAGGGCTGGCGCGCCAGTTAGTGTATGAAGGGCTGGATTCGCTCAACGAGTTCGGCTACGCGGCGGTCGTGACGCTGGGCGATCCGGCGTTATATAGCCGCTTCGGTTTTGAACTGGCCGCACATTACGATCTTCACTGCCGTTGGCCCGGTACGGAAAGCGCTTTCCAGGTACACCGTTTGGCTGAGGATGCGCTGGAGGGCGTGACGGGGCTGGTGGAGTATCACGACCACTTCAATCGTTTTTAAGCACCGGCGTTTGCAGGCTGGACAGCAGCGCCTCAAACGCTTCGCGTTCCGTCACAAGGCGCTCTTTCTGGCGCTTTGTGAGCTGTTTGATGCGATACTCTATGCGCAGGGCCAGCGAGCGATCGCCAACCTGCGCCGCAAACGCCAGCGTTAACTCGCCTTTTCCCCGTAATGCTTTTGCGCCTTTTCCCGTTTGATGCTGCCTGTAACGACGCGCCACATCGGTGGTTATTCCGGTGTAAAGCGCATTGTCTGCAGTACGAATCAGATACAGATACCAGGGTGTCATTGTCGCCATCAGCATGATAATTTTCAGGTTCCCAGTATAAGCGAGAATAAAGATGGACACACTTACCGCTATTGGCCGTTGGCTGGCGAAACAACACGTGGTGACCTGGTGCGTACACCATGAGGGAGAGCTGTGGTGCGCCAATGCGTTTTATTTGTTTGATGCGCAAAACGTCGCGCTGTATCTGTTAACGGATGATAAAACCCGCCATGCGCAAATGTCTGGCGCGTGCGCGCCAGTTGCGGGAACGGTCAATGGTCAGCCGAAAACGGTGGCGCGCATTCGCGGCGTACAATTTAAAGGGGAAATTCGCCGTCTGGAGGGGCAGGAGAGCGACGCCGTGCGTAAAGCTTACCTTCGTCGCTTCCCGGTCGCCAGGGTGCTGCCAGCGCCGGTATGGGAAATCCGGCTGGATGAAATTAAATTCACCGACAACACGCTGGGGTTTGGTAAAAAACTGCACTGGTTACGCGACTCACGCGCCCAGCAGGCGTAGCGCCTCGCGGTTAAATGCCGGCAGGTCGTCAGGCGTGCGGCTGGTCACCAGCTGATCTTTATCGACGACGACTTCCTGATCGTAAAATTCCGCGCCCGCATTCTTCACATCGATAATAATCGGTTTCACCGCCGTGAGTTTGCGGCCACGAATGACATCGGCGCTGATCAACAACTGTGGGCCGTGGCAAATGGCAAAAACCGGTTTACCGCTGTTAACGAAATCGCGGGTAAAATCCACGAAACGGCTGTCGCCGCGCAGGTAGTCCGGCGAATGACCTCCCGGCAATAGCAAGGCGTCGAACTCGTCGGGACGAACGTCATCAATAGCCTTATCAATGGTGACGCTGGCCTCGCCTTTTTTTCCTTTCACCGTTTTACCCGCCTCTTTTTCGATGGTGATGACCTCATGGCCGGCCTGACGGAATTCTGCTGCCGGCGAGGTAAATTCTGAATCTTCAAATTCATCGGTAATCAAAACGGCAATTTTCTTACTCATGCGTTTCCTCCGCAGTGGTGGCGTCGGGTAAGGCAAATTTTCCACAATGATGGATACTTACCTCGTAGACTATTAAGCTTGGTCGATAGGGCCGAGAGTGCAAGGTGGACAAATCTGTAAAGGAGCGAGGATGAGTCAGGTACTGATTACCGGCGCGACCGGACTGGTCGGCGGACATCTGCTGAGAATGTTAATCAACACGCCGCAGGTGAGCGCTATCGCTGCGCCGACGCGTCGCCCGCTGACGGATATTGTCGGCGTTTATAACCCTCACGATCCGCAGCTTACCGACGCGTTAGCTCAGGTGACCGACCCGGTGGATATTGTTTTTTGCTGCCTGGGCACGACCCGGCGTGAAGCGGGAAGTAAAGCGGCGTTTATTCATGCGGATTATACGCTGGTGGTTGATACCGCGCTGACCGGGCGTCGACTGGGCGCGCAGCACATGTTGGTGGTCAGCGCAATGGGAGCAAACGCGCACTCTCCGTTTTTCTACAATCGGGTGAAAGGAGAAATGGAGGAGGCGTTAATCGCGCAAAATTGGCCTCGTTTGACGATTGCCCGGCCTTCTATGCTGCTCGGCGACAGAACAACGCGGCGGGTGAATGAAACGCTTTTCGCTCCGCTATTTCGGCTGTTGCCAGGAAACTGGAAATCGATTGATGCGCGGGATGTGGCGCGGGCCATGCTGGCGGAAGCGCTGGCGCCAGCACAAGAAGGCGTGACGATTCTGACCTCATCGCAACTGCGGGAAAAAGCGGGGTAGCGAAGCCGGATGATTTACCGGATGGCGACGCGGTTTACACATTTTTATCGCCACCCGGCACACCGGTTACTTAATATACGTAAAGGCGGTAGTCACGCGTTTCACGCCGCTCACCCGGCTGGCGATGTCCGCTGCCGCTTTACCTTCACGTTCAGTCACCAGGCCCAGCAGGAACACTTCGCCATTTTCGGTGGTGACTTTCACGTTTGACGATTTTACCTGATCGCTGGTCAGTAGCTGTGAGCGAACTTTCGTGGTGATCCAGGTATCGTTAGAGGCGGTCCCCAGGCCGATAGGCTGACCCTGGCGAATCTCGTTATAGACCTCGGTGGTGCCTTCAACGCCCATCGCTATCTGTTTCGCGCGTGCGGAGAGTTCGCTGTTTGGCGACTGGCCCACTAACAAAACTTTGCCCTGATAAGCCGTGACATTGATGCGCGTCTCTTTTTTGATTTGCTCATCTTTCGACAGCGCGCTGCTGACACGCAGTTCCAGCGTTCCGTCATCCACCTGGGTGCCCACGCTACGCGGGTCGGTTGCGGCTTTGGTGCCGACGGCTGCCGTACCCACTACCGCGGCGGCGACGCAACCTTGCAATAGCAACGCAGAAATAAGGACTGCGAGCGGCGAAAATGCCTTCATGTGTACTCCTTAATCATCCTGGTGAGGAAAAAGCGTGTTATCGATCAAATCGCACAGGCAGTTTACCGTCAGCATATGCATTTCCTGAATGCGCGCGCTGTGGTGTGAAGGGATACGAATTTCAACATCCTGCGGCCCTAATAGTCCGGCCAGCTCGCCCCCGTCATACCCGGTTAGCGCCACAATGGTCATGTCACGTGTGACGGCTGCTTCAACGGCTTTTACGATATCGCGACTATTACCACGCGTAGAGATCGCCAATAAAACATCGCCTGCATGTCCCAGCGCCCGGACTTGTTTTGCATAAACTTCATCGTGCAGGCGATCGTTAGCGATCGCAGTTAAGACCACATTATCGGTATTTAGTGCAATGGCGGGTAAACTGGGTCGCTCCGTTTCAAAGCGGTTAATCATGCTGGCAGCAAAATGCTGTGCGTTGGCCGCGGACGTCCCGTTTCCACAACAGAGGATTTTGTTGCCGTTAAGCAGGGAATGAACCAGCGTCATGGCGGCGCGGGAAATGGCATCCGGAAGCGCTTCCGCCGCAGCAATTTGAGTTTGAATGCTTTCTGTAAAGCAAACTTTGATTCTTTCGAGCACGCTAATCCTTAAAATCTTCAATTATGAGTGGTCGTTAAACGCATCCCGAAACCACTCAATCTCATTTCCGGTGAAGGCTAACACATCGAACCGACAATCCACAGTATCAAAACTCCCATTCTGGCGGGCGAGCCACAAGCGGGCAGTATGTAATAATTTGTGTTGCTTGCTGCGGGTCACACTAGCCGCCGCGCCGCCATAAAGCCCGGAGCGCCGATAGCGGACCTCAACAAAAACCGTCGTTTTTCCGTCGCGCATGATCAGATCGATTTCGCCGCCGCGCTCGCGCACGTTGGCGGCGATAAACCGCAGTCCTTTGCTTTCCAGCCAGCGACGCGCGGCAGCTTCCCACGCGTCGCCAGCCTGTTTACGCGTTAGCTGGCGGGAACAATCTCCCCTTGCTGGTATTTGAGCCATGATAACTTCCTGTTAATCACACAATCCGGGCTGGCGGTTAATGCGCCGGTATTACCATTGATCTCAAATCCCTGCACCTGACGCATCTGCGAAAAGTGGTTCGCCAGCGTCCAGGCATCCACGCCCATGGCGTACATCCGCGCCAGAGAATAGTCGTTATGTACAGCACTCAGCGCCTGCTGCATCAACGGCGTATTGCCGCCTGCCAGCATAGGAATTTCACTGTATTGTAAACCCTCCATTTCCAGACGGAAGTCGGGGCCGGAGGTGCCTTGCGCGCTGCGAGAGCTGGCATACAGCGTCGCGCCGCTCTGGGTGCCGTTACGCATGGCGATCATCGGTTTGATAAAGCCAATCTCTTCCGGCGTAGCCAGAATATAGACCGCGTCTACGCGTCCGCCGCCGGTGATTTGCGCGTCGGTCGGCGGCGCAGGGATGGTCAGATCGCCAATGGTGACGCCAGGCTGCGCAGGCACGCTGGCGGCGACCGGGCTGCCCGTCAACGCGATACCCGCGCCGCCGTTCACGCCCATTTTCAGCTCAGCTACGGAGCCGAATTTTTGCTGTAACACGATGTCGCCGCCCAGTTTTTGCCACTCCTGGGTGAAGGCGTTCGCCACGCGATCGCCAAGCGTGCTGCGTGGGATCAACAGCAGCGGCGACTGCTTGCCCTGGTCATAAATATGATGCGCCGCATCACGGGCTTCATCTTCTGGAGAGAGCGCGAAATAGCAGATATTAGGGAAGCTACGTACCGTTTCCGGCTGGTTGAGCGCCAGCACGTTGAGCGGCGTGTTGCTTTTCATCAGCGCTTCCACATTGTTTTTCAACAGCGGCCCGACCACGATACTGGCGCCGTCTTGCTGAACCTGAGCAAGCACCTGATCCAACGGCTGGGAAGAGGTATCATAGATTTTTAATTCAGCGGAGGGATCCGCCGGCGCGCTTGCTGTAGCAGGGGGAGTCTGTGGCGCGCTGACTGGCGTAGCGGACTGGGCTGGAGCGTCATCAGTCAGATCGCTCACCGAGGCCTGCGACGGACTGGCGACGCCGTTGGTCATTTGTGGTTGCGTCTCCTCCACGCCAGGTTCGACCGGCGCGTCAGGAGCGGCGGCAGGCTGCATCTCCACCGCCTGGGTGCCGAGGTTTTTCGCGGCTTCGAAACCTTGCTGGATGGTACGGCCAAACACGGCAGCCTGACCGTTCAGCGGCAGCAGCAGAGCGATTTTGCTGGTGGAAGCTGGTTTAAAACGTTGCACATTGACGAGCTGCGTCGGCAGCATTTTCGCCCCCGGATTTTGCGGGTAGCGTTTTTGCCAGTCGGCGATCCCGGCTTTCAGCATGTCTGGATCGTTGCGGTTGTCAAACCAGACGCGTTGCAGATCCAGCCAGCCCTGAAGCACATTTTCATCGGCGTTGATAACCAGCGTCCTGGCCTGATCCGGCGTCATGGCGGAGAGCGCCTGCCAGGTGGCGTCGATATTTTTTTGTTTATCTTTCGCCGCCAGTAGCGGTTCCTGGGCGATTAACGCCCGCAACAAGGTAAGCGACGGGCGTCCCTGGCTGGCAACGATCTGCGCCTGCCAGTAACGCGCTTGCTGATGTGGCGCAAAGTCGGCGGGTTTTAGTTTATCCAGCAAGGCCTGCGCGCCTGCGACATCTTTTTGCGCCAGTTTGATTTCTACCGCTAATAAAGACTGTTCGCGACGCTGGGTATCGTTCAGATTTTGCGGGAGTTGGTTGAACAACTCGACGGCCTGCTGGCTTTTTCCTTCTTTCAGCAGTGCATGAATGGCGAGTAATTGCCAGTTGGTCTTGCTATCATCTGCGCTTTGCTGCATCTGATGCAGGTAAAAGGCGGAGTCAGCTTGCGCTGAACCCTGCATATAGGCTGCGCTTTGATCTGGCGCCTGGGTGCCGCACCCGGCGAAAAGTAGCGCAGCCAGGACGACAGGCAGCGCGCGTGCGGCGTTCAAACGAGAAAATGTTGAGGGTACCATACTGTATCCAGTGATATTTTTTTACGCAATGCTCAATATTAAATCGGCAATACGGACGACACAATGAAACAAAACGAATCGGCGGATAATTCTCAGGGCCAACTCTTTATTGTACCTACTCCTATCGGTAATCTGGCGGATATTACCCAGCGTGCGTTGGAGGTGTTACAGGCTGTAGATCTGATTGCCGCCGAGGATACTCGTCACACCGGTTTATTGCTGCAACATTTTGGGATTAATGCCCGGTTGTTCGCGCTGCACGACCATAACGAACAACAAAAAGCGGAAACGCTGGTCGCGAAGCTAAAAGAAGGGCAGAACATTGCGCTGGTTTCCGACGCCGGTACGCCGCTGATTAACGATCCGGGCTACCACCTGGTGCGTACCTGCCGTGAAGCGGGGATTCGCGTGGTGCCGCTACCGGGGCCATGTGCGGCGATTACCGCCCTGAGCGCCGCTGGCCTGCCATCTGACCGTTTCTGCTATGAAGGCTTTTTACCGGCGAAATCCAAAGGCCGCCGTGATGCGCTAAAAGCCATTGAAACGGAACCGCGAACGCTGATTTTTTATGAGTCAACCCACCGCCTGTTAGATAGCCTGGAAGATATCGTCGCGGTATTGGGAGAATCCCGTTATGTGGTGCTGGCGCGTGAGCTGACCAAAACCTGGGAAACCATTCACGGCGCGCCGGTCGGCGAGCTGCTGGCGTGGGTGAAAGAGGATGAAAACCGTCGCAAAGGCGAAATGGTGCTGATTGTCGAAGGCCATAAAGCGCAAGAAGACGACCTGCCCGCCGACGCGCTGCGCACGCTGGCGCTGCTACAGGCAGAACTGCCGCTGAAAAAAGCGGCGGCGCTGGCAGCAGAAATTCACGGCGTGAAGAAAAATGCGCTGTATAAGTATGCGCTGGAGCAGCAGGAAGAATAAAAGCGAGCGCCCGGGAACCGCCTTTTATCGCCATCGCGTTAATACTCAATCAGGTGATTGATGTGGGTAAAGTGATGGGGGCATTGGGCGGTGATAGCGGGCCGGACCTTTCCTTCGGGCTTACTCTCGCGATCAGCAACGCATAACCGACTCCTTTTTAGACGATCATTAATTCCACGCCTGTTTTCGCTAATGCCGCTTTATCCTGTTTGCTGATGGTGTCATCGGTTATCACACAGTCGATCTTGTCCATCGGCAATACCTGGTTAAAGCCGCGACGGTTAAATTTGGTCGCGTCCAGTACCGCGATAACTTTGTGTGCCGCCGCCGCCATGACGCCGCTAATGGAATAACCTTCGTTAAACGTGGTAATACCGTTTGTCGCATCAATACCATCCGCCCCGACAAACATGACATCGGCGCTGATGCCGTGTAGCGATCGTTCCGCAATCGTGCCGTGCATTGAGTGGGTTTTATGCCGTACCGTACCGCCGCAGACCACCAGCGTGAGATCTTTATTTTCTGATAGCGTAAAAGCGGCAGGCAAGCTGTTAGTGATCACCGTAATATTGCTTTTTCGCGCGAGCGCTTCCGCAATCAGTAATGTTGTGCTCCCGCTATCCAGAATGATGGTCATTCCTTCTTCAACCATTGCCGCAGCCGCTTGGGCAATCCGCTTTTTCGGATCGCTGGCGAGTTGATACCGATCTTCCAGAATGACTTCCTGATTGTCGCCTTCCGCCAGATGACTTCCCGGTTTTGCCGCGCCGCCATGAAAACGGGTGACAAGGCCTTTCTCTTCCAGCAGACGCAGGTCAGCACGGATAGTCACTTCAGAAATACCAAAGGTATTTGAAAGGTCCATCACTAGCACGCTGCCTTGCGTATTAATCAGGTCGACAATTTTATTTCTTCGCTCAAATGAGTTCATATTGATTTGCCTGATAATTAACTGTAACTAGTTTAAACGAAGGATTGCGAAAGGTGAACGCTAAATTTCGAAAGGAAATGTGAGCCAGCGCAGGTTGCTGGCTCGTACCATCAGGAAAGTTGAAGTAAGATTTTGCCCTGCATGGGCGCGCCATTAAGCGCTTTGACTGCTTCTGCAAAGCTTTCCGCATCGCCGCGGTGGGCAATGAGAGGGGTCAGTTGAAGACGTTTTTCAGCTAACAGGCGCGCTGCGGTTTCCCATTCTTCTCCTGGCCATGGCGTGGAGTAGTTCATCCAACTGCCGAGGAGCGTGAGCTCTTTACGCAAAATTAACCCGAATGTGCGCGTCGTCAGGGTGAGATCGTGATGTAACGTCCCCACCAGCGCCAGTTGCGCTCGCGGCCCGGCGATATCGATAGCCAGCGAGACGGTCTGGGGAGTTCCTGCCGTTTCGAGAACCAGTTGATCAAACTGAATGTCGGACAACGCGGTCTGGATGTCGTCGGCGGTCATTTCCCGGCTATTACAGGTATGCGTTGCGCCGAGCGCTTTCGCCAGTTCCAGTTTCTGCGGATTGATATCAATCGCCGTTACGCTTCGCGCGCCCAGTTCCCGCGCGCACTGTAAGGCCAGCAGGCCAATTGTCCCGGCCCCGACGATAATTACGTTTTTCCCCTCGCAGCCCTGCGCCAGATGAAAGGCGTGTAAGCCCACGGTAATCGGTTCGATAAACGCGCCATCTTCAATCGGCATATCAGACGGCAAGCGGAAAAGATTGGCCCGTTTGACCACCACATATTCCGCATTACCGCCTTCGCTGCGCGATCCTACAAACTGATACTGTTTGCATAAAGAAAAGTAACCGCGTTCGCATTGCGGACAGTGAAAGCAGGGAAGAAGCGGGACACAAGCGACGGCATCGCCGGGCTGCATATCCGTTACGCCTGTGCCGTAGGATTCAACGTAGCCGCTGAATTCATGGCCTAACGTAATAGGATAATAATGGGCGCCCTGCGCGAAAATACGCGGGATATCCGACCCGCAAAGCCCTGAGCTAACGACCTTGACCAACACATCGTCCTCGGCTTGCAGTTGTGGTAAGGGACGTTCTTCAACGCGCACGTCTCCCTCAGCGTGAATAACCACTGATTTCATAACATTCTCCAGGAAGGTGAGGGGAGCGATTGCTCCCCTAAAATTAAGAGGCGATTTGACTTTGCTGTAGCGCCGTGGCTTTCTCAGCCGCGACAAACTGTCGGGCGCGACGCCAGGTCAGCAGTACGCCGGCCAGATAGATAATGGCAATGACGGCGAAGCCGACGATATTCTGCCAGGTAAAAAGTTGAATCAGCAGCCAGGTGATGGGGGAACCGCCCTGATCCAGCGAGGCGACTTGTCCGCCTGCTTTTAGCGCTCCGGCATTGGCAGCCAGTTGGGTATGCAGGCCAATCGTCTGGGTGGCTATCCACAGGGTGATACCCATAATAATGACACCTGAAATCAGCGTGCGGAACAGGTTGCCCTGGTGTACCGCAACCGCCATCGCAATAAAGAAACCGATGGTGGCGAGGTCGCCGAACGGCAGCACCTGGTTCCCCGGTACTAAGACGGCAATCAGGATGGTCAGCGGAATGAATATCAGACTCGCAGAGACAACAGAGGTATGACCGAGCAGTAGCGCTGGATCAAGGCCTATCAGGAACTCCTGCCCGCCAAATTTGGCCTGTAGACGTTTACGCGCATGTTTCGCGATAGGCGTTAGGCCATCCATAATAGGTTTAATGACGCGTGGCATAAGCAGCATCACCGCTGCAGTTTTGACCGCCAGTTGCAGAACGGCTTTAGCGTCGTAGCCTGCCAGTACACCAATCACCAGCCCCATCACGAAGCCGACAGTCACCGGCTCGCCAAACGGTCCGAAGCGTTTCTGGACATCATCTGCGCTAAAGTGAATACGATTGAGGCCCGGAATTTTTTCGATAATGGTATCAACGAGCACCGCCACGGGGCCCAGGTACGCGGATGAGCCGTGTGGGATAGCAATCCCCTCGAGGCCAAAATAGTCGCGGGTATCTTTGGCAAACCAGTCCCCCAGTTTGTAGACAAAGGCGGCATGAACCACAACGCCCAGAATCCCCAGCCAGTATGAACCGGTCGCCAGATGCAGCATGGCGCCCGTGAAGGTCATGTGCCAGATATTCCAGATATCGACATTCACCACGCGGGTCATGCGGGTCACTAGCATCAGGACGTTAACCCCGATGGCGACAGGGATCGCGACCAGCGCGATTTGTGACGCCCTGGTCATGGGCGATGAACCCGGCCAGCCGACGTCAATAACGTGGAGATTGATTTGGAAATGTTCCGCCATGGCTTTCGCCGCGGGGCCGATAGAATCCAGCATCAGGCCGATGACCAGACCAATACCCACGAAGCCGATACCAATATGCAAACCCGATTTAAAACAATCCCCAAGCTTCATTCCCAGCAGTTTAGAGAACACGATGATCACCAGAGGCAACATCACCGTTGGGCCTAAGTCGAGGATATAACGCATTATTTCGCTAAACATACGTTACCCCATGAGAATGGACAGAATTTTTTGCTGTAATGCTTCAATACCCACGCCGGAAACAAAAGGCATACCGTGAACGACGGGAATATCGCCGAAGGCGCGATCGACCCTGGCAGTGGTACAGATAAGATCGGCGCCGTCCATATAGGTTTCGATTTCGGTGACCCGGCATTGCACTAAGTCGAGCTCAATATGGTTGGCATCACATAGCTCTTTAATTTCTTCCGCAGCCATCGTTGAGGTTGCAACCGCACCGCCACAGGCCACAATTACTTTACGTTTCATAGGGTATTCCTCATTATTATCAATTTATTATCAAACCTGGACGCACTGCTCAGGCTCAAGGATGGTTTCCTGAAAGCGTATCGCCAGTTCGGCATCCGGCGCGCTTAACAGGGCATCGAGGGTGCTTGGGTTCTGTAGCTCACTAAACAGGCGGCGCAGAAGTTTTAGCTGTGCCGCCGGGTTTTCAACGATTAAGGCGATGATTAACGAAACGGCAATCTCTTCGTCATCATCCGCCTGTTGAAACATGACCGGCTTATCTGGACGAATCAGATAGATAGCGGGTGATTTCGCATGAACCGCCTCGCAATGAGGGATAGCGACGGCGTGACGCTCCAGCGCAATGCCGGTAGGAAAAGACGCTTCACGTTCCACCAGCGCCTGCGGATAACTATCATGTACCACGCCTTTCGCCAGCATCTCTTTGCCAATGTGCGCCAGCGCCTGTTGGCTCGAGTCGAATGTGATTCCGGTTCGGACAAATAGTTGGCTCATAAATTCTCCATTATTCAGGCGACATCCGGCGTGCAACCGAAGCGATAAGCGCGCAGAACATCCTGAATTTTGTCAATAATCAGGTTATGCGGCGTAGGGGTGAGCACGCCCTCAGACAGGCGTTCAAACTGTACGGGCATAAACTGGCTAATTAATCCCAGCGGCAATGTGACGTTGTTCAGATTGGCGATTAACTTCTCTACGCTTTGACGAATACGCGGGTGCGGCCAGTAATAGCGAATACGGTCAGACAAACTAAAGTGGATGTCGACCATCGCCTGGCTCCAGGTTGGACGGTAGTATTTTTTCCAGTAGCCCGGTTCGTTTAGCATAACTTCATCAATGACCTCCAGTACCCGACTACGTTGTTCCGGGGAGATCAGCTCGTTTTCCATTTGCGCAAGTGCGAAAATGGTTTCGCGCAGCGCGAAAGTGAGCGCCGGGCCGACCTTCAGAATGGCGTAATGATCGCGTACCAGCGCACGGTAGGCCTGTCGCGTCTGATAATCAGTCGAATGCGCTTCATAGACCATCGGCGTTTCTTTTATCCATGCGGAGAGCGCCTGTGCCGCCTGCGGCTGATAGTGGATAATCTGGGTATGATCAAATTCAACGCCCGGCTGTACGACAATCGCGATAACCCGGTTCAATGCCTCATCCAGCCCCAGGGCGCGAAAAGCAGCCTGATGCGTTTGCAGCGTGCGGGCCGCATCCTGTTCGCGGGTAACATGTACGGCGTTAATGGCGCTGGCTTCTCCGCCCGGAACCGGGACTTCAGTGCCGATAACATAGGTTAAATGGCGTTTTTGTTCGTCGGTCGCCGTCGTTTCCGCTGCCTGGCAAAGCAGGGCGGCGCGTTTAGCGACAACCATTGGGTCCAGCGGCGTCGGGTCGTCAGCGCAGGACATAGAGGCATCAAGATGGATTTTGCTAAACCCGGCAGCGACGTAAGCCTTAATGAGTTCGACGGATTTTTCCATCGCCGTATCCGCAGGTTCGTTTTGCCAGCAGTTAGGTCCCAGGTGATCGCCGCCTAAAATAAGCCGTTCTCGTGGAAAACCCACTTCCTGGGCGATGCCATAGACAAAATCACGAAAGTCAGCCGGTTTCATGCCGGTATAACCGCCAAACTGATTAACCTGATTGGATGTGGCTTCAATCAATACCTTGTTGTCAGTATTGAGATCGAAAAGCAGAGCTGATTCGATAACCAGGGGATGAGCAGAACAAACTGAACAGATGCCCAGATGTTCTCCTGCTTTATGACGAGCAATTATTTCTTTCACTTCTGGCTCCGATATCTTTTGTTTATCTTCATAATATTTTTGGTTTGAAGGCAAAGGATAATAATGGCTTTCGTGATCCAGCTATGAAAACGCCCTTTGCCGTGCTAAATCCGGGGGCTTTAGAGCTTCCCTTCACAACCGCAGTCGGCAATCACTTTACGTACAACCTCTTTCATGGCCGCTTTCGCCGGGATCATGTAATGGCGGGGATCGCTGGCCTCTGCGTGTTGCGTTAAATAGTTTTTAAGCGCGCCGGAAAAGGCGATTTTAAGCTCGGTCGCGACGTTAACTTTGCAGATGCCCAGCGAAATAGCGCGGGTAATATCGCGGGTCGGCAGGCCAGAGGCGCCGTGAAGGACTAAGGGGACATCAACCCGCTGACGAATTTCCGTCAGTCGTTCAAAATCAAGTTTTGGTTCAGCGGTGTAGAGGCCGTGAGCGGTGCCGATAGCAATGGCTAACGAGTCGATACCCGTTTTTTCTACAAATTCCCGGGCCTGTTCCGGATGGGTATAAAGCGCATCTTTACCGTCAACGATAAGATCGTCTTCCTGCCCGCCGAGACGCCCAAGTTCAGCTTCAACGCTGACATCGTAGCGATGACAGTAATCAACCACGCTTTTCACCAGCGCAATATTGTCGGCAAAGGGGAAATGCGACCCGTCGATCATGACCGAGCGTACCCCGGCGGCGACTTTCATTTTGATGTCGGCCAGTTTTTCATGATGATCGAGATGTACCGCGAGAGGATGATTCCAGCTTTTCGCCAGTTCTGCGGCGATAGCCACGATATTACCGACGCCTGCGTAGCTAAAGGTGCCTGGCGTACCGGCGACAATCAGCGGAGAGCGCAATTCTGCGGCGGTTTCCACCACCACTTGCAATGTCTCCAGGTTGTGGATGTTAAACGCCGGCACAGCATAGCCTTCCTGCTGCGCCTTCTTTAGCATTGTTCTGCCTGAAATGATAAACATCCTTCCTCCGAAATCTTTCGTTTGTTTTCTTTGAAAGAATTTATAGGCTTTTGGAATGTTTTTTTGTGATTTTGATCTGATAAATGAAAGTTTCGAAATAAAATGGAAGCTATCGAAAGTTAGGCGTAAAAAAAGCATGTCGGGCAGACATACTTCAGGCTACAGACTAAGGGCGAAAAAATACCGGGTAGCGCTGGCGCTTACCCGGTCTACAGATTATGCGGTTATACCCTGCTCGGAGAAGGGTACTGACTGGATCAGGTCACTGGCGTCGGGTTAAATATCGCCAGTTGGTTATGTAGGCCCCACTGGTCCGAGAAAGTCTTTTTCCGGCCGCTGGCGACATCGAGAATAAAGTGAAATAGCTTCCAGCCCACATCTTCGATTGTCTCTTCACCCGTGGCGATGGTGCCTGCATTGATATCCATTAAGTCATACCAGCGGTTCGCCAGCTCGGTACGCGTCGCCATTTTAATGACCGGCACCGCCATCAGCCCGTACGGCGTGCCGCGTCCGGTGGTAAAGACCTGTACGGTAATGCCGGAAGCGACCTGCTGCGTGCCGCAGACGAAATCGCTGGCGGGCGTCGCGGCGTAAATCAGGCCGCGTTTGGTGGGGCGCTGGCCCGGCGACAATACTTCGACAATGGCGCTCTTACCCGATTTAGCGATAGAGCCCAACGCTTTTTCCACCACATTCGCCAGGCCGCCTTTTTTGTTGCCAGGGGACGGGTTAGCGCTGCGATCGGTTTTCCCCATATCAAGGTAGTTATCGTACCAGGCCATTTCATCCAGCAGGCGTTTACCCACGGCTTCGTTGATGGCGCGCGGCGTCAGAAGATGAATGGCATCGCGCACTTCGGTGACCTCCGAGAACATGACGGTCGCGCCGCAGCGTACCAGCAGATCGGAAGCATAACCCACCGCCGGGTTTGCCGTGACGCCAGAAAACGCATCGCTGCCGCCGCATTGCATCCCGACGACCAGCTCGGAGGCCGGGCAGGTTTCGCGCTGGCGCTGGTTCAGTTTCGTCAGATGGCGTTCGGCGACCCGCAAAATATCGTCGACCATTGATTTAAAGCCGACATGCTGCTCGTCCTGTAAACGCACAATACTGGCGCTTTCAACGGCGATGGCGGGAACATCCTCGGTGCCTTCCAGCAGCCGTTCCGGCTGCAGTTTTTCGCAACCGAGGCCAATCACCATCACTTCGCCGCCAAAATTGGGGTTGAGCGCGATATTATGAATCGTGCGAATCGGCACGACCGCCGCCGGCGCGTTGATTGCCACGCCGCAGCCGTACAGATGGTTTAGCCCTACAACGCCATCGACATTCGGGTATTTGGGCAGGAGATCGCGCTCAATCACTTTCACCACATAATCGACCACGCCCGCCACACAGTGCACGCTGGTGGTAATGCCAAGCAGATTTTTGGTGCCGACGCTGCCATCGGCGTTACGATAGCCCTCAAACGTATAGCCTTCCAGCGGCGGCAGCGGTTCCGGTACTTTGGTCGCCAGCGGTAGCGTATTCAGCGGCGGCGCTTTTGGCAGTTCAACCAGCGACTCGTCGATCCAGCTTCCGCGCGGGATGTCGCGTACCGCATAACCGATGACTTCGCCATAACGGATGATTTCGCCGTGAGCGGGGATATCCGTCAGAGCGACTTTATGGCCTTGCGGAATATGTTCAGTCAGTTCCAGGCCATCCGGAAAACGTGTTCCGGCTTTAAGGCCGTGGTCATTAACAATAATTGCGACATTATCGGTTTCATGTATTTTTATATAAAACGCCGATGGCGATTCCTAGCGAATTTCGATATTGGCCATTGTTCAACATTCTCCAGCCTGGATGATAGAAATAGGATTATCTATTTTGGTTATGGTTAAATCGTTAAATCTCAATATAAGAAATAAAGCTCATGCATAATGAAATAAGAATGACAGGAGTATAAATATAAGAATGTGATCCAGATCACCGCAAATTATGAAATTTTTTATGCAGCCCGGGTAAAGCGTAAATGTGTGCATTAGCGCCCAGTATCATGGGCGTATGCTCAAAAATAAGCGTTAAATAATCCCTTTTTAATGAGCGTTTGCACAATGATTATCCGCCATAGGCTGTTTATACTGAATGGCGAATTCAGTGTATCTGACGAGTTATTTGAAAATACCATGATAATAATAAAAGACGATAAAGATATCAGAACGGTATATTGTGCTACAGGATGTGTACCACATTAGAAATAGAATGCGGAGACCCATTCTGATTTCAGATAAGCATTTTATTGTCGTTGCTATAAGTTATGGTGGCGGCATCACATGTAGAGAATTAAAGAAATAAGCGAAGGTATAAGCGATGAATAACGCTATTTTCCCGAATAAGTTTAAAGCGGCGCTGGCGGCGCAACAGGTGCAGATTGGCTGCTGGTCTGCACTGGCAAGCCCAATCACCACCGAAGTTCTCGGTCTGGCGGGATTTGACTGGCTGGTGCTGGATGGCGAACATGCGCCGAACGATGTGACCACCTTAATTCCGCAGCTAATGGCATTGAAAGGCAGCGCCAGCGCGCCTGTGGTACGTGTGCCAACCAATGAACCGGTCATTATCAAACGGATGCTGGATATTGGGTTTTATAATTTCCTGATCCCCTTTGTTGAAACGCAAGAGGAAGCGGCTCGCGCCGTCGCCTCGACGCGTTACCCGCCGGAAGGCATTCGCGGCGTCTCCGTTTCTCACCGCGCGAATATGTTCGGTACGGTGCCTGATTACTTTGCGCAGTCGAACAAAAACATCACCATTATTGTTCAAATCGAAAGCCAGTTGGGTGTCGACAATGTTGATGCCATCGCCGCAACGGAAGGCGTTGATGGCATTTTTGTCGGCCCAAGCGATTTGGCCGCTGCGCTGGGTCATCTCGGCAATGCTTCTCACCCTGACGTGCAGCAGACGATTCAACATATTTTCGCCCGCGCTAAAGCGCACGGTAAACCGTGCGGCATTCTGGCGCCGGTAGAGGCGGATGCCCGCCGTTATCTGGAATGGGGCGCGACCTTTGTCGCCGTTGGCAGCGATTTAGGCGCCTTCCGCGCCAGCACGCAGAAGCTTGCCGACACCTTTAAAAAATAATCCTGGTATGGAAAGAGAGAACGCTATGACGATGAAAGTTGGCTTTATTGGCTTAGGCATCATGGGTAAGCCCATGAGCAAAAACTTACTGAAAGCAGGGTATTCGCTGGTGGTGTCCGATCGTAATCCTGAAGCGATTGCTGACGTCATTGCCGCAGGCGCGGAAACGGCCTCTACGGCGAAGGCGATCGCTGAACAGTGTGACGTCATCATCACGATGCTGCCTAACTCTCCGCATGTGAAAGAGGTTGCGCTGGGCGAGAACGGTATCATCGAAGGCGCGAAGCCGGGAACCGTATTGATTGATATGAGTTCTATCGCGCCGCTGGCAAGCCGTGAAATCAGCGATGCGCTGAAGGCGAAGGGCGTTGAGATGTTGGATGCGCCGGTCAGCGGCGGCGAGCCGAAGGCGATTGATGGCACGCTGTCGGTGATGGTGGGGGGCGATAAAGCCATTTTCGACAAGTACTACGACCTGATGAAAGCGATGGCGGGTTCCGTGGTGCATACCGGCGATATCGGCGCAGGCAACGTCACAAAACTGGCTAACCAGGTGATCGTGGCGTTGAATATCGCCGCCATGTCTGAAGCGCTGACGCTGGCGACTAAAGCGGGCGTCAACCCGGATCTGGTCTATCAGGCGATTCGCGGCGGTCTGGCTGGCAGCACGGTACTGGATGCGAAAGCGCCGATGGTCATGGACCGAAACTTTAAACCAGGTTTCCGTATCGATCTGCACATTAAAGATCTGGCGAATGCGCTGGATACCTCCCACGGCGTTGGCGCGCAGCTCCCGCTGACCGCCGCCGTTATGGAAATGATGCAGGCGTTACGCGCGGATGGACACGGTAATGACGACCATAGCGCGCTGGCGTGCTACTACGAAAAACTGGCGAAAGTGGAAGTCACTCGCTAACGACGTTGTGCCCGGATGGCGTGTAGCGATCCGGGCCTGAATTTCAGGCTGGATAAGTGAAACGCCATCCGGCGTTGTGCAGTAACAGGCTACCACTATGAAAATCGTAATTGCCCCCGACTCCTATAAAGAAAGCCTTTCTGCCGCCGAGGTAGCGCAGGCGATAGAAAAAGGATTTCGGGAAATTTTCCCCGATGCGCAATATGTCTCTGTTCCGGTTGCCGATGGCGGCGAAGGAGCGGTCGAAGCCATGATTGCCGCGACGCAGGGCGTTGAACGCGCCGCATGGGTGACCGGGCCGTTGGGTGAAAAAGTGAAAGCCTGCTGGGGAATGTCCGGGGATGGTAAAACCGCGTTTATTGAAATGGCGGCGGCCAGCGGACTGGCGCTGGTTCCACCAGAAAAACGCAACCCTTTGATTACTACCTCGCGGGGAACGGGGGAGCTGATATTGCAGGCGCTGGAAAGCGGCGCAAGCAATATCATTATCGGCATTGGCGGCAGCGCGACAAATGACGGCGGTGCGGGGATGATGCAGGCGTTAGGCGCAAAACTGCGCGATGCAAACGGCGCGGATATCGGTTACGGTGGCGGAAGCCTTCATTGTCTAAGCGACATTGATATTTTAGAGCTCGATCCCCGTTTAAAACTCTGCGCGATTCGTGTCGCTTGCGATGTCTCTAATCCTCTGATCGGCGACAACGGCGCATCACGAATTTTTGGGCCGCAGAAAGGCGCGACCGAAGAGAACATTGTTGAGCTGGACAGAAATCTTGCTCACTATGCCGACATCATAAAAAAATCGCTGAATGTCGACGTAAAGGCGGCGCCCGGCGCAGGCGCGGCAGGCGGTATGGGGGCGGCGTTAATGGCTTTTCTCGGTGCGGAATTACGCAGCGGGATCGAAATTGTCACGGCGGCACTGAACCTGGAGGAGCATATCCACGACTGTACGCTGGTGGTGACGGGAGAAGGGCGGATTGATAGCCAAAGTATTCGCGGTAAAGTGCCGATTGGCGTCGCGAATGTGGCGAAAAAATATCATAAGCCAGTGATTGGCATTGCCGGCAACCTGACGCACGATGTAGGGATAGTGCATCATTATGGCATCGACGCTGTCTTTAGCGTACTCACGCGCATCGTGACGCTGGAGGAGGCTTTTCGGGGCGCTTTTGACAATATTTATCGGGCATCCAGAAATGTTGCTGCCGCTCTGGCGATAGGAATGCGCAGCGCAGGGTGACAAAGTCGCGCGAACCCTCTATACTGCGCGCCGAAGCTGACCAGACAGTCGCCGCTTCGTCGTCGTCCTTTCGGGGAGACGGGCGGAGGGGAGGAAAGTCCGGGCTCCATAGGGCAGGGTGCCAGGTAACGCCTGGGGGGGAAACCCACGACCAGTGCAACAGAGAGCAAACCGCCGATGGCCCACGCAAGTGGGATCAGGTAAGGGTGAAAGGGTGCGGTAAGAGCGCACCGCGCGGCTGGTAACAGTCCGTGGCACGGTAAACTCCACCCGGAGCAAGGCCAAATAGGGGTTCATAAGGTACGGCCCGTACTGAACCCGGGTAGGCTGCTTGAGCCAGTGAGCGATTGCTGGCCTAGATGAATGACTGTCCACGACAGAACCCGGCTTATCGGTCAGCTTCACTTCTTCATAAAACCCGCTTCGGCGGGTTTTTGCTTATCAGGCCGGTGAAGGGTATAGAGGTTGCAGAAGACGCCAGCGTCACCATCCGGCAATTAATTGACAGCCGTGGTGACATAATATTATTCGTTTTTGTGATGAGAAACACAAAACGCTATGGATTGCGCTATTTTTAGTTGAAGTGAAAAGCAATCGATTTCTTTCACAAAATTACATCCTGAAAAACAGCAAGAAAGCGGTGTAAATTATTTGTTGTAAATGAAAATTAAATGTATGAAATATTTTGGTTAAAATTTTATTAAATGTTTCTTTACAAACAAATAAGGTAAAAAAATGTGATGCGTAACGGTTTTTAAGCGCATTTACCTTCGGTTTATACTTAAATTTGAGAAATTATGCTTTAAATTTAACGCTGGAATTGCCGATAAAATGTCCCGTAATTGATTGAAATATCGTCTTCATGGGATATCAAAAATAGGAGATAAAATAGGCTGGTTATCGCCATAATATATCGTTATCCCGCCCCTGTTTTTTGATTGAAATCAGGCTAAGTTACTGCTTTATTTTTGTAACATATTGAAATATCAGGTTTTCTTTATTTAATAAAAACCATGTAAAAATTGTGGTAAGTTAATTTGTGAGTGGTCGCACATAACCTTTAAGATTTAATTTGCTACACTTCCTGCCGTTCACAATGTTATTTCAGAGCGGTAGATATGAATACTCTTGTTCTCCCTAAAACACAGCATTTGGTGGTCTTTCAGGAAGTCATTAGAAGTGGTTCTATCGGTTCTGCCGCAAAATCGTTAGGGTTAACCCAACCCGCCGTCAGTAAAATCATTAGCGATGTTGAGGCCTATTTTGGCGTTGAGCTAATTGTACGTAAAAATACCGGCGTTACGTTGACCGAAGCGGGACAGGTACTGCTTTCCTGGTCTGAATCTATCACCCGCGAAATGAAAAACATGATCAACGAGATGAACAGTATGACGTGCAATACCGTTGTCGACGTCTCGTTTGGCTTTCCTTCGCTGATTGGCTTTACCTTCATGTCCGATATGATTCATAAGTTCAAAGAGGTCTTTCCAAAAGCGCAGGTATCCATGTACGAAGCCCAGCTCTCTTCATTTCTGCCGGCCCTGCGCGACGGGCGGCTGGACTTTGCTATCGGTACGCTCAGTAATGAAATGCAGCTACAGGATCTGCATGTCGAGCCGCTGTTTGAATCAGAGTTTGTCTTGGTAGCCAGCAAGTCCCGAACATGCACCGGCACCATCACACTGGAATCGTTAAAAGACGAACAGTGGGTGTTGCCGCAAACGAATATGGGCTACTACAGCGAATTACTCACCACTCTACAACGAAATGGCATCAGCATCGAAAACATTGTTAAAACAGATTCCGTCGTCACAATATATAATCTTGTTCTCAATGCTGATTTCTTAACTGTTATTCCCTGCGATATGACCACGCCTTTTGGCTCTAATCAATTTATCACGATACCCATACAAGACACGTTACCCGTCGCACGTTATGCGGCGGTATGGTCTAAAAATTATCGTATCAAAAAAGCCGCTTCAGTATTAGTAGAATTGGCTAAACAATATTCATCATATAATGGATGCAGACGCAGGCAGTTAATAGAAATTGAATGATATGGAATAAACATATTTAGCGAAATTGACGTCACCTGTTTCTTTTGAACAGTGGGCAACGGTAACTTATTTTTAATACCCAGGTTAAGAGGTTATAATGCACATTACATACGATCTCCCGGTTGCAATTGAAGATATCCTCGAAGCGAAAAAAAGACTGGCGGGGAAGATATATAAAACGGGAATGCCTCGCTCTAACTATTTTAGTGAACGTTGCAAAGGCGAAATATTTCTCAAGTTTGAAAATATGCAGCGTACGGGTTCATTTAAAATTCGTGGCGCTTTTAACAAACTTAGCTCGTTAACGGAGGCGGAAAAACGTAAAGGCGTCGTGGCCTGTTCCGCAGGTAATCATGCACAGGGCGTTTCTCTTTCTTGCGCAATGCTGGGTATTGACGGCAAAGTCGTGATGCCGAAGGGCGCGCCAAAGTCAAAAGTGGTGGCCACCTGTGATTATTCGGCGGAAGTGGTGCTCCACGGTGACAACTTCAATGACACCATCGCTAAGGTGAGTGAAATTGTCGAAACCGAAGGCCGCATTTTTATTCCGCCTTACGACGATCCAAAAGTCATTGCCGGACAGGGCACTATTGGTCTGGAAATTATGGAAGATCTGTACGATGTCGATAATGTCATCGTGCCTATTGGCGGCGGCGGTTTAATTGCAGGTATTGCCATTGCGATTAAATCGATTAACCCGACCATTAAAGTTATCGGCGTACAGGCCGAAAATGTTCACGGTATGGCGGCGTCTTATTATGCTGGCGAAATAACCACGCACCGAACGACCAGCACCCTGGCGGATGGTTGTGATGTCTCCCGCCCGGGTAATTTAACCTATGAAATCGTTCGTGAATTAGTCGATGACATTGTCCTGGTTAGCGAAGATGAAATTCGTAACAGCATGATCGCTTTAATTCAGCGCAATAAGGTTATTACTGAAGGCGCTGGAGCTCTGGCTTGCGCCGCACTATTAAGTGGGAAATTAGATAGCCATATTCAGAACAGAAAAACGGTCAGTATTATTTCTGGCGGCAATATCGATCTTTCTCGGGTATCACAAATTACGGGTTTAGTTGACGCTTAATCTTTTCGTGAGGATAGGATATGAGTACTACTGATAGCATTGTATCCAGCCAGGCAAAACAGTCGTCATGGCGTAAATCGGACACGACGTGGACGCTGGGTTTATTTGGTACCGCCATTGGCGCCGGGGTGCTGTTTTTCCCTATCCGCGCCGGGTTTGGCGGGCTTATCCCCATTCTGCTGATGCTGGTTTTAGCTTACCCCATTGCGTTCTATTGTCACCGGGCGCTGGCGCGTCTGTGTTTATCCGGATCTAATCCGTCCGGCAATATTACGGAAACGGTCGAAGAGCACTTTGGTAAAACGGGCGGGGTAGTTATCACGTTCCTTTACTTCTTTGCGATTTGTCCGCTGCTGTGGATTTATGGCGTCACCATCACTAACACGTTCATGACATTTTGGGAAAACCAGTTGCAGATGCCAGCGTTGAATCGCGGTTTCGTGGCGCTGTTCTTGCTGCTGCTGATGGCCTTTGTGATCTGGTTTGGTAAAGATCTGATGGTTAAGGTGATGAGTTACCTGGTATGGCCGTTTATCGCCAGCCTGGTGCTAATCTCATTATCGCTGATTCCTTACTGGAACTCGGCGGTTATCGATCAGGTTGATCTCAGTAATATCGCGCTGACCGGGCACGATGGCATACTGGTTACGGTGTGGCTGGGCATCTCTATCATGGTGTTCTCCTTTAACTTTTCGCCCATCGTCTCTTCCTTCGTGGTGTCTAAGCGGGAAGAGTATGAGAAAGAGTTTGGCCGCGAATTTACCGAGCGTAAATGTTCACAGATCATCTCGCGCGCCAGTATGCTGATGGTCGCCGTGGTGATGTTCTTCGCCTTTAGCTGCCTGTTTACGCTCTCTCCGCAGAACATGGCGGATGCGAAAGCGCAGAACATTCCGGTACTTTCCTACCTGGCCAACCATTTCGCCTCTTTGTCGGGGACAAAATCCACTTTTGCAACGGTGCTGGAGTATGGCGCGTCTATCATCGCGCTGGTTGCTATTTTCAAATCTTTCTTCGGTCACTACCTGGGGACGCTGGAAGGGCTGAACGGCCTGGTGCTGAAATTCGGTTATAAAGGCGATAAAACCAAAGTCTCTATGGGCAAGCTTAACACCATCAGCATGATCTTCATTATGGGGTCTACCTGGGTCGTAGCTTACGCAAACCCGAACATTCTGGACCTGATTGAAGCGATGGGCGCGCCGATTATCGCCTCGCTGTTATGTCTGCTGCCGATGTACGCCATTCGTAAAGCGCCGTCGCTGGCGAAGTACCGTGGTCGTCTGGATAACGTGTTCGTCACCCTGATTGGTCTGCTGACCATCCTGAATATTGTCTACAAATTGTTCTAATCCTCACGTTTAGCCTGCGTTCCGCCCCAGGGCGCGGACGCAGGCTGACATCGACGGAGGCACTACATGAATGAATTTCCGGTCGTTCTGGTCATTAATTGCGGATCATCTTCTATCAAATTCTCTGTACTGGATGTCGCTACCTGTGATGTTTTAATGGCGGGAATAGCAGATGGAATGAATACTGAAAACGCCTTTTTATCTATTAATGGCGATAAGCCGATAAACCTCGCGCACTCTAATTATGAGGACGCGTTAAAAGCCATTGCCTTTGAGCTGGAAAAACGTGATTTAACGGATAGCGTGGCATTAATTGGTCACCGTATCGCGCACGGTGGAGAGCTATTTACGCAGTCCGTCATTATTACCGATGAGATTATCGATAATATTCGTCGGGTATCACCTTTAGCGCCGCTGCATAATTACGCTAATTTAAGCGGCATTGACGCGGCGCGGCACCTTTTCCCGGCCGTGCGTCAGGTGGCGGTATTTGATACCAGTTTCCACCAGACGCTGGCGCCGGAAGCCTATTTGTACGGATTGCCGTGGGAATATTTTTCCAGCCTGGGTGTGCGTCGCTACGGCTTTCACGGTACGTCGCATCGCTATGTTTCGCGGCGCGCGTATGAACTGCTTGACCTCGATGAAAAAAACTCGGGTCTGATTGTCGCGCATCTGGGCAATGGGGCGTCTATCTGCGCGGTACGCAATGGTCAGAGCGTGGATACCTCAATGGGGATGACGCCGCTTGAGGGGCTGATGATGGGCACTCGCAGTGGCGACGTTGATTTCGGCGCGATGGCGTGGATAGCTAAAGAAACCGGGCAGACGTTGAGCGATCTGGAGCGAGTGGTGAATAAAGAGTCCGGTTTGCTCGGCATCTCCGGGTTGTCATCCGACCTTAGAGTCCTGGAAAAAGCCTGGCACGAAGGACATGAGCGCGCCCGGTTAGCGATAAAAACGTTTGTCCACCGTATCGCCCGTCACATTGCCGGACACGCGGCATCGTTACATCGGCTGGATGGCATTATTTTTACCGGCGGTATTGGTGAAAATTCAGTATTAATTCGCCAGTTGGTCATTGAACATCTGGGCGTGCTGGGGCTTACGTTAGACGTTGAAATGAATAAGCAGCCGAATTCTCACGGCGAGCGCATTATTTCCGCTAACCCTTCTCAGGTTATTTGCGCTGTTATTCCCACGAATGAAGAGAAAATGATTGCCCTTGATGCCATTCATTTAGGCAACGTGAAAGCACCAGTGGAATTTGCATAACTTAACGGCTGTTCTGTAGAGAGATTATTTTTCATGAAGGTAAATATCGATACCAGCGATATGCTGTATGCCGAAGCATGGCGTGATTTTAAAGGTACGGACTGGAAAGAAGAAATTAATGTCCGTGATTTTATTCAGCATAACTATACGCCCTATGAGGGGGATGAATCTTTTCTCGCCGACGCGACGCCAGCGACCACGGCGTTGTGGGAAAAGGTGATGGCGGGAATACGTATCGAGAACGCGACCCATGCGCCGGTGGATTTCGATACCAACATCGCGACGACGATTACCGCGCACGATGCGGGGTATATTGAAAAAGATCTGGAAAAAATCGTCGGTTTACAAACGGATAAGCCGCTTAAACGCGCTTTGCATCCGTTTGGCGGCGTTAACATGATCAAAAGTTCATTCCACGCTTATGGCCGCGAAATGGACGCCGATTTTGAATATACCTTTACCGACCTGCGGAAAACCCATAATCAGGGCGTATTCGATGTTTACTCGCCGGATATGCTGCGCTGCCGTAAATCCGGCGTATTAACCGGTTTGCCGGATGGTTATGGTCGCGGGCGCATTATTGGCGATTATCGTCGCGTCGCGCTGTATGGCATCCGTTATCTGGTACGCGAACGCGAGCTGCAATTCGCCGACCTGCAGTCGAATCTGGAGCAGGGACAGAATCTTGAGGCGACGATTCGCCTGCGTGAGGAGTTGGCGGAGCACCGTCGCGCGCTGCTGCAAATGCAGGAGATGGCGGCGAAATACGGCTATGATATCTCCCGCCCGGCGCGGAACGCGCAGGAAGCGGTACAGTGGCTCTACTTCGCCTACCTGGCAGCGGTAAAATCGCAAAATGGCGGTGCAATGTCGCTGGGAAGAACCGCGTCGTTCCTTGATATCTACATTGAGCGCGATTTCAACGCGGGCCTTCTGACAGAGCAGCAGGCGCAGGAGCTGATCGACCATTTCATCATGAAGATCCGCATGGTGCGCTTCCTGCGCACGCCGGAATTTGATTCGCTCTTTTCCGGCGATCCGATCTGGGCCACCGAAGTTATTGGAGGGATGGGGCTCGATGGCCGCACTCTGGTGACGAAAAACTCCTTCCGTTATCTGCATACCCTGCACACGATGGGACCAGCGCCGGAGCCGAACCTGACCATACTGTGGTCAGAAGCGTTGCCGGTGGCATTCAAGAAATATGCTGCGCAGGTCTCCATCGTGACCTCATCTTTGCAGTATGAAAACGACGATTTAATGCGTACCGACTTTAACAGCGACGATTACGCCATCGCTTGTTGCGTCAGCCCGATGGTCATCGGTAAGCAGATGCAGTTCTTCGGCGCGCGCGCCAACCTTGCCAAAACGTTGCTGTACGCTATCAATGGCGGCGTTGATGAGAAACTGAAAATCCAGGTTGGGCCGAAAACCGCGCCATTAATGGATGAGGTGCTGGATTACGACGCGGTAATGGAGAGCCTCGACCACTTTATGGACTGGCTGGCGGTGCAGTACATTAGCGCGCTGAACATCATTCACTACATGCACGATAAGTACAGCTATGAAGCTTCGCTGATGGCGCTGCACGACCGTGATGTGTATCGGACGATGGCGTGCGGCATCGCCGGACTGTCGGTGGCGGCGGATTCCCTGTCCGCCATCAGGTACGCTCAGGTGAAGCCGATCCGCGACGAAAACAGCCTTGCCATCGACTTTGCTATTGAAGGCGAGTATCCGCAGTACGGCAACAACGATGAGCGCGTGGACAGCATCGCCTGCGACCTGGTGAAACGCTTTATGCAAAAAATTAGCGTGTTGCCGACGTATCGCAATGCGGTGCCGACGCAGTCCATTTTGACCATCACCTCGAACGTCGTGTACGGGCAGAAGACCGGCAATACGCCGGATGGACGCCGCGCCGGAACGCCGTTCGCGCCGGGGGCGAACCCGATGCATGGTCGTGACCGCAAAGGGGCGGTGGCCTCGCTGACGTCGGTGGCGAAACTGCCGTTTACCTACGCCAAAGACGGTATTTCGTACACCTTCTCGATTGTGCCTGCGGCGCTCGGGAAAGAAGATGCGGTGCGGAAAACCAATCTTGTCGGCCTGCTGGACGGTTATTTCCATCATGAAGCACAGGTAGAAGGCGGGCAGCATCTGAACGTCAATGTCATGAACCGTGAAATGTTGCTGGATGCGATTGAACATCCGGAAAACTACCCGAACCTGACGATCCGCGTTTCCGGCTATGCCGTGCGCTTCAATGCGCTGACTCGTGAGCAGCAACAGGACGTTATTTCGCGCACCTTTACTCAGGCGATGTAACGTGAACGGGGCGATCGTGTGGATCGCCCCGCGACGGATCTTCACTGAACGGTAATCTTAGGGGGAGATATGATTAGCGCATTTGATATTTTTAAGATTGGCATTGGACCTTCAAGCTCCCATACCGTAGGGCCAATGAATGCAGGAAAATGTTTTATCGATCGGCTGATCGACAGCGGCGACCTGCCGCGAACGACGCGCATCACGGTTGATCTTTACGGATCGCTATCGCTGACGGGCAAAGGCCACGCGACCGATACCGCCGTCATTATGGGCCTGGCGGGCAATACGCCGCAGGATGTCAATATTGATAGCATTCCGGCGTTTATCCAGGAGGTTGCCCGCATCAGCCGTTTATCGGTGGCGGGTGGCGCGCATGTGGTGGATTTTCCCGTCGCCGACAGTATTTTCTTTCACGCTGAAACCCTGGCGCGCCATGAAAACGGTATGCGTATTACCGCCTGGCACGGACAAACGCCGCTTTTACACAAAACGTATTACTCTATTGGCGGCGGCTTTATTGTCGAAGAGGAACGCTTTGGCCAGTCGCACGACGTAGAAAAATCGGTGCCGTATGATTTTCATTCCGCCAGCGAACTGTTGACGCTGTGTGAAAGGCAGGGGCTCTCGGTTTCCGGCCTGATGATGCAAAATGAACTGGCGTTGCGGAGCAAAGAGCAGATTGACGCTGGCTTTGCCCGCATCTGGCAGGTGATGGCGACCGGAATTGAACGTGGCATGAATACTGAGGGCGTGCTGCCGGGGCCGCTGAACGTTCCACGCCGCGCGGTAGCGTTACGGCGTCTGCTGGTCTCCAGCGATAATCTCTCCCGCGATCCGATGAACGTCATCGACTGGATTAACATGTTCGCCCTGGCCGTGAGCGAAGAGAACGCGGCGGGCGGGCGAGTGGTCACCGCGCCGACCAACGGCGCGTGCGGCATTATTCCCGCGGTGCTGGCCTATTACGACAAATTCCGTCGTCCGGTCAATGCCAACTCTATCGCCCGCTATCTGCTGTCGGCGGGGGCGATTGGCATGCTGTACAAGATGAACGCCTCGATATCCGGCGCGGAAGTGGGGTGTCAGGGCGAGGTTGGCGTCGCGTGTTCGATGGCGGCGGCGGGGCTGACAGAACTGCTGGGCGGCAGCCCGGCGCAGGTCTGTATTGCGGCGGAAATTGCGATGGAGCATAACCTTGGCCTCACCTGTGACCCGGTGGCGGGTCAGGTACAAATCCCTTGTATTGAACGTAATGCGATTAACGCCGTTAAAGCGGTGAATGCGGCGCGAATGGCGCTACGCCGTACCTCTGAGCCGCGGGTTTCGCTCGATAAAGTGATCGAAACCATGTACGAAACGGGTAAAGACATGAACGACAAATATCGCGAGACGTCGCGCGGCGGTCTGGCGATTAAAGTCGTTTGTGGATAGGCCCGACAGGCGCAGAGTGAGCAGGCTATGGGATAACGCAGAAGACAGAAGCTGAGAAAAGGGCGCACCAAAGTGCGCCATTTTTTGTTGTGATACGCGTCAAATAGAGAAAATAACAATATTAAATAAATAGTAAATAGAAAATAATTCTTAACCCACAAGAAATGCAGGCGTTTTATTGGTAAGTTTTTCTCTTATCGTGCGCGTATGATTTTCTTATTACAAGAAAGTACCTGCACCTCACGTTCTGCATATCGCCTTGCTGCGGCACGAAAAATAAAAAAACCTCTACCTACACATTGAGCGAGAATTCTATGGAATCGGCTAGTAATACCAGCGTAATCCTCGACGCATCAGCCCCGGCGCGTCGGGCAGGGATGACAGAAAGCGAATGGCGTGAAGCCATCAAATTTGATAGTACCGACACCGGTTGGGTTATTATGAGTATCGGGATGGCGATCGGCGCAGGGATCGTTTTTCTTCCTGTCCAGGTTGGCCTGATGGGACTTTGGGTCTTTTTACTCTCTTCTATTATTGGCTATCCGGCCATGTACCTGTTCCAGCGGCTGTTTATTAATACGCTGGCGGAATCCCCGGAATGTAAAGACTACCCCAGCGTGATCAGCGGCTATCTGGGCAAAAACTGGGGTATTTTATTAGGCGCGCTGTACTTTGTGATGCTCGTCATCTGGATGTTCGTCTATTCTACGGCGATTACTAACGACAGCGCCTCTTATCTGCATACTTTCGGCGTAACGGAAGGATTGCTTTCCGATAGTCCATTTTATGGTCTGGTGCTGATCTGCATCCTGGTAGCGATTTCCTCACGCGGTGAAAAATTACTGTCCAAAATCTCCACCGGCATGGTGCTGACCAAGCTACTGGTAGTGGCGGCGCTGGGCGTCTCTATGGTGGGTATGTGGCATCTGTATAACATTGGCGCGCTGCCGCCGATGGCCCTGCTGATTAAAAACGCCATTATTACCCTGCCATTTACGCTGACCTCGATTTTATTTATCCAGACGTTAAGCCCAATGGTGATCTCTTACCGTTCACGCGAAAAATCTATTGAGGTCGCACGCCATAAAGCGCTGCGTGCCATGAATATCGCGTTTGGCATCCTGTTCGTTACCGTATTTTTCTATGCGGTTTCCTTCACCCTGGCGATGGGGCATGACGAAGCGGTGAAAGCCTACGAGCAGAATATTTCCGCCCTGGCGATCGCCGCGCAATTTATTAGCGGCGATGGCGCTGGCTGGGTCAAAGTGGTTAGCGTAATTCTGAACATCTTTGCCGTCATGACCGCCTTCTTTGGCGTTTATTTAGGATTCCGCGAAGCGACGCAAGGCATTGTGATGAATATCCTGCGCCGCAAAATGCCCGCCGAGAAGATTAAGGAAAATCTGGTACAGCGCGGCATTATGATTTTCGCTATTTTGCTGGCCTGGAGCGCCATTGTGCTCAATGCGCCGGTACTGAGCTTCACCTCTATTTGTAGCCCTATCTTCGGTATGGTGGGCTGTTTAATTCCGGCATGGTTGGTCTACAAGGTTCCCGCATTGCACAAATATAAAGGCGCTTCGTTGTACCTGATTATTATTACCGGTCTGCTGCTATGCGTTTCTCCGTTCCTGGCATTCTCTTGATATACCTGAGATTAAGGTTGTTGTTATGTTTGAATCTAAAATAAATCCATTGTGGCAAAGTTTTATCCTGGCCGTACAGGAAGAAGTAAAACCGGCGCTGGGGTGTACTGAGCCAATTTCACTGGCGCTGGCGGCAGCGGCGGCGGCGGCTGAACTTGACGGCACAGTTGAACGCATTGACGCGTGGGTTTCGCCTAATCTGATGAAAAATGGTATGGGCGTTACCGTTCCAGGAACGGGAATGGTAGGGCTACCGATCGCCGCGGCGCTTGGCGTGTTGGGCGGTGATGCGAAAGCCGGGTTGGAGGTGTTAAAAGACGCTTCCGCTAAAGCCGTTGCCGATGCAAAAGCGATGCTGGCCGCCGGACATGTCGCAGTGATGTTGCAGGAGCCATGTAACGATATCCTGTTTTCACGGGCGAAAGTGTATAGCGGCGATAGCTGGGCATGTGTCACGATCGTCGGCGATCATACAAACATTGTGCGGATAGAAACCGACAAGGGCGTGGTATTTACCCAGGCCGATAATGCGCAGGAAGAAGAAAAAACCTCGCCACTGGGAGTGCTGTCTCATACCTCGCTGGAAGAGATCCTGGCGTTTGTGAATGCGGTGCCCTTTGACGCTATCCGCTTTATTCTCGATGCGGCGAGGCTAAACGGCGCGTTGTCGCAGGAGGGACTGCGTGGTTCCTGGGGGCTGCATATTGGTTCGACGCTGGCCAAACAGTGCGATCGCGGTCTGCTGGCGAAAGATCTCTCCACGGCGATTTTGATCCGTACCAGCGCGGCGTCAGACGCCAGAATGGGCGGCGCCACGTTGCCCGCGATGAGCAACTCCGGCTCCGGCAACCAGGGGATTACCGCCACGGTGCCAGTCATGGTGGTTGCTGAACATGTCGGCGCCGATGACGAACGCCTGGCGCGCGCGCTCATGTTATCGCATTTGAGCGCTATCTATATTCACCATCAGCTTCCGCGTTTGTCGGCGCTGTGCGCGGCAACTACGGCGGCGATGGGCGCGGCAGCGGGTATGGCGTGGCTGATAGATGGTCGTTACGACACTATCGCAATGGCTATCAGCAGTATGATTGGTGATGTCAGCGGGATGATTTGCGATGGCGCGTCGAATAGCTGCGCGATGAAAGTCTCTACCAGCGCGTCGGCGGCGTGGAAAGCCGTACTGATGGCGTTGGATGATACGGCGGTGACCGGAAACGAAGGGATTGTGGCGCACAATGTCGAACAATCTATTGCGAATTTGTGTTCGCTGGCGTGTCGCTCAATGCAGCAGACCGACAAGCAGATCATCGAGATTATGGCCAGTAAAGCGCATTAATAATCACGCCCCGGCATGACGTCGGGGCAGCGTGTTGCCCGATGGCGCTGCGCTTATCGGGTCTACCTGTTATCAGCCGGAGCGGGCGCTTGCGTCGCCATCCGGCATGATTTCAGGCTGCGGCCTCTTCTTCTGCCAGCCGGGCTTCGGCGTCCGCCACGATGGCTTCCAGTTCGGTTAGCATCTCTTCATAGCCCAGCGGCACAGTGGCGCTCATCGTCTCCTGTACGGCAGGTTTTACCACGGGCTGACGTTTCTTCGCCGATTTTTTGCTCATCTTGCGACTCCTTTTCTGGCTGGCTACACCGGTAAATCTACCAGTAATGCGCGCAGCGGCGTATCGGCAACCAGCGTAATGTTAGGTTCATCACGAATAAATGCGCCATCTCCGCAGGTTAACGCCTCGCGTTCTTCGTTGTGCGTCATCGCGTGGAACGTACCGTGAATCGATTGCAAATAGGCGCGCGGCCCGTGAAGCTGGAAATTAAGCGATTCGCCTTTCTCCAGCGTAATATGATGTACCCAGACCTGTTGGCGCAGTTGTAAGCTGTTTTGCTCACCGTCGGGCGAGGCAAGAAGCTGTTGTTGCGCCGCCAGGAGTGGGATTTTTTGTACCAGCGTGTTTTCCCGTTCAGGACAGGCGTCAAGCCACAGTTGCATTCGGGTTAACGGCTTAACTTTGCTGAGATTATGTTCGCTGTAGCTAATGCCCGGCTGCGCGGCGAGCAGTAACGCTTCGCCCGCTTTAGCCTGTACATGGTTGCCGTCGCTGTCGCGGTATTCCGCTTCGCCGTCCAGAATCAGGTTTAAAATATCCACCTTTGGATAAGTTCGAGGCTGAAAAGAGGCGCCCGGCGCCAGCACTTCCTGGTTCAGTACGCGCAACGACGCGTAGCCCAGCAGTGTAGGGTCGAAATAGTGTCCAAAGGAGAAGGTATAGCGGGCCTGTAGCCATCCGTAGTCTGCTTGTCCACATTGTTTGGCGGTTCGGGTCGTAATCATCGTTATTAACCTCTCTTTACTTCCTTTTATGTTAAGGGGCTGGACGCTGCATTGTTAGCCAGATATTCTGCCCGGTATGTTCAAATTTCCTGAATGAGAACGTTATGGCTAAAGAGAGAGCGCTGACGCTTGAAGCATTGCGTGTGATGGACGCCATTGACCGCCGGGGCAGTTTTGCCGCAGCGGCTGATGAGTTGGGGCGGGTGCCCTCCGCGCTGAGTTACACCATGCAGAAGCTGGAAGAAGAGTTGGACGTTGTACTGTTCGATCGCTCCGGCCATCGTACAAAATTCACCAACGTCGGACGTATGCTGCTGGAACGCGGGCGGGTATTGCTGGAAGCGGCAGACAAGTTAACGACGGATGCTGAAGCGTTGGCCCGCGGTTGGGAAACTCATCTGACGCTGGTCACTGAAGCTCTGGTACCGACGCCTGCTTTTTTTCCGCTGATCGACCGGCTGGCCGCTAAAGCCAATACGCAGCTTTCATTGATTACCGAAGTACTGGCTGGCGCATGGGAGCGGCTTGAGCAGGGACGGGCGGATATCGTCATCGCTCCGGATATGCATTTTCGATCGTCGTCGGAAATTAACTCCCGTAAGTTGTATACGCTTATGAATGTGTATGTCGCCGCGCCTGACCATCCTATTCATCAGGAGCCGGAGCCGCTTTCGGAAGTGACGCGGGTTAAATACCGCGGCGTAGCGGTAGCGGATACCGCGCGCGAGCGGCCGGTATTAACGGTGCAACTGCTGGATAAGCAGCCACGTCTGACGGTAAGCACGATTGAAGATAAACGTCAGGAGCTGCTGGCCGGGCTTGGCGTCGCGACCATGCCATATTCGATGGTGGAACAGGATATTGCCGAAGGGCGGCTACGCGTGGTCAGCCCGGAATCGACCAGCGAAATCGATATTATTATGGCCTGGCGGCGCGACAGTATGGGGGAGGCAAAAGCCTGGTGCCTGCGGGAAATACCTAAGCTATTCGCCGGAAAATAAATAGCGCGCGGCGCTTTAAAAGCGGCGCCGCGCCGCCATCAGGAAAAGCGTTTCGGATCGGGGCCGAAGCGGTTGTCGCCCGGCGTACCATTCTGGCAGTTGAACGCGATGATGATAAGCCAGCCGATAATGGGGATAAGTAGCAACAGTAGCCACCATGCGGAGCGGTCAGTGTCATGCAGACGACGGAACTGCACGGCCCACCACGGTAAAAAGATCAGAACGCCGTAAATGGTGGTCAGAACGCCTTCACCCCCGGCGCGTTGCCAGCCAAGCATGGCGTCCAGCAGGCCCAACACAAAGGTAAAGATGATATTGACCAGAATAAACATCCAGTACTCTTTGCGTCGCGCGCGGCCGCCAAATCCCAGATAATTTTTTAAAACCTTTAAATACCAATCCATTTTCGCCTCAATAATGGTTCAATCACTTGTTTTTAAAGTAATCAAACTAAGAATAGCCGCGAATGAAATGTTGGTAAATATTTGTGGTATTTATTAATAAGGCGTCCCGGAGGACGCCTGAAATTAGCCAAAGCGCACGTCGCGCCCGTGAGGTTCGAGCAGATCCTGCCACGGTCCGACAGAAATGATACCCGTGGGGTTAATCGTTTTATGGCTACGGAAATAGTGGTGACGAATATGGTCCATATTAACAGTTTCAGCAATGCCCGGTATTTGATAGATATCGCGCAGGAAACCGTACAGATTCAGGTAGTCGCTGATTCGGTATTTGTCGCATTTGAAATGAGTCACGTAAACCGGATCAAAGCGTACCAGGGTCGTCCATAAGCGGATATCCGCCTCGGTCAACTGGTCGCCCGTCAGATAGCGGTGCTGTCCGAGAATCTGTTCCAGGCGCGCCAGCGCAGTAAATACCTTGTCTACCGCTTCATCATACGCTTGCTGGCTGGTGGCGAAGCCTGCTTTATAAACGCCGTTATTAACGTTGTCATAAATCCAGCCGTTTAACTCGTCAATTTTGCTTTGCAGCGCGGGGGGATAGTAATCCCCGGCTTTAGCGCCCAGCCCATTGAAGGCGGAGTTAAACATACGAATGATTTCGGCGGACTCGTTGCTGACGATAGTATGATTTTTTTTATCCCATAAGACCGGTACGGTGACGCGGCCGCTGTAGTGTGGATCGGCGTGCAGATACAACTGGTAGAGAAATTCATGCTGATAGAGGGTATCGCCGGTGGCCGCCGGAAAAGTATCATCAAACGTCCAGCCGTTTTCCAGCATCAATGGATTCACGACGGAAACCGGAATAAACGGCTCCAGACCTTTCAGTTTACGGAAAATGAGCGTGCGATGCGCTCAGGGGCAGGCAAGGGAAACGTACAGATGGTAACGATCTTTTTCTGCGGCGAATCCGCCTTCGCCGGAAGGTCCGGGCGTGCCGTCAGCGGTAAGCCAGTTGCGGAAAGCCGACGCTGAACGCTGAAATTTCCCCCCGGAAGATTTGGTGTCATACCAGGTGTCGTGCCAGACGCCATCGAGCAGTTGTCCCATGTCTCTCTCCTTCAGATGACAAAAGCGAGGCGCTATTCCCTCGCTTTTTTAATTGAGTATAGATTGCTTACCACTTTTTATTCAGCAGACGGTCAAGGCTGAACGCGCCAGGCCCGGTTAACGCCAGTAATAAGAATCCGCCGGCAATGGTCAGGTTTTTCATAAACATCAGCGAGTTTACACCTTCTGCAAAATTGCTATGGAAGATCAATGCCGTCAGCAACGTAAAACCAGCGGTGAAAAGCGCAGTGGTGCGGGTGAGGAACCCCAGCAGAATCGCCAGACCGCCGCCGAACTCAAGCAGTATGGTGAGCGGCAGCAGGAATCCTGGTACGCCCATCGCTTCCATATACTGCTGTGTGCCCGCATAGCCGCTAATTTTTCCCCATCCTGCGGTAATAAACAGAACTGGCATTAAAATACGCGCTATCAGTACACCAACATCTTCTAATTTTTTCATCTTATTCTCCAGGGGGCCGATTCGGCGGCTGCTGCTATTTTCATGAGCAATGACGCGGTTTGGCGCATCATTGTTATCGCTGGAGAGAATCATAAACGTGGCGTGCAGGAATTGTTAGCAAGGAAAATTGCCAAATTTTTTCAAAAAATTTGAGTGATTGCTAAAGAGACGATATGCATAAAAGTATCGCGCCACCAGGTGATAACCTGATGGCGCGATGCTATAAAAGAAAAGATATTAACCGCGGAGCTGTTGTTGACGGAGGGTAGTTTTTACCAGGCGCCAGGCGCTCCAGATACCCAGGCCGCGTTTCGCCCAGCGTACCAACATATTAGGATGACGGATGGTCCAGATGGCCATTACGCTGCTACCGACCAGCGCCCAGGAGCGCAGGCTTAACACCGTATTCCAGCCGCGATCGTACGCGCCGGTGGTCTCCAGCCAGTCGCGACGGCTGGCGGACAGATCCAGCCGTTGCTGCTGGATCTGACTGAGAAGCAGCGCTTTACGTTTTTCGCGTTCGCCTTTGCTGCTCACGACTGATCGTCCTCCAGAATTTGCCGATCGTTAGCCAGTTCGTGCCGCGTATGGCGCAATAGCGTGGACTGACGCGCTTTGCGCAAAGTCCAGATGCCGCCGATTAGCGCAAGCACTAACAGCACAACTGTGGTAGCGATCATCGCGTTCAAACGGTACTGAGGATCGATAGCCCAGATGACCAGAACCATCAGGCTCATTAAGCCAAACGCCGCGAAGAGCATGGTAAGACCTACCATCAGCAAAAGCTGAAAGAGGTTCGCTTTCTCTTCTTCCAGTTCTACTACCGCCAGTCGCAGCCGGGTTTCCACCATCTCAACGATAATGGTGACAATCCGCTGCCCGATACCCAGTACGCTTTTGCCTGGTCCTTGTGCCTGTCGAGAGTCCGCCATAATTAACGACGCGTCAGCAGTACGCCCAACACCAGACCGACAGCGGCGCCAATGCCTACGCCTGTCCAGGGATTTTCGCGCACATAATCATCGGCGCGGGCGGCGGCGACGCGAGTCTGTTTGGCAATCACATCACCCGTTTCGCCCAGGCGGTAACGGCTCTCTTTCAGCGCGCGCTCGGCTTTGCTACGAATCTTACTCAACTCTTCTTTCGACTTTTCGCCCGAAGAGCTCAGCACTTCTTCAAGCGTATCGGTCAGGGATTTCAACTCAGCGCGCAGATGTTCCGTAGTGTTATCTTTCGACATAGTTTTCTCCAGGTGAGTGAGTATTTACATTCGGCGTTAATTTAGTAGTCTCTGGCCTCAAGTTTTTTTAGCTCATCCTGAGCCTCGGCCAGCTTACGTTCACGTTTGTCTATTTTATCCGCATCGCCTTTTGCTTTTGCCTCGGCTAAATCACGTTGGCGTTCGGCTACCTCTTCTTTTTGCTCTGCGACCTTTTTCTGATGCTCGGCGCGCAGCTTGCTGTCAGTACAATTGGCGCGTACTTCGCTGAGCGCCTTGTTCAGACCCTCAATACGGCGCTGATTGTTGTGCTTTTCAGCGTAGCTAATTTCCTTTTGTATATCCTGCTCTTTTTCCTGACAAAGCGAATTAGCGTAGCTACCGGCGCTAAGTGTAAAAAGCGTGATAGCCAAAGCGATGCGGTATTTCATTCCTGAACTTTCCCTTATGTTCGGACCCGTTGTCCGGGGCGGTGATCCCGATAATAACGCGGTGGGTTAAACACCGCTTTATTAATCATAGTCATTAAACAATGAAATCACCAAAGTGAGTGATATGATTCGGATTCCTGGAGATTAGCCAAAGCGGTGTGAGCTTTCCCGTAAGCGGGACAGCCACTGTACCGTTTCGTTGTCATCGTCCTGCTGAGCGACGACATAACCGTGTGGTAACGTTTGATCCAGTACCGTTTTTGCTGCGGCGCTTTGCGCAGGGGAATCGAAGGTAATGAGCAACATGTCATTTTTAGGCGTAATGCTTTTAAAATGAATGCCGTTCGCATCCAGATGATGCAGAACTGAGAAGCCGTCTGGCATACTGGCACCCTGGTTAACCGCGCGAATGGCCAGCGTCGACTCTTGCTGACGCAGCGTTGACCACGTCATCATGAGTATGGTCAGCATCAGTAGAAAAGCGCTGATCCAAATGAGTTGTCGGGCAGTTATGCGTGGTTTAAGCATAAGTTATCCCCGGCTCCCATACTTCTTTTTCCACAGCATGACCAGTGAACCCGCCAGGCCAAAAAAGAGCAGCACCACGGGCAGCAGCATCAGGCATGACATTAACTGATCTTCATACTTCATAAAGACGGGCGTTTTGCCCAGCAGATAGCCCAGCGACGTCAGGATAAGCACCCACAACAAGCCGCTCATCCAGTTGAAGAACTGAAAGCGCGCGTTATTCAGACCGGATATGCCGGCAATGGTGGGCAGCAGCGTTCTGACAAACGCGATAAAACGGCCTATCAATAGTGCCGCCAGGCCGTGTTTATGGAAAAGGTGATGGGCGCGTTGATGATAATGTGCGGGGAGATGAGAGAGCCAGTTTTGCACGGTGCGGGTATTCCCCAGCCAGCGGCCCTGAATATAGCTGACCCAGCAACCCAGGCTGGCCGCGACGGTAAGCAGCAAAATGGTTTGTGGATAACCCATCGCGCCTTTGGCGATCAGCACGCCGACCAGGATCAACAGGCTGTCGCCAGGCAAAAAGGCGGCAGGGAGCAGCCCATTTTCCAGAAACAAAATCATAAATAACACAAAATATAACATGCCAATCATGGAAGGATTGGCCAGTGTTTCAAAGTCCTGAGCCCACAGGGCATTCAGCAATTGAGTCAGTAGTTCCATTCAGTATTCCTGGAGAATCGGTTAACGTCACGCCGGTGATCTGAGGTTTGCACTGCCGCAACAGAGTTGGAGTTTTTATCAGCGTTGCGGAAACGGCAAATTCGCGGCCTGAACTATTCCTTGTTAAGTTGTGAAGTAAGCAAGCACTAACACACAAAAATTCAAAATGCATCTAATTGTAACAAAGGTCAACGAAGTCCGTTATAGAAATTACGCGTCGTTGAGCTTTGATTTTGCTTATCGCAAGGGAGGGTGGCGAGAGGATTTACACAGGCTGACACTTTATACTGTACGCTGACCGAGCGCCGCGGCAGACGCCATCTACATATAACGTTACGCGAGGATGTTGCGTGTGGATATAAATTCGCTTTACGTCACAGCCTACGGATTGGGAGATTCAGATCTATCGTTACGCCGGATGGCATACGCCATCCGGCATCGATAATCACTTAGCTACGCAAGGCGTTATTCGCCAGACGTTCGTCCTCTGCCTGGCAGGCTGCCGCAGTGAACAGAACATCGGTAGATGAGTTCAGCGCCGTTTCACACGAATCCTGCAATACGCCGATAATAAAGCCGACCGCTACTACCTGCATCGCGATATCGTTCGGGATGCCAAACATGTTGCACGCCAGTGGGATCAGCAGCAATGAACCGCCTGCCACGCCGGAGGCGCCGCAAGCACACAGCGAGGCCACCACGCTCAGCAGCAGCGCTGTAGGCAGATCCACCGGGACGCCTAACGTATGGACTGCCGCCAACGTCAGAACCGTAATGGTAATTGCCGCGCCGGCCATATTGATAGTGGCGCCCAGCGGAATGGAAACGGAGTAAGTATCCCTGTCCAGATTCAGCTTTTCGCACAGCGCCATATTCACTGGAATATTGGCGGCAGAGCTGCGGGTAAAGAAGGCATAAACGCCGCTTTCACGCAGGCAGGCGAACACCAGCGGATAAGGGTTGCGACGAATTTTCCAGAATACCAACAGCGGGTTGACCACCAGCGCGACCAGCAGCATACAGCCAATCAAGACGACCAGCAGGTGCGCATAACCCCACAGGGTGGAGAAGCCGGTGGTTGCAAGCGTTGATGAAACCAGACCAAAAATACCGACTGGCGCGAAACGGATCACCAGTTTCACCATAAAGGTCACGGCGTTAGACATATCGTTCACGAGGTTTTTGGTGGTTTCATTGCCATGACGCAGGGCAAATCCCAGACCGACGGCCCACACCAGAATCCCGATATAGTTAGCGTTCAGCAGCGCGTCGATGGGGTTCGACACCATGCTCATCAGCAGACCGCGCAGGACTTCTACAATGCCGGACGGCGGCACGATATCCTGGGCGCTACTGGACAGATGCAGGGTTGAAGGGAAGGCGAAGCTGAACACAACGGCCGCCAGCGCGGCTGAAAAGGTGCCTAGCAGGTAAAGAAAGAGAATAGGGCGAATATTGGTTTTTTGACCGTGCTGGTGGTTGGCGATCGAGGCCATTACCAGCATCAGCACCAGAACGGGGGCGACCGCTTTTAAGGCGCCGACGAACAGGGTGCCAAGCAAGCCAACCGCTTCCGCCGCAGGCTTAGAAATCCATGCCAGTAAAATCCCCAGTACCAGACCCACTAAAATTTGTTTAACCAGACTGCCTTGCGCTAAACGCTGCAGTAGCCCTGATGCTCGTTGCGTAGCCATTTCATATTCCTTGTATTGTGTTGCTGGTCATCCCCTGCACGCTCTTACGGCGCATCTTTCAGGATGTAACAAAGTGTTTGCCTGGTTGAGTATAAGGAAAGTTGAAGGTTCGGGAAGCGAAATATCCTGGATTTTTTGCTGTGATCATGTTTTATAACTTTATATTAACACTATTGTGACATGTTAAACAAAAACGCCCGACAGGTGTGCGCTGCCGGGCGTTTTTGACGGGGCAGGTTTACCCCGATAAAAGATTATTGCGCTCGTAGTTTCTTATCGCGCTGATGGTTAACCCAGGCGTTAATCACCAGCGTAATGGTCAGAATGCCAAACACTACGCCCAGCGAAATCGCGATAGGAATATGGTAGAAGTCGACGATCAGCATCTTAATGCCGATAAAGACCAGAATGACCGCCAGACCATATTTCAGCATCGAGAAGCGTTCCGCCACGCCGGACAGCAGGAAGTACATCGCGCGCAGTCCTAAGATGGCAAACAGGTTAGAGGTCAGTACGATGAACGGGTCGGTGGTGACCGCAAAGATCGCCGGAATACTGTCAACGGCGAAGATCACATCGCTGAACTCAACCATAATCAGCACCAGCAGCAGCGGCGTGGCATACAGCAGGCCGTTTTTACGTACGAAAAAGTGCTCGTTCTCGATCGTATCGGTCATACGCAGATGCCCGCGCAGCCAACGCACCATCGGTTTTTCGCCAATGCCGGATTCGTCTTCCTTCGCCAGCGCCATTTTTACGCCGGTAAACAGCAGGAAGGCGCCGAACACATACAGCAGCCATTCGAACTGAGTGATAAGCCAGGTACCGGCGAAAATCATGATAGTACGCAACACGATCGCGCCAAGAACCCCATACACCAGCACCCGGCGTTGCAGAGCCGGAGGGACGGAGAAATAGCTAAACAGCATCAGCCAGACAAAGACGTTATCTACGGCCAGCGACTTCTCAATCAGATAGCCGGTAAGGAACGCCAATGCCTGCGGGTCAGCAACTTCGCGCCCTTGCGTTTCAGCCAGATACCACCAGAAAGCGGCGTTAAACAGTAGCGAGAGCGTTACCCACAGGATTGACCATCCTGCCGCTTGTTTCATCGACATCGCATGTGCGCCACGGCGTCCCTGCAACAACAGGTCGATGGATAGCATTATCACCACAACAACCGCGAATCCACCCCATAATAATGGCGTACCAACAGTATTCATTATTTCTCCCTATGCAAAAAAAACGGCTAACGCCGAATGGCATTAGCCGCTGCTTTTATGCATAGACCTTGCCATTCGGCAAGGTCTCACTTACAACAATAAAGGAATACGCTGACGCATTCCTTTATGGCTGCCCGGTGACCGGATGTGGTTTTGCACACATCGTAATGACGATCGACCGGCAATGAAGTTACTCCCCTTTGCGCGTAACAAAGTATGACAGGCCACGCGTAGAGTCAATGGCCTGTAACATATGATTTACATAATTTTACGCAGTAAGGGGATGAGTCAGATCGTCCGACGGGAAGATGACTCCGGTTTGACGGCGTATTTCTGTCAGCCATTTTGCCGTGGCGCGACTTAGCGACAACCCCGGATGCTCCACGGCATGGTTTTCAATAAGCTGGGCAAACGCCCCGGCTTCATACAGCATGGTATTAATATGCTGAGGCTGGGTCAGATCCTGCATCAGCGCGCCGCGCGGCGCAAAACACACTTTCTGGCATTCCGACAGCTTTTCAATGACCAGCGATCCCCTCTCGCCCTGAATTTCACTGGCCAGTACCGAGTCGCTGACTTTGGAATGCTGTAGCGTGACGCTAAAATCGCCGTAATCCATAACCACGACGCCGTGCGCATCTACTCCGCTTTCCAATAAATTCGCCGACGCCTGAACGCTGCGCGGCTCGCCCCATAGCGCGATCGCCGACGCCAGACAGTAATACCCGATATCCATAATCGAACCATTGGAGAAGGCCGGATTAAACGTATTCGGATTTTCACCGTTCAGATAGCGCTGATAACGTGAAGAGTACTGGCAGTAATTTAGTAATGCTTTATGCATTCTGCCGATTTTCGGCAACGATTCCCGCAGCAGCAGGAAATTGGGCAGGCAGGCGGTTTTAAAGGCTTCAAACAGTACCCGCTGATTATCGCGCGCGCAGGCGATAGCGGCATCAACCTCCGCCAGGTTAGAAGCCAGCGGCTTTTCGCACATGACATGTTTTTTATGCTGCAAAAAGCGCTGCGTCTGGGAGAAATGCAGGGAATTCGGGCTGGCGATATAAACCGCCTCAATCGCGTCGCTTTGCGCCATCGCTTCCAGCGAGGTAAACAGATGCTCGACGGGATAATCATTTGCGAAAGACTGCGCCTGTTCAAGACTACGGGAGTAAACGGCGGCGAGCCTGAATTTGCCGGTTTCATGGGCGGCGTCGACAAACTGGCGCGTGATCCAGTTAGTCCCAATTACAGCGAAACGTATCATAAACGTCAGCGGACTCCAGAAAGGGATTTTTCGTCAATGTAGCACGCCTTTCCGCCCTTGCCAGTGCGCTGCGACGCACTCTGGCATTTTACTGGCGAGAAGGGCACCCGTGTGCGCTATCAGCCCCAATAGTGACGCCAGCGCCCAGATATTTAGGCTGACGGTGCAAAATTTTGGCATCCAGCACCGCGCTAACCCGCGCCAGCTTTTCCCGAAGTCGTGTGTAGGTTCCGTGTCTTTTATTCAGATCCGGCGCGTTAACGCCGATAGCGTCTATGCCATATTGTTGCGCCAGCCAGATCGCCCGTTGATTATGGAATGCTTGCGAGATAATCGTAATGCGGTTTTCGCCAAACACTTTCCTGGCGCGAACCACAGAGTCCAGCGTGGAGAATCCGGCATAATCACAAAAAATGGCCGCTTCCGGCACACCTTTCGCTATCAGCGCCTGCTGTATCGCCGAAGGTTCATCGTACTCTTTTTTGCCGTTATCGCCGCTGACTAACAGCCACTTCACTTTACCGGCGTGATACAACGCGGCGGCAGTATTAATCCGCCGGGTAAAATACCGATTGCCGGGTTTAGCGCCTAATACCAGCCCGACGTTGCGGGCGGGAACGGTCTGAATGTCATTCCATGTCAGATGCTGTGAGGCGTTGACGATAAGCCAGTTGGAATAGAAAAGCGCGACGGCTGCTGCGACAAGCAGAAAGCACGCCACTGTTAACGCCCGACGTGTAAAACAGAGGCGGCGGATAAAACGGGCACATTGTGGGAGCATGATCGTTGCGCGGTTCCGTTGGCGGTGGATAAAAAATACCCTCTACAGATCGTCATCCTTGACGTGGCGGCAGGCAATGAGCGAAATGTGAACGCGTCGATTTTATGCCCACGCCGTTAAAAAGATACGGGGGAAGGGGCATTTTCAGAATTTATTGTGCCGACAGCGCCTGATGCGTCAGCCACAGGCGCGTATCAAACTCCAGTTGATGGTACTGCGGCTCCATATGGCAGCAGAGCTGATAAAACGCTTTGTTATGATCTTTCTCTTTCAGGTGCGCCAGTTCGTGAACCACAATCATTCGTAAGAATGGCTCCGGGGCGTTGCGAAACACGGTGGCGACGCGGATCTCCGCCTTTGCCTTGAGCTTGCCGCCCTGAACGCGCGAGACAGCGGTATGCAGTCCCAGCGCATTTTTCAGCACATGGATCTTGCTGTCATACATCACTTTATTGATGGGCGGCGCATTGCGCAGAAACTGACTTTTCAGTTCCTGAGTATAGTGATATAGCGCTTTGTCAGTAGCGTAATCATGCGCGCGGGGATAACGTTTTTCCAGCACCGCCCCCAGGCGCTGCTCGGCGATTAAGGCACGCACCTGGGCAAGGAGATGTTCCGGATACCCCTGAAGGTAAGTTAGTGAGGTCATCAAAGCTCCATGTTGCCGATAAAAAGTGTATACTCACGCACCCTTTTCAGGGATAACGCCGCAATTTTACCATTCAGGAGGCCTAATGAGCCACGTAGACGACGGTTTCCGTTCACTGACGCTGAAACGTTTTCCGCAAACGGATGATGTTAACCCGCTTCTGGCGTGGGAGGCGGCCGATGAGTATCTGCTGCAACAGTTGGATGAGACGGAAATTCGCGGCCCGGTGCTGATCCTGAATGATACGTTTGGCGCGCTAAGCTGTGCGCTGGCGGAGCATTCGCCATACAGTATTGGCGATTCATATTTAAGCGAACTGGGTACGCGAGAGAATTTACGCCATAACGGCATCGCGGAGTCCAGCGTAACGTTTCTCGACAGTACCGCTGACTACCCGCAGGCGCCGGGCGTGGTATTGATTAAGGTACCGAAAACACTGGCGTTGCTGGAACAGCAGTTACGCGCTTTGCGTAAGGTCGTTACGGCGCAAACGCGTATTATCGCCGGCGCGAAAGCGCGTGATATTCATACCTCTACGCTGGAACTGTTTGAAAAAGTGCTGGGCCCAACCACGACGACGCTGGCGTGGAAGAAAGCGCGCCTGATTAACTGTACCTTCAGTCATCCGCAACTGGCCGACGCGCCGCAAACGCTAAGCTGGAAACTGGAAGATACAGGCTGGACGATTCACAACCACGCGAATGTGTTTTCTCGTACCGGATTGGATATCGGCGCGCGCTTCTTTATGCAGCATTTGCCGGAAAACCTCGACGGGGAGATTGTCGATCTCGGCTGCGGCAATGGGGTGATTGGCCTGAGCTTACTGGCGAAAAATCCGCAGGCGAAAGTGGTATTTGTCGATGAGTCGCCGATGGCGGTAGATTCCAGCCGTTTGAATGTAGAAACGAACCTGCCGGAAGCGTTCGAACGCTGCGAATTTATGATCAACAACGCGCTCTCCGGCGTGGAGCCGTTCCGTTTTAACGCTGTGTTCTGCAACCCGCCGTTCCACCAGAAACATGCGCTGACGGATAATATCGCCTGGGAGATGTTCCATCATGCCCGCCGCTGCCTGAAAATCAACGGCGAACTGTATATTGTGGCGAACCGCCATCTGGACTATTTCCACAAGCTGAAGAAGATTTTCGGTAATTGCGCGACGATAGCAACCAACAATAAATTTGTTATTTTGAAAGCGGTGAAGCAGGGACGCCGTCGATAAGGCGCTCAAGCGTCATACCGGCCTATAAAACCGGTATGACGACGTAAGCCCGATAAGCGCAGCGCCATCAGGTAAAGTCGTTAAATCTCCAGCGCCAGTCGGGTGCCCTGGGCAATCGCCCGTCGGGCATCCAGCTCCATCGCGACATCGCATCCGCCGATAAGATGTACCGTTTTACCTGCGGCGCGTAACGGGTCCGCCAGCTCGCGGCGAGGTTCCTGTCCGGCGCAGATCACCACATGATCCACTTCCAGCAACTGCGGTTCGCCGCCGATCAAGAGATGTAATCCGTCGTCGTCGATCTTCTGGTAACTGACCGCCGGGATCATCTTCACGCCGCGCGCCAGTAACGTCGCGCGATGGATCCAGCCGGTGGTTTTACCTAACCCTTCGCCCGGCTTGCTGGCTTTGCGTTGCAGCATGACGATTTGCCGTGGACTACGTGCCAGGCGCGGGCCTTCCGGACGCAGACCGCCTGCCTGCTGCAGGCTGGTATCAATTCTCCATTCCGTACAAAACTCAGCAATATTTTGGCTGGTGGATTCGCCGTGCTGGCTCAGATACATGGCCGTGTCAAAACCGATCCCGCCGCAGCCGATGATCGCCACTCGCTTACCAACCGGCGCTTTATCGCGCAATACCTCCAGGTAGGTCAATACTTTTGGATGATCGATACCGTCTATCGGCGGGCGGCGCGGTACTATTCCGCAGGCGAGGATCGCTTCGTCAAACGGCTGAAGATCCTCTGCGTTCACCCGTTGGTTCAGTTTCAGCGTAACGCCAGTAACATCGATCATTCGACGGTAGTAGCGCAGCGTTTCGTAAAACTCCTCTTTACCCGGGATCTGCCTGGCGATAGTAAACTGACCGCCAATTTCACTCTGGGCGTCAAACAGCGTGACATGATGGCCGCGCGACGCGGCGTTAATCGCGAAAGCCAGCCCCGCCGGGCCTGCGCCGACAACGGCCAGATTCTTTTTGCGTATGGCCGGCGTTATCGGCATGTGGGTTTCGTGACAGGCGCGCGGGTTCACCAGACAGGAGGTCACTTTGCCGATGAAGATCCGATCCAGACAGGCCTGATTACAGCCGATACAGGTGTTGATCTCATCTGCGCGTCCGGATTGCGCTTTAGTCAGGAATTCGGCATCGGCAAGGAAGGGACGCGCCATCGACGCCATATCGGCATCGCCGCGCGTCAGGATCGTCTCGGCGACCTGCGGATCGTTAATGCGATTGGTCGCGATCAGCGGAACCGACACATGACCTTTGAGTTTCCGCGTCACCCAGCTAAAGGCGCCACGCGGTACTGGCGTGGCGATGGTCGGGATTCGCGCCTCATGCCAGCCAATGCCGGTATTAATTAGGCTTGCGCCTGCGGCTTCAATGGCTTGCGCCAGTTGTACCGTTTCGTCGAACGTGCCGCCATTTTCCACCAGATCGAGCATCGACAGGCGATAGATAATAATAAAGTCGTTCCCTACCCGCTGGCGTACCGCGCGTACTACCTCAACCGCGAAGCGCATACGGCTGGCATAGTCGCCGCCCCATTCGTCATCGCGATGGTTAGTTCGCCGCGTGAGAAATTCATTAATCAGATAGCCCTCTGATCCCATCACCTCTACGCCGTCGTAGCCTGCTTCCCGTGCCAGTTGCGCGCAATGCGCGAAGTCGTCGATTAACTGCAAGATTTCATCATGCGTCAGTTCATGCGGCATAAAGCGGTTGATTGGCGCCTGAATTGCCGACGGCGCGACCAGGTGCGGCTGATAGCTGTAACGTCCGGTGTGCAGAATTTGCAGCGCGATTTTACCGCCTTCCGCATGTACGGCATCGGTCACCACGCGGTGAGGCGTTAACTGGCTGGCATCGTTCAGCATCGCGCCGCCGGTCATCACGGCCCCGGAGGGAACGGGCGCAATACCGCCGGTGACGATTAACGCTACGCCGTGTCGCGCGCGCTCGGCATAAAATGCCGCCAGGCGCTCGGCGCCATCAGGATGTTCTTCCAGACCCGTGTGCATCGATCCCATCAGCACGCGGTTTCTGAGAGTAGTAAAGCCCAGATCGAGCGGGGCGAACAGCGACGGGTAGCTCATAAGCGTATCCAGTATGTAAAATTATTGTTATGTGGTCGGATGAGTTACTACTGTAGCCGTCGCGAGGTAAAAGGGAAAAGGGGAATGTGGTGATTGTGATGGGATTCAAAAAAGAGGCCGCGACCCGGGGAAAACAGGCCGGATAAGCACAGCGCCATCCGGCATCGTTTTTAAACCTCTTCAACGCTCACCTGCATTGCCGCCAGCGCATTACGCGCTGATTTCAATACCTGTTCGCACAGTTCAATGGTTAGCGTGAGCGGTGGCTCGATACGAATTGTTTTCGCATTATTCAGCGTACCAGCGACCAGCACGCGTTGACGGAACATCTCACTGGCAAAACGGTAGCCCGTTTCGTTGTCGACAAATTCAATGGCCATCAACATACCTTTGCCGCGCGCATCGTGTACCAGATTGGGATACTCACGCGCAAGTTGTCGAAAACCATCCAGGAGCGTATCGCCTTTTTGTTCCGCCTGGGCCGGGAGATTTTGCTCCAGCAGTACGTTAATGGTCGCCAGCGCGGCAGCACAAGCCAGCGGATTACCGCCAAAAGTGGTGGTATGCAGGAAGGGGTTGTCGAACAGAACCGAAAACACCTCTTCAGTCGCGATGGTGGCGCCAATCGGCATCACGCCGCCGCCCAGGGCTTTCGCCAGACACAGAATATCAGGCTGCACATTTTCGTGCTCGCAGGCAAACATCTTGCCGGTACGCCCCATGCCGGTTTGTACTTCATCCAGAATCATCAGCGCGCCGAATTCGTCACAGAGCTTACGTACCTCTGTCAGGTATCCCTGCGGCGGCAGGATCACGCCGCCTTCACCCTGAATAGGCTCCAGAATCACGGCTGCTATCTCGTCGCCCGTTTTTTTGCCTTCGCTAAATGCCATGCTCATCGTGTCGATATTGCCAAACGGCACATGGCGGAAGCCCGGCAGTAAAGGCATAAAGGGTCTGCGGAAGATGGATTTGGCCGTGGCGGAGAGCGCGCCCAATGATTTGCCGTGAAATGCGCCGCTGGTGGCGATAAAGGTAAACTTGCCGCGCGGCGACTGATACGCTTTTGCCAGTTTTAGCGCCGCTTCGACGGATTCGGTGCCGCTGTTACAGAAAAAGCTGTACTTGAGTTTCCCCGGTGTCAGCGCCGCCAGCGTTTTTGCCAGCATCGCCCGCAAGGGATCAAGTAACTCCTGGCTGTGGAGAGGTTGTTTTGCGAGTTGATTCTGGACGGCGGATACCACAACAGGATTACGGTGCCCCACGTTAAAGATGCCAAACCCCCCAAGACAGTCGATAAACTCCTGCCCCTGGGTGTCGACAAGCGTATTCAAACTGCCCGCTTGCCACTCTACGGCTCCGTAATCCCCGCCGGCGGTAACAGATTTCCGGTATTCCAGAAATCCTGGATTTACATGCTCTTTAAAGTAGTCAATGACCTCTCGGTTTAGTGCTTTCATTTCCTCATGGTTTAGCGTTCGCTTCTCGATGAGATTCAGTGCGTGCACGCTACAGGCCAAAGCCGATGCGCTGGAAGGTAACCTGTTCAAAATGAGCTCCAGAGGGCCGTGTATCACATGATACTGAATTAAGTATTGCAGGGATTAGCGGGGGTCTAAGCCCATAGTGAAAATCGGGATAAACACCAGGAATAATCACATTTACACAACATTTAATGTCATGTGTTAACAATTGGATGCATTTTGAGCAGATCTTGTTTTACGGTGTGTTGCGTTAGAGGCGGCGTGAGAAAAAGGTGAGCCAGGGCAGATTTTAAAGAAAAAGGTTGTCCACGCTAAACAATTTCATAATGAAAATAAGGCGCAGGATGAGGTGAAAATCGTACAAATATTAAGGATTAATCGCAAATTGCGATCCAGAGCAATTTTAACAACTAAAGATAAATAGATTAGCGCCGAAATAACATCTGAGCGAAAAATTAACATCCAGATAACCTGCACAGGACGCTATCATGTCTTCTCATCCCTACGTCAGCCAGCTAAATACCCCGCTGGATGATGATACCACTCTGATGTCTACGACCGACCTGGAAAGCTATATCACTCACGCCAATGACACTTTTGTCCAGGTGAGCGGCTATCAGTTAAACGAGTTACTGGCGCAGCCACATAATCTGGTGCGTCATCCGGATATGCCGAAAGCTGCCTTCGCAGATATGTGGTATACCCTAAAACAGGGCGAACCGTGGAGCGGCATTGTGAAAAACCGGCGTAAAAACGGCGACCATTATTGGGTGAGGGCCAACGCGGTACCGATGATACGTGAAGGGCGTGTGACGGGATATATGTCGATCCGTACCCGGGCCACGGATGATGAGATTGCCGCCGTCGAGCCTTTATATCAGGCGCTAAATGAAGGGCGGTGTAGTAAACGTATTCATAAAGGCCTGGTGGTTCGTCAGGGCTTGCTGGGCAAACTGCCCGCTATGCCTGTTCGCTGGCGAGTGCGTAGCATTATGGGGCTAATGGCCGTAATGCTGGTGTTGGCGCTGTTCGGTACGGATGCGTCATGGCAGGCGTTGCTGTTGGGCGCGTTGGCGATGCTGGCAGGTACGGCGCTATTTGAATGGCAAATTGTGCGTCCCATTGAAAATGTGGCGACGCAGGCGCTGAAAGTGGCGACCGGCGAACGCAACAGCGTACAACACCTTAATCGTAGCGATGAGTTGGGGCTGACGCTGAGGGCCGTGGGGCAGCTTGGCTTGATGTGCCGCTGGCTGATCAATGACGTATCAAGTCAGGTTTCCAGCGTCAGAAACGGCAGTGAAAGGCTGGCGAAGGGTAACAATGATCTGAACGAACACACCCGTCAGACCGTGGAGAATGTTCAGGAAACGGTAACGACCATGAACCAGATGGCGGAGTCCGTGAAGCTCAATTCCGAGACGGCTTCCGCTGCGGATAAGCTTTCCATGGCGGCCAGTAGCGCGGCGACTCAGGGAGGTGAGGCGATGGATACGGTGATTAAAACGATGGATGATATCGCTCACAGTACGCAACGTATCGGGACGATCACCACGCTAATTAACGATATCGCTTTTCAGACGAATATCCTGGCGCTGAATGCGGCGGTAGAAGCGGCGAGAGCGGGCGAGCAGGGGAAAGGGTTTGCCGTGGTTGCTGGCGAGGTACGCCATCTTGCCAGCCGTAGCGCTAATGCGGCGAACGATATTCGTAAATTAATTGACGCCAGCGCAACAAAGGTGCAGTCAGGCTCCGAGCAGGTTCACGCCGCAGGCCGTACCATGGATGACATTGTAGCCCAGGTGCAAAATGTCACCCTGCTTATCGCACGGATCAGCCAGTCGACGCAGGAACAGACAGATGGGCTTTCCAGCCTGACTCGCGCCGTGGACGAGTTGAACCGCATAACCCAGAAGAATGCGGCGCTGGTGGAAGAGAGCGCACAAGTCTCCGCGATGGTAAAACACCGTGCCAGCCGACTGGAGGATGCGGTCACGGTACTGCATTAAGTTTATTTGTAGGTCGCAACGGTAATGACATCCGCCCGGTAGCAACAAGCTTACCGGGCGGATGTGCTCTGATAGAAGGCGGTGCCTGCCATCATAGAGAGTACCAGTGGCCTGTGATGTTAAAAATAATGTGATATTTATTCCTTCTCCCTTGTCTACCTATTAATAGGTATAAACTCAGTTAATAAATAAGAAATGGTTAACCTTTTAGTGTATTTCTTTCATTATTAGTGCCAATTTATGTCACTTTTGGTTCATCTTTCTGTGAACAATAAATATTACTTACTAATAATGTTCCGAAATAAAAAGCGATCAATATCATAAAGTTAGTAACATTATTGCCGATAAATCTTCCTGTATGAGGATATGCAATCCCAGGGAGAAAATATGTTTTTGCATAACATTAAAATACGTTCAAAATTATTTATGGCCTTTGGCTTATTCATTGTTCTCATGGTGGTGAGTTCCGCTCTGTCTTTGTTTAGCCTTGATCGGGCTAATACGGGTATGCAGAACATTATTACCAATGATTATCCCACCACGGTGAAAGCCAATCTGTTAATCGATAATTTTAATGATTTCATCATCGCGCAGCAGCTCATGCTACTGGATGAGGAGGGGCGCTGGAGCCAGAGTTCGCAGAAAGATCTGGATGAAATAAGCCAGCGTATTACGGCGCTACTGGATGAGCTTTCCAGCAACCGTCACGATGCGGCTTCGCAGAAAATCATTACCGAGATCCGTGAAGCGCGCCAGCAATACCTGGAGTCCAGATTCCGTATTTTGAAAGATATTCAAAGCAATAATCGTCAGGCGGCCATTCAGGAGATGATGACCAGAACGGTGCAGGTGCAAAAGGTCTATAAGGACAAAGTTCAGGAACTTATCGCCGTTCAGGATGCGCAGATGCACAACGCGGGCGTGCAGGTCGAAGGAGATTTTAAAACTAACCGGACGCTGTTAATTACCCTGGCGCTGATAAGCATCGCTGCCGGATGCGTAATGGGATGGTATATCGTACGTTCCATTACCCGGCCGCTTGATGAAGCGGTACGCTTTGCCGAGGCGATTGCCGATGGCGATCTGACTCGCCATATCACCACCGACTATAAAGATGAAACAGGCGTACTACTGCAAGCGTTAATGGCGATGAAAACGCGTCTACTGGATATCGTACAGGAAGTGCAAAACGGTTCGGAAAGTATCTCCACAGCGGCGGCGCAAATTGTCGCCGGTAACCAGGATTTGGCGGCGCGTACGGAAGAGCAGGCCAGCTCGGTTGAAGAAACGGCGGCGTCGATGGAACAGATTACCGCCACGGTTAAAAATACGGCTGACCATACCAGTGAAGCGACCAAACTCTCTGCCGGCGCCGCCAGCGTAGTGAAAAACAATGGGGAGATGATGAATCAAGTGACGCAGAAAATGCGCGTCATTAACGATACGGCAAATCGTATGTCGGATATCATCAATATCATTGATTCCATTGCCTTTCAGACCAATATTCTGGCGCTGAACGCGGCGGTTGAAGCGGCGCGCGCGGGCGAACATGGACGTGGTTTTGCCGTTGTCGCCGGAGAGGTTCGCCAGTTGGCGCAAAAGAGCGCCTCGTCAGCCAGTGAAATCCGTAATTTGATTGAAGATTCAACCAGTCAGACTCAGGAAGGGATGCACCTGGTGGAGAAAGCCAGCGCCCTGATTAATGGTATGGTGGATAACGTCGAAGAGATGGATGTGATATTACGTGAGATTGGGCAGGCCAGCCGCGAGCAAACTGACGGTATTTCGCAGATTAACAGCGCGATTGGCCTGATTGACGCCGCCACGCAACAAAACTCCTGCCTTGTGGAAGAGTCTGTTGCCGCCGCGGCGTCGCTGAACGAACAGGCGTTACATTTAAAAGAGCTGGTTAACGTGTTCCGCGTCCGCGAAGAGGACACGCAGCCCGCTTAATCCAGTTCGGCGATTTCCAGCGCCGCGCGATCAATCACGCCGATAATGCGTTTGATTTGCGCGTCGTTGATATCGCTGTGGTTTATCCGCAGATCCAGCACGGCCTTGAAGTTATCCAGCGCCCGCTTCATCTGCGGATTTTTACGTAACTCCATGCCCACACAACGGGCTTTTAGCCGCGCCTGAATATGCGTCAGGTGTTCGCGATTTTCATCAAGCCATTGCGCGCCGTTCGCGGTAATCGCGATTTTTTTCCGCCCGCCTTCTTCGTCGCTAATCGTGATAAATTGCTGATCCTGTAAAAAATCCAGCGTAGGGTAGATCACACCAGCGCTTGGCGTATAGCCGCCCCTCGTCAGGTTTTCTATCGCTTTAATCAGTTCATAGCCGTGGCTGGCGTCCCGGGTCAGGATATCAAGAATGACCAGCCGAAGCTCCCCGTGGCCAAAAAATCGCTGACGTCGACCACCGCCCTGTCCATGACGACCACAGCCGTGTCCGTGACGGTGTTCGCCGCCGCAACTGGCGTTCTCATGCTGATGCGCGCTATGGCAGCCTTCATGCTGATGTTCTCGATCTTTACAGCAGCCGTCGTGCTTATGATCCCGGTTTTTGCAACACCCTTCATGTTGATTTTGCATCATTGCCTCCTGCTTATTTAGATATATCTAATTTATATCTAAATGATGCTTTTTAGCAAGGATAAAAGCGCTTGTTGATATAATCTATTAATTTATAACGTTTTATTTTGAAGTTGTGATTAGCGATGTGTTGCCAGAACACTATCAAAAAACAGTTGCATTTTTACTGATTAACAATCATTATCATTTAAAACTTTAATTTAGATATATCGTATTACTTCACGAAGGCAAAAAATGACGACATCATCCGTACGCTACCCACAGCGTGTTCGTAATGAGCTGCGTTTTCGCGAGCTGATCGTTCTGCGGGTAGAACGTATTAGCGCAGGATTTCAGCGGATCGTACTTGGCGGCGAGGCGCTGGACGGTTTCATCTCCCTGGGCTTTGACGATCACACGAAAGTTTTTTTCCCTGAGCCAGGCTGTCGCTTTACGCCCCCGACAGTCACTGAGGAAGGCATTATCTGGGGGGAGGGCGTTCGTCCGGTCTCCAGGGATTACACGCCGCTGTATGACGAGGCGCGTCGCGAGCTGGCGCTGGATTTCTTTATCCACGATGGTGGCGTAGCCAGCCGTTGGGCAATGGAAGCCCGTGAAGGCGATACACTGACGATTGGCGGGCCGCGCGGTTCGCTGGTGGTGCCGGAAGATTATGCCTGTCAGGTTTATGTCTGCGATGAGTCCGGTATGCCTGCGCTACGTCGTCGTCTGGAATCGCTTAGCCGTCTGCCTGCGCGCCCTGCGGTAACCGCGCTGGTGAGCATTCAGGATGCGGCATACCGCGATTATCTCGCCCATTTGACGGACATTACTGTGGAATATGTTGTTGACGGCGATGAACAGGCAATGCAAACGCGCCTGTCGCAGCTGACAATACCAGAATCAGACTATTTCATCTGGATTACTGGCGAAGGCAAAACGGTAAAACGTTTAAGTCAGTGCTTTGAAAAGGGGTTTGATCCACACCTGGTACATGCGGCAGCCTATTGGCATCGTAAATAGCGGTATGGGGCGAGCCCTGTCAGAAACAAAAAAGCCACTCTTTAGAGTGGCTTAATTATATGATTTTAAAGCTAAAATTTGGTGGCCCCTGCTGGACTTGAACCAGCGACCAAGCGATTATGAGTCGCCTGCTCTAACCACTGAGCTAAGGGGCCGTGGCGGTGGATTATAATGTAACTTTACGCTGTAATCCAGCCGTAACCGTGCGGGTGCTGTTTTTATAAACAATGTGTTTTCAACCCGTTATACTTAAAGAACGTTGTATTGCTCAGGAGTAATAATGGTTAAGGACATACTGGCGCCAGGGCTACGGGTGGTTTTTTGCGGCATCAATCCGGGACTCTCCTCGGCGAATACCGGCTTTCCGTTTGCACATCCCGCGAATCGTTTTTGGAAAGTTATTCATTTGGCCGGTTTCACCGATCGACAGTTGAAACCGGAAGAGGCGGAAAAATTACTGGATTTTCGCTGCGGGGTAACGAAACTCGTCGACCGACCGACGGTACAAGCGACTGAGGTGAAGTTGCATGGATTACGTAGCGGCGGACGCAACCTGATTGAAAAAATAGAGGACTACCAGCCCGCGGCGCTGGCGGTGCTTGGTAAACAGGCTTTTGAACAGGGATTCAGCCAGCGCGGTATCGCCTGGGGTAAACAAAAGATCGCCATTGGCGCGACGATGGTGTGGGTGTTGCCGAATCCCAGTGGCTTAAACCGAATTAAAACGGAAAAACTGGTCGAGGCCTATCGCGAACTGGATCAAGCGCTCATTATGCGTGGGCTATAGCAATGGGGAATGAGGGCGCGAATACTCGCGCTGTGTAGAGATTCTGTAGGCCAAATAGGGTGCTTGCGCATGGCCTGATAAAAAACGCCGCCTTGCGGCGGCGTTTATACGTGTGCGGCGAATTAATCGTCGAGGAAGCTGCGCAGCACTTCAGAACGGCTCGGGTGGCGCAGTTTACGCAGCGCCTTCGCTTCGATCTGACGGATACGTTCGCGGGTAACATCGAACTGTTTACCCACTTCTTCCAGCGTGTGGTCGGTGTTCATATCGATACCGAAACGCATACGCAGCACTTTCGCTTCACGAGCGGTCAGGCCAGCCAAAACGTCGTGAGTGGCGGCACGCAGGCTCTCGGTAGTGGCAGAGTCCAGCGGCAGCTCGAGGGTGGTATCCTCGATGAAATCACCCAGATGCGAATCTTCATCGTCGCCGATCGGCGTTTCCATGGAGATTGGCTCTTTGGCAATCTTCAGCACCTTACGAATTTTATCTTCCGGCATCAGCATCCGTTCAGCCAGCTCTTCCGGCGTTGGCTCGCGGCCCATCTCTTGCAGCATCTGGCGAGAAATACGGTTGAGCTTGTTGATGGTCTCAATCATATGCACCGGAATACGGATGGTGCGCGCCTGATCGGCGATAGAACGGGTGATCGCCTGACGGATCCACCAGGTTGCATAGGTGGAGAATTTGTAGCCGCGACGGTATTCGAACTTATCTACCGCTTTCATCAGACCGATGTTGCCTTCCTGAATCAGATCAAGGAATTGCAAGCCACGGTTGGTGTATTTCTTAGCGATAGAAATAACCAGACGCAAGTTCGCTTCAACCATCTCTTTCTTCGCACGGCGGGCTTTCGCTTCCCCGATGGACATGCGACGGTTGATGTCTTTCACCTGTTCGATGGTCAGACCGGTCTCTTCTTCAATCTGCCGCAGTTTTTGCAGGCAGCGTTGCACTTCTTCCGCGACATCGTGCAGTTTTTCCGACCACGGTTTGTTCATCGCGATAGCGGCATTGAACCAGGTTTCGCTGGTTTCATTACCGGTAAACAGCGTGATAAAGTTCTTCTTCGGCATTTTGCACTGCTCGACGCAGAGCTTCATGATCAGACGTTCCTGGGTACGCACGCGATCCATCATCACGCGCATACTGTTGACCAGATAGTCGAATTGCTTCGGTACCAGACGGAACTGTTTGAACACTTCAGACAGCTTCAGAATCTCTTTCTGCGCGGCAGCATGGCTGCGGCCTTTCGCTTTGATGGTGTCGCGCGTAACGACGTATTGCGCGCGCAGTTCAGCGAATTTTTCGCGTGCCAGTTCAGGGTCAATGCTGTTGTCGTCATCGGCGGCGTCATCGTCGCCGTCTTCTTCATCTTCGTCATCATCCAGGTCTTCCTGGGAGAGTTCAGAACCGACGTGAGTTGCGGTCGGCGCCATCTCTTCTTCCGCGTTCGGATCGACAAAGCCGGTGATAAGATCGGACAAACGAGCCTCTTCAGCCTCAACGCGATCGTACTGTTCCAGCAGATAGGTAATGGCTTCCGGGTATTCGGCAACGGAGCATTGAACCTGGTTGATCCCGTCTTCGATACGTTTAGCGATGTCGATTTCGCCTTCCCGGGTCAACAGTTCAACAGTGCCCATTTCACGCATATACATGCGTACCGGGTCAGTCGTACGACCGATTTCAGACTCAACACTGGACAGAACTTGTGCAGCAGCTTCTTCCGCATCTTCATCGGTGCTGGTGGTATTTTCAGCCAGCAGCAGATCATCGGCATCAGGCGCTTCTTCCATTACCTGAATACCCATGTCGTTGATCATTTGGATGATATCTTCAATTTGATCTGAATCGACGATATCTTCCGGCAGATGGTCATTGACCTCAGCATAGGTCAGATAGCCTTGCTCCTTACCACGGGTGACAAGAAGTTTCAGCTGTGACTGCGGGTTTTGCTCCATAAGACGGTATCCACACTTATTCGTTTGATTGGTGTCGACGGTATAGCTGTCGACATTTAAAGCGAGGGCATACTTATATTTTGGCCGCTGCCTCTCACTGCGGCTGTCGGGGGCTTCCCGATCGATATGCGGCATTTAAGCCGTTAAATTCATTTTCTGGCCAGCTCCTGATTTAACGTCCAGAGCTCTCGGCGTTCTTCGCTGCTTAAACCGTGAGTGCGATCGCGAGCGATCAGCTCTTCTTGTCGCAGTTGCAGCAGCGAATCAAACATATGGTTGAGTGAGTCGGTAAAGGTCTTTTCGGCAATCGCCTTATCTGCTATATCGTCCCACATCGATAATTTTTCAAGGGTCGCAGCATCATTTGTGCCACGGTAGAGTTCCAGAAGTTGTCCGGTAGTAAGACCTGGCTGAGCCAAACAAGTTTTGACCAATTCTTTAAATAAGCCAAGTCCAGGCAGCTTATTCTGATCCAGCGCGTCTAAGGGCGGCACTAACGGCGCGAGATCCGGATTTTGCACCAGTAATCCTATCAGTATACGCATGGTCGTGCGTTTTAGCTGCGGAGCCGGGAGGGAAACGCCGCTTTCCGCCTGTTTTGGCACTAAACGATCAAGCTGACTATCATCGAAAATGCCTAACTTCAGCCCCAACGTCTGGCGCAACTGAATACGGTGCGCGTCGCCAGGCACCTGATTAATGAGCGGCAGCGCCAGCGCGGCTAACTGCGTGCTGCCATCCGGCGAGCTTAAATCCACCTGCGGCAGGAGGCTATTAAACAGAAACGTAGAGAGCGGCTGCGCCTGCTCCATCCGCGCTTCGAAAGCAGCCTTGCCTTCTTTACGCACCAGCGTATCCGGGTCTTCGCCGTCAGGTAAAAACATAAAGCGTACCTGCCGACCATCGGTCATATAAGGCATTGCTGTTTCCAGCGCTCTCCAGGCGGCATCACGGCCAGCCCGGTCGCCGTCGTAACAGCAAATCACGTTGTTCGTCGCCCGGAATAACATATGCATATGGTCTGCCGTGGTTGAGGTACCTAGCGAGGCGACCGCATAGTTAATGTCGTATTGCGCTAGTGCGACGACATCCATATAACCTTCGACCACAAGCAAGCGTTGCGGTTCAGCACTATATTGCTGAGCCTCATAAAGACCATATAGCTGGCGGCCTTTATGGAAAATGTCCGTTTCCGGAGAGTTAAGGTATTTCGGCGTGTCGTTCCCCAGAACTCGACCGCCAAAACCAATCACCCTGCCGCGTTTGTCCCGAATAGGGAACATGACCCGATTACGGAAACGATCGTAAGTGCTGCCCTGCTCGTTATTGACCAGCATTCCGGCATCCAGCAACAATGCCTTGTTATCGCTGTTATTACCGAAGCGCTTTAACGCGTTATCCCAACCTGGCGGCGCGAAGCCAATGGCGAAACGCTGAATAATTTCAGCGCTCAGACCGCGCTTTTGCAGATAGTCACGCGCAGGCTTTGCCGCAGGATGGGTTAGCGACTGCTGATAAAAGTCATTCAGACCATTCATCAACTGATAGAGGTTTTGCCGTTGATGGCGCTCTATCTGGCTAAGCCCGGTGCCTGCTTCATAGGGAATTTCCAGGTTATGCATGGCCGCTAATTCTTCGACGGTTTCGACAAATTCGAGCTTGTCGTAATTCATCAAAAAGTCGATCGCATTGCCATGCGCGCCGCATCCAAAGCAGTGATAAAACTGTTTTTCACCGTTTACGGTGAAAGAAGGGGTTTTCTCATTATGGAATGGACAACACGCGTGATAGTTCTTGCCCTGTTTCTTGAGTTTTACGCGCACGTCGATCAGATCGACGATATCGGTTCTCGCCAGCAGGTCATTAATGAATACGCGTGGGATTCGTCCAGCCATATGCCCCTTTTATACACGTCATTCTTCAGGCTGCCGTAGTGTTGGCTACGTTCGCTCACCCCTGTCGCTGACTTGCGTAAGCGCCGGGGACTTGCTCTCTTGCCGCCTGGACGCAGCATGAATGATTTTGTGTATATGCTAATGCATAAACGAAAACAAGCCGCGCATTCCTTTCGGAAGCACGGCCTTACAACTACAACTCGATCTGAATTGAGAGCAGCCCGCTCTCAAAAGATTAGTACAGACGAGTACGGCGTGCGTTTTCGCGAGCCAGTTTCTTCGCGTGACGTTTCACTGCAGAAGCTTTAGCGCGCTTACGTTCGGTCGTCGGTTTTTCATAGAACTCACGACGACGAACTTCCGCCAGAACACCTGCTTTTTCGCAGGAACGCTTGAAGCGACGCAGAGCTACGTCGAACGGCTCGTTTTCACGTACTTTAATTACCGGCATGTGCCTCTCACCTTTGATTAATTCGGTTTGCCGCTGGCATCAACGCCAGCTTATTTCAAAATGGTGCGGAATTTTACTGCAATTGCTGCTGCTTTGTAAAGCACCGCGGCCTTTTTTGAAAGGGACTTTTATAAGGGGAGGGAGTATACACGAAGTCGGGACTGAGGGTATACATCCACCCGCATTCGACCTACACTGCGCGGTATTAGAGCGAGGTAAAACAAGTCATGCGTGTACTGGGTATTGAAACATCCTGCGATGAAACCGGCATCGCTATTTACGACGACAAAAAGGGTCTGTTAGCCAACCAATTGTATAGTCAGGTGAAATTACATGCTGACTACGGCGGCGTAGTGCCTGAACTGGCTTCCCGCGATCATGTGCGTAAAACCGTGCCGCTGATTCAGGCGGCATTAAAAGAAGCCGGTCTGACGGCGAGCGATATCGACGCGGTGGCCTATACCGCAGGCCCGGGCCTGGTCGGCGCGCTGCTGGTCGGCGCAACCGTCGGGCGTTCGCTGGCATTTGCCTGGAATGTGCCGGCCATTCCTGTACACCATATGGAAGGGCATCTGCTGGCGCCGATGCTGGAAGATAATCCCCCGGATTTCCCGTTTGTGGCGCTGCTGGTCTCCGGCGGACATACGCAGCTCATTAGCGTGACCGGAATTGGTCAGTACGAACTGCTGGGCGAGTCGATTGACGATGCCGCCGGTGAAGCGTTTGATAAAACCGCCAAATTGTTGGGGCTGGATTATCCTGGCGGCCCGATGCTGTCGAAAATGGCGTCGCAGGGGACGGCGGGGCGTTTTGTCTTTCCGCGCCCGATGACCGATCGTCCGGGGCTGGATTTTAGTTTTTCCGGTCTGAAAACCTTTGCCGCTAACACCATTCGTAGTAATGGCGACGACGAACAAACTCGCGCTGATATTGCGCGCGCTTTTGAAGATGCGGTCGTGGATACGCTGATGATCAAGTGCAAGCGCGCGCTGGAAAGCACCGGTTTTAAGCGTCTGGTCATGGCAGGCGGCGTCAGCGCTAACCGCACGCTGCGCGCGAAGCTTGCCGAAATGATGCAAAAACGCCGCGGCGAAGTGTTCTATGCGCGCCCGGAGTTTTGTACTGACAACGGGGCGATGATCGCCTATGCCGGAATGGTGCGGTTTAAGGCGGGCGTTACGGCGGATCTTGGCGTAACGGTACGTCCGCGCTGGCCGCTGGCCGAGCTGCCAGCGGCGTAAAAGCGGAAAAAGGGGGCGACATCATGCCGCCCCAACGGGTTTACAGCAAAACGACGGGCATCCACAACAGCCCGGTGACGATCAGCAGCACCAGGAAGAGCAGGCCGAAAATCGCGCCTAACCACGCCAATGGTGGAAGAGTGACGCGCGGCGGATTCGATATGTAAGCCCATCACCGAGCTATTGCCGGTCAACCCTTGTGGGCCGATCCCCAGACGGTTGCGGCCCTCTTCCAGACGCAGCTCCAGCTCAATCTTTCTGGCGTTTCTTTTTCAGCTTCGTCCAGATTTTCGTCTCCTGGCGACGCCACAGACGCTGGATGTTGTCATGATGGCGCAGCAAAATGAGACATGACAGCATCGATACCGGGAAGGTGAACTGCGGTTTAAACCACCAGACGTAAAACGGCGCAATCAAGGCGCTGACAATCGCCCCTAACGATGAATAACCGCTTAACAGGACCGTCAGCAGCCAGGTGCCTGCCATGACGCCGGTTAAATCCCAGCCGATGGGCGCAATGGCGCCAAACGCGGTTGCTACGCCTTTCCCGCCTTTAAAGCCAAAAAAGACCGGCCAGATATGCCCCAGACAGGCGGCGATAGCGATAAGCCCAAGCCAGAAAGGGGTAACGCCTAACGCATACGCGCCCCAGACGGGCAACATGCCTTTAAGGATGTCAAAAATAAGTACCGCGACAGCCGCTCCCTTGCCACCGATTCGTAATACATTCGTCGCGCCCGGGTTGCCGGAGCCGCTTTCTCGCGGATCGGGCAGCCCGGCGATGCGGCAAACCAGAATGGCACTGGAAATTGAGCCGCAGAGGTACGCGAAGAGGATCATTCCAGGCGCGATTGCACTCATAAGCTGTTCCGTATTGAAAGTGTCGTTTTATTTACTATTTCTGTGGATAATACGCACATTTCGCCGGAAGTGGTATCCGGGTTAGCCAAAAAGCAGGCAGGTCGTGATGGATATTGTATTTATAGAGCAACTTTCGGTAATCACCACTATCGGTGTTTACGACTGGGAACAGACTATCGAGCAAAAACTGGTGTTCGATATCGAAATGGCATGGGATAACCGCAAGTCGGCGAAAAGCGATGATGTCGCAGATTGTCTAAGTTATGCGGATATCGCCGACACGGTGATAAATCATGTCGAAGGCGGGCGTTTTGCTCTGGTCGAGCGCGTGGCGGAAGAGGTGGCGGATCTGCTGCTTAGCCGATTCAATTCTCCGTGGGTTCGCATCAAACTGAGCAAGCCTGGCGCCGTCGCGCGCGCGGCGAACGTAGGGGTAATTATTGAGCGTGGCAATAATCTGAAATAAAAATAAATAATTTTATATTTTTTAAACCAAACGGTTATATATGGGGTCTTAACGCGAGATCCATTTTTGCAGGGTTTTTCATTTTAGGGGTTTATTGATGAGCGATATGCACTCGCTGCTGATAGCGGCAATTTTGGGTGTGGTCGAAGGATTGACGGAGTTTTTGCCGGTATCCAGCACGGGCCATATGATTATTGTGGGTCATCTGCTGGGGTTTGAAGGCGATACGGCCAAGACATTCGAAGTGGTGATTCAACTTGGATCTATTCTGGCGGTCGTGGTGATGTTCTGGCGGCAGTTGTTTGGCCTCATCGGTATTCACTTTGGCCGCCCGCTACAGCGTGAAGGTGAAAGTAAAGGTCGATTAACGTTGATTCACATCCTGCTGGGCATGATTCCGGCGGTGGTGCTGGGGTTAGTCTTTCATGACACGATCAAGTCGCTATTTAACCCGATTAACGTGATGTACGCGCTGGTGGTAGGCGGTCTGTTGCTGATTGCCGCCGAGTGCCTGAAGCCGAAAGAACCGCGCGCGCCGGGGCTGGATGATATGACGTATCGTCAGGCGTTTATGATTGGCTGTTTCCAGTGTCTGGCGCTGTGGCCGGGCTTCTCGCGTTCTGGAGCGACCATTTCCGGTGGGATGCTGATGGGCGTCAGCCGTTACGCCGCCTCTGAGTTCTCGTTCTTACTGGCTGTGCCGATGATGATGGGCGCAACGGTTCTGGATCTCTACAAAAGTTGGTCATTCCTGACCGCAGCGGATATTCCAATGTTCGCGGTGGGCTTTGTGACGGCGTTTGTGGTGGCGCTGATCGCCATCAAGACCTTCCTGCAACTGATTAAGCGTATCTCGTTTATTCCGTTTGCGATTTACCGCTTTGTGGTGGCGGCTGCCGTTTACGTCGTCTTCTTCTGATGATTGACCGTGCCGGATGGCGGCGTACCGCCTTGTCCGGCCTAACTGTTTTATCGGTCTGATAAGCGCAGCGCCATCAGGCAATTTATCGTGCCGGATGGCGTTTAGCTGGCGGGGGGCGGGCAGCGCTTCTCTTTCCAGTTGGCGACCGCTGCAATTCGTCGCTTCGTCAGCTCCTCGCGAATCTCAATGCCCTTAAATCCGGCCTCCACCACCTCTTTCGTTGGTACCGCCTGCGCCACCTGCCAGGCTTCGCGCAGCCAGCGCCCCTGCGGGTAATCCGACGCTTCAAATCCGGTACGTCCACGGACATCGGCTTCGCTGGTCAGCGCAATCTGCTCGACGCGCTGCGGTTTACGCCATGCATCAATGGCGTCAAACAGCTTAACGATCGTTTTCGGCTGGAGTATCGGAAAGGTGTGGATCAGATCGTGGTACTCGGCGACCAGTTTAGCTAAATCACGCAGGTCATTGGGGACGCGCAAACGCTGGCATAACTGTTCGACCAGTTTCACGCCCGCCGGGCCGTGACCATGATGGCGCGGCCAGAGGTTTTTCGGCGTTAAGCCTTTGCCCAGATCATGACAAAGCGTGGCGAAACGGACATCAAGCTGCGGACTGAGCATGGCGGCCATCGACAGTGTCATCAACGTATGAACTCCGGTATCAATTTCCGGATGCCACTTTGCTGGCGCGGGTACGCCAAACAGCGCGTCGATTTCCGGAAACAGGACGCGCAGGGCGCCGCAGTCGCGCAATACCTGGAAGTAAACCTGCGGATTGCGGGTGGTAAGCGCATTTTCCGTCTCTTTCCATACCCGTTCCGGCGTCAGATGTTCCAGCTCGCCTGCCGCGGTCATTTCGCGCATTAGCGCCAGTGTTTCATCGGCGATACGGAAACTCAGATGAGCGTAACGGGCGGCAAAACGCGCCACGCGCAATACGCGCAAGGGATCTTCGCCAAACGCGGGAGAGACATGGCGCAGTAGACGCGCCTCCAGATCCCGGCGCCCGTGGTAAGGGTCGATAATCTGGCCGTCATCGTCGCGCGCCAGAGCATTAATGGTCAGATCGCGACGCTGGAGATCGGCTTCCAGGGTAACGTCCGGCGCGGCATAACAGGTGAAGCCCGTGTAGCCGGAACCGGATTTACGCTCAGTACGCGCCAGCGCGTATTCTTCGTGAGTTTGCGGATGGAGAAACACAGGAAAATCACGGCCTACCTGCTGGTAGCCCGCATCAAGCATCTCCTGCGGCGTGGCGCCGACAACGACCCAATCTTTATCTTTAACCGGTAGCCCTAACAACGCATCCCGAACCGCACCACCGACCAGATAAATCTGCACGCCACTTTCCTTTTAAAAACGATCATCCTCTAATGATAAGACAGTGCCGCAGAGAAGGCGATTTAGTTCATCCAGCGGTCTTTGCGTTTACGGCTTGGGATCATATGCGGCAGCACCAGCCCTAACAGCAAGCCAATACCCAATATGCCGCCGCCATACATAAACCACTGCATAATAATGGTGCGCTGTTTGTCATCCAGTTGCAGATTCGCGGCGCTAACTTTTTTCTGCGCGACAATCAGCTCGTTTTTCAGCTTCTGGTTCTCTTCTTTTAGCCCGTTGATGACGCTGTCGCTTTGCGCCACTTTCTGCTGCATATCGGCGGTGCGCTGATTCCACGTGGTATCAATATTGTTAAGTTTATCGGTCAACGTTTTGACCTGATTTTCCAGATCCGGCACGCGGGTACGCAGGCTTGGCGTAGTATTCAGTTCTTTTAACGGTATCCAGGCAGTACGACCAGAACTGTCTTTGATTTGACCATAGTTGGCATCGCTCTGTAAGAGCGTGACTTCCTCGCCGGCGTTGACGGTACCCACAAGGCGATAATTATCTCCCGGACCGCTGCGGACCCAGGTATTCAGTTCATCAGAAACGTAACGCGTCTCTTCAGCATGAGAGACGGCGGTGGCGCTAAGCGCAAGTAAAGTTAGTCCAATCAGGCGTAATTTTGGCATCAGGCTGTCGTTATTGTCAGAGAAAGTGGAACGATAGTAACGGCATCAGTGTCGCTACGCAAAGTAGTCGACATCAATCGGAATCATCTGTGTCGCCTTTGCCGCTACGTCAAACTTTTACGCCCGTCAAATTGCTCGTTGCATGGCAATTTGGCGCAAAATACTATCTACTGACAAAAATAATGCGGGTAAGTTCGCCAAGAATCTTCCCAGATGTGACATAACCCATAAGTACAAGGCCATGGCTCAGGAAATCGAATTAAAGTTTATCGTCAATCACGACGCCGTAGATGCGCTGCGAAATCATCTTCATACGCTCGGCGGCGAGCATCATGCGCCCAGCCAGTTGCTGAATATCTACTTCGAAACGCCTGATAACTGGCTACGCCGCCATGATATGGGGCTGCGTATTCGTGGTGAAAATGGGCGCTATGAAATGACCATGAAAATTGCCGGCCGGGTAACGGGCGGGCTGCACCAGCGACCCGAATACAATGTCGCGCTAAGCGAACCCGTGCTGGATCTGACGCAACTTCCGGCGGAGGTCTGGCCGGATGGCAACCTGCCCGCCGGCCTGGCATCAAGCGTACAGCCGCTGTTCAGTACCGATTTTTACCGGGAAAAATGGTGTCTGGACGTTGACGGCAGCAGGATTGAAATTGCGCTCGATCTTGGCGACGTAAAAGCGGGCGAGTTTGCCGAACCGATTTGTGAGCTGGAGCTTGAGTTGCTTCGCGGCGATACGCGCGCCGTGTTAAAACTGGCGAAGCAACTGCTGTCGCAAACCGGTTTGCGTCAGGGCAGTCTGAGTAAGGCGGCGCGAGGTTATCACCTGGCGCAGGGGAATGCGCCGCGAGAGAATACACCAACGGCAATTCTGCGGACTGCCGCGAAAGCCACGGTAGAGCAAGGGCTGGAGGCCTCGCTGGATCTGGCGTTGTCACAGTGGCAGTACCATGAAGAGCTCTGGCTGCGCGGCGACGAGTCGGCGAAAGAACACGTGCTGGATGCTATGGGATTAGTGCGCCATGCCTTAATGCTTTTTGGTGGCATTGTTCCGCGTAAAGCGAGCACTCACTTACGTGATCTACTTACCCAGGCGGAAGCGACGATGACATCTGCGGTGTCCGCCGTCACAGCCGTTTATAGTACGCAAACGGCGATGGCGAAACTGGCATTGACGGAATGGCTGGTGACGAAAGCTTGGCAGCCATTTCTGGACGCGAAGGCGCAGGCCAAAATGGCCGATTCTTTTAAGCGTTTTGCCGACATTCATCTTTCTCGTCATGCTGCTGAATTAAAAAAAGTTTTTGGACAACCGCTGGGTGATAAGTATCGCGACCAGTTGCCGCGTTTGACTCGCGATATCGACAGCGTTTTACTGCTGGCCGGGTATTATGATGCGATGGTCGCGCAGGCATGGCTGGAAAACTGGCAGGGATTGCGTCACGCCATTCTTACCGGACAACGTATTGAAATTGAACATTTCCGTAATGAGGCCATTAACCAGCAGCCGTTCTGGTTGCACAGCGGAAAACGATAATCAGAACCGTAGAAAGCGCCTGATGACGCTGCGCTTATCAGGCTTACGGTATGCGGACTTGTAGGCCGGATCAGGCGAAACGCCGCCATCCGGCATTATTTAAAGGATATCCCCTAAATGACGCCGCTCTCTTCACCCTTATCGCAGTACTGGCAGACCGTTGTTGAGCGCCTACCAGAAGGATTTACTGAGACATCGCTTAGCGTGCAGGCGAAGTCAGTACTTACATTTAGCGATTTTGCGCTGGATAGCGTGATAGCGCATCCGGAGTGGCTTGCCGAACTGGAATCCGCATCGCCGCAGGCTGATGAATGGCGACATTATGCTGGCTGGTTACAGGAGGCGTTGGCAGGTGTCTGTGACGACGCCTCGCTGATGCGTGAACTGAGGTTTTTTCGTCGTCGCATCATGGTACGCATCGCCTGGGCGCAGACGCTGTCGCTGGTGGACGATGAGACTATTTTACAACAGTTGAGCCATCTGGCGGAGACGCTCATTGTGGGGGCGCGCGACTGGCTGTATGCCGCCTGTTGCCGCGAATGGGGAACCCCCTGTAACCCGCAGGGCGTTCCGCAGCCGCTGTTGATTTTAGGCATGGGCAAGCTGGGCGGCGGCGAACTGAATTTTTCGTCTGATATCGATCTGATTTTCGCCTGGCCGGAACATGGCGAGACCCGGGGCGGGCGTCGTGAACTCGATAACGCCCAGTTTTTTACACGTCTCGGGCAGCGGCTGATCAAAGCGCTGGATCAGCCCACAATGGATGGTTTTGTCTATCGGGTGGACATGCGCCTGCGACCGTTTGGCGACAGCGGCCCGCTGGTACTGAGTTTTGCCGCGCTGGAGGATTACTATCAGGAGCAAGGACGCGACTGGGAACGCTACGCCATGGTGAAAGCGCGGCTAATGGGCGATAACGACGACGCCTGGTCTCGTGAATTACGCGCCATGCTGCGGCCTTTCGTTTTCCGCCGCTATATCGATTTCAGCGTCATCCAGTCGCTACGTAATATGAAAGGGATGATCGCCCGCGAAGTGCGACGCCGCGGTTTGAAGGACAACATTAAACTTGGCGCGGGCGGTATTCGGGAAATTGAGTTTATCGTGCAGGTATTCCAGCTCATCCGCGGCGGGCGCGAGCCGTCGCTACAGTCGCGTTCGTTACTGCCAACGCTGGATGCTATCGCTGCGCTGCATTTGCTGCCTGAGAATGACGTGGCGCAACTGCGCGTGGCCTATCTTTTTCTACGTCGTCTGGAGAATCTGCTGCAAAGCATCAATGACGAACAGACGCAAACGTTGCCTGCCGACGATCTGAATCGGGCGCGGCTGGCCTGGGGAATGAAGGCGGAGAACTGGCCGCAGCTTGTTGGCGAACTGACGGATCATATGGCTAATGTACGCCGCGTATTCAACGAATTAATTGGCGATGATGAAGCCGATACCCCGCAGGAGGAAGAACGTTCAGAGCCGTGGCGTGAAGTATGGCAGGATGCGCTACAGGAGGATGATTCGACGCCAGTGCTGGCGCATTTAGCCGATGAGGATCGGCGACAGGTTCTGACCCTCATCGCTGACTTCCGTAAGGAACTGGATAAACGCCCTATCGGCCCGCGCGGGCGGCAGGTGCTGGACCAACTGATGCCGCACCTGCTTGCTGACGTTTGTTCCCGCGAAGACGCCGCTGTTACGCTATCGCGGATAACGCCGTTGCTGGCGGGGATTGTCACTCGCACCACCTATCTGGAGCTGCTGAGCGAATTTCCCGGCGCGCTGAAACACCTGATTATGCTCTGCGCCGCTTCGCCAATGATAGCGAGCCAATTGGCGCGTTATCCGTTGTTGCTTGATGAACTGCTCGACCCCGGCACGCTTTATCAGCCGACGGCTACCGACGCTTACCGCGACGAATTACGTCAATATTTACTGCGCGTGCCGGAAGAAGACGAAGAACAACAACTGGAGGCATTACGCCAGTTTAAACAGGCACAGCTTTTGCGGATTGCGGCGGCGGATATTGCCGGTACGCTGCCGGTGATGAAAGTGAGCGATCACCTCACATGGCTGGCGGAGGCGATGATTGATGCTGTGGTGCAGCAGGCGTGGACGCAAATGGTTGCGCGTTATGGTCAGCCAGCGCATCTGGACGAGCGCCAGGGGCGGGGGTTTGCGGTTGTCGGTTATGGCAAGTTGGGCGGATGGGAGCTGGGCTACAGTTCCGATCTGGATCTCATCTTCCTGCATGACTGTCCGATGGACGTCATGACCAACGGCGAACGCGAAATCGACGGGCGGCAGTTTTATCTGCGCCTGGCGCAGCGCATTATGCATCTGTTCAGTACGCGCACCTCCTCCGGCATTTTGTATGAGGTGGATGCGCGTCTACGCCCCTCTGGCGCGGCGGGAATGCTGGTGACTTCAGCGGACGCGTTTGCCGATTATCAGCAGCATGAAGCCTGGACCTGGGAACATCAGGCGTTGGTACGCGCTCGCGTGGTATATGGCGACCCGCAGCTTACCTCACAGTTTGATGCGGTACGCCGCACTATCATGACGACGGCGCGCGACGGCAAGACATTGCAGACTGAAGTGCGTGAAATGCGCGAGAAAATGCGGGCGCATCTCGGCAATAAGCATCGTGATCGTTTTGATATTAAAGCTGATGAAGGCGGTATTACGGATATTGAGTTTATCGCGCAATATCTGGTACTGCGCTACGCTCATGAAAAACCTAAATTAACGCGATGGTCTGATAACGTGCGCATCCTGGAGCTTCTGGCGCAAAACGGCATTATGGATGAACACGAGGCGCAGGCGCTGACGGTAGCCTACACCACACTGCGTGATGAACTGCACCACCTGGCGTTGCAGGAGCTTCCCGGTCATGTGGCGCAGACGTGTTTTAGCAAAGAGCGCGCGCTGGTGCAGGCAAGCTGGCGGAAGTGGCTGGTAGCCGTTTGAATTATGCTATTATCGCGCGCAAATTTTGAATCTCTCAGGAGACAGGAATGAAAGTAAATCTGCCAGCGTTTGAACGTGCAGGCGTCATGGTTGTGGGTGATGTAATGCTGGATCGCTATTGGTATGGCCCCACTTGCCGTATTTCACCGGAGGCGCCGGTGCCCGTGGTTAAGGTAAATACCGTTGAGGAACGTCCGGGCGGCGCGGCGAACGTGGCGATGAACATTGCGTCTCTGGGAGCGAACGCCCGTCTGGTCGGCCTGACGGGTATTGATGACGCCGCGCGCGCGCTGAGCAAAACGTTGGCGGAGGTCAATGTGAAGTGCGACTTCGTTTCTGTGCCGACGCATCCGACAATTACTAAACTGCGCGTGCTATCACGTAATCAGCAGCTCATTCGTCTTGATTTTGAAGAAGGCTTTGAGGGGGTGGACCCGCAGCCGTTGCATGAGCGTATCAACCAGGCGCTGGGATCGATCGGCGCGCTGGTGTTGTCCGATTATGCCAAAGGCGCTCTGACCAGCGTGCAGACTATGATTTCCCTGGCGCGCCAGGCGGGCGTGCCGGTGCTCATCGATCCGAAAGGAACGGATTTTGAACGTTACCGCGGCGCCACGCTGCTGACGCCAAACCTTTCTGAATTCGAGGCGGTCGCGGGGAAATGTAAAAGCGAAGACGAACTGGTTGAACGCGGCATGAAGCTCATTGCCGATTACGACCTTTCCGCGCTGTTGGTCACGCGTTCCGAACAGGGAATGACGCTGCTGCAACCGAATAAAGCGCCGCTACATATGCCGACGCAGGCGCAGGAAGTTTATGATGTTACCGGTGCGGGCGATACGGTGATCGGCGTGCTGGCGGCGACGCTGGCGGCGGGAAATACCCTGGAAGAGGCGTGTTATTTCGCCAATGCGGCGGCGGGCGTAGTGGTAGGTAAACTCGGGACGTCAACGGTTTCCCCTATTGAGCTGGAAAACGCAGTGCGCGGACGCGCGGATACCGGCTTCGGCGTTATGACCGAAGAGGAGTTGAGACAGGCCGTCGCCAGCGCGCGTAAGCGTGGCGAGAAAGTGGTCATGACCAACGGCGTTTTCGATATTCTGCACGCGGGCCACGTCTCTTATCTGGCGAACGCGCGCAAATTGGGCGACCGCCTGATTGTTGCGGTCAATAGTGACGCCTCGACTAAACGCCTGAAAGGCGAAAGCCGTCCGGTTAATCCGCTCGAACAGCGTATGATCGTGCTGGGCGCGCTGGAGTCAGTCGACTGGGTTGTCTCTTTTGAAGAGGATACGCCGCAACGACTGATTGCCGGTATTCTGCCGGATCTGCTGGTAAAAGGCGGCGACTATAAGCCGGAAGAGATCGCGGGCAGCGAAGAGGTCTGGGCCAACGGCGGCGAAGTCATGGTGCTGAACTTCGAAGATGGTTGTTCCACGACCAATATCATCAAAAAGATCCAGACCGAGAGCGAGAAGTAAAACCGCGACATCAGGCGTTACAGACGCGGCGGGCGCTGATTTTGAAGGCGCGTCGGACATTTTGTTTCGACGCGTATCTCGCGGTTGACGCTGCTTTTTTTTCGACCTAAAGTAAAGGAATAAGGGTGAGAGGGGATCTCTCCCCCCTCTGATTGGCTGTTAGTAAGCTGCGAAACTTATCAGTAACAGAACAATCAGTATGATGACTTGGTGCATCATAACCCTTTCCTTATTAAAGCCCCTTCCTCGGGAGGGGCTTTCCCGTTTCAGCCCCTTGCTGACATCGCGATTGTTGGTGAGTGGCCTGTCTGGCGCAAGGGCTTTATCCCGCCGATTTTGCGTTACTGGATCGCCTACGCAAAATGGCCTGCTGGTCATAACGCTTTGTACAGACAAGGTGGAAAAAAGATAAAAAAATCCCCGGCCTTATGGCCAGGGACAGGAGATATAGCGGGGAGTTATTGCTCTTTTACCGTTGCTTCGCGATTAATCTCATCCGTTGCCGATGAAACCAACGGCGTGGTCAGCGCCTTTAGCGAGCCGCCAGCGATGCCAATCTCGTTTAACAGCGAATCGATCAGCGGTGCCTGGGTACGATAGGTGAGCGTGGCAGATAAGGCTTGTTCCGCCAGGTTTCCCCCGTTAGCGCCGCCAGCGGCGACGTCGCCCGCCGTCGCGCTGCGATTGAGGCCATCGACCTGAATAATCTTAATGCCGTCGATGGATTTCATCGGTTCAACAGACTTCTCAATAACAGCAGGCAACGATTGTAAGAGCGCTAGTTTAAATTTGAGGCTGGTTTGTTCGTCAGAAAGCACGTTGATAGCGTCATTCAGCGCCCGTTGCGCTTCGGCTTCCGCCAGACCTTTTTTACGCGTTGCTTCCGCCAGTTCGATGATAGCGGCGGCTTGCAATTCTGCCGCTTCTTTCTCTGCTTTTGCCCGAACGGTCAGTTCGACCGCTTTGGTTTCCGCATCCTGCGCCGCGGCGATCAGAGCGACCTGCTTGGCGCGATCCGCTTCGGCGGTCTGGCGGGTGGTTTCTACGTTTTGCTGGGCGCGAACCGCATCGGCCAGCGCGTCGTTGGCGCGCGCTTCCGCTTGCGATTGCTGCTCGGATTTGGCGGCAATGGCGATAGATTTCGTCTGGTTGGCGATTTCTGTCACCTGTTGCTGTTCGATCTCTTTAATACGTACTTCACGCTCGGCCTCAACTTTCCTGGACCGTACTGCTTGCTCACGTTCGATCTCCGTCTCCTGGATCTGCCGCTCAGCAAGAATGCGCGTCTGTTCTGCTTCACGATGGCGCTCGGCCTCAAAAGCGGCAATTTTAGCGTTTTGTTCGGCGGTGCGGGTTTTAACCTGTTGCTCCTGCTCCAGAGTCATAAAGGCTTCTTGTTGCTCGATTTCCAGCTTGCGCTCAAGCGCGTCGCGGTTCTTTTCGCGCACCGCCACTTCCACATCCTGTTCCACTTCATTACGTTCACGACGGCGGCGTTCGGTTTCCTGCGTCAGTTTCGTCAGACCTTCGGCATCAAAGGCATTGTTTGGATTGAAATGCTCTTTGGACGTTTGGTTAAAGTTGGTTAATGAGACACTTTCCAGCTCCAGGCCGTTTTTCGACAAATCTTCCGCAACGGTGTTTTGTACGCCCTGAACGAAGTTTTCACGCGTATCCTGTAGCTCATGCATCGTCATCTGGGCCGCGGTAGCGCGTAAGGCGTCAACGAATTTATCCTCAACCAGCATACGAAGATCTTCCGGCGACAGCGTTCGCTGGCCAAGCGTTTGTGCGGCGGTGGCAATACCTTCAACAGAGGGTTTTACACGCACGAAGAAAGCAACGACCACGTCAACGCGCATACGATCTTTGGTGATCAGGCTGTCGACGGTAGCACGGCTGACTTCAAGTTTTAGGGTATTCATATTGATCGGAATAATTTCGTGAAAGATTGGCATCACAATAGCGCCGCCGCTCATCACCACTTTTTGCCCGCCAAGCCCGGTACGGACAAATGCCTGTTCCGCAGATGCGCGGCGATAGAGGCGAGCAAAAATGATCCCGATAATTAGTAAGACGATAACCGCAACGATGGCGGTAAACATCCATGATGGCAATATGCCAAAAACATCATCCATTATGTAAGTTCCTCTCAATTAAACATAGAAGGTACGCTCAGCCAAATAACGCGTTGCGGAAAGTCGGCAGACAATCAGCACCTTGTCTCCTTTTTTAAATTCTTTTCCCTTTTCGGGTTCCAGCAGTAAATAGTGAATCTGGCCGAACTTATCGGTAAATTTTCCTTCGCAAGGTGTACCGGCGACGGCGGCGTGGCCGGTAATAATCGCCATGCCGCCGATAAATTCCTCTTCCCGGAGGGCGGAGCTTTCATCTCTGGGTAGCCAGGGCGCGAGGATTTTTCCGCTGTAATGCACGGCAAAGACCGACAGGACAATGCTCAACGGGACCAGCAGCAGATTGCTGAGCGGCGCTTGCCAGAGCATGATCCCGCCATGCTGGATGAGGATACCGAAGAGGCCGAAATAACCGGCCAATAGACAGAGGACGACCAGGGCGGGAACGCGTCCAATATTCAGATAATGAAGCGCCTGGCCCGCAGGGCCGGATGACAGGGCGTCATAATGATCGAGATGGGCGTCGAGCGCGCCTGAAAGAAAGTGGCCAAAAATCAGCGAAATCATCTCCAGCACGCCGATAAAGAAAACGAACGCGATGGCAAACAGATAGGGGCTGTTATACTCCGCAAATAAGGTCATATTTTCTATCCTTGTCGCCGCCTTCAGAAGGATGTTCGCGTGATAATTTTCATGCTTGTTATTTCATTGCGTTACAATATCATGTGACCCATATCTCCTTAAGTCCGAAAAGCGATTTATCCGTCGTTATCTTTGGCGAATATTGTGATTTTGCGCATTAAATTTGCGCACGTTATGTATAAAACCGCCGTACATATAGGGAAATACTGAAATCAGAAAAAGCATATAGCCTTAACAGAATTCAATAACTGGAGGGTATGCTGATGAACAACAATAACGTCTATTCATTAAATAATTTCGATTTTCTGGCGCGCAGTTTTGCCAGAATGCAGGCGGAGGGGCGTCCTGTTGATATCCAGGCGGTAACCGGCAATATGGACGAGGAGCATCGCGACTGGTTTTGCAAGCGTTACGCGCTTTACTGCCAGCAGGCGACTCAGGCGAAAAGGTTAGAATTAGAACACTAATGCAGGCTCCCTTATACAGGCGCAGGACATTATTCAGATCTTATATGAGCGGGCCGTCAGGCCCGTTCACGTTTTTACTCTTGTGGATCGACTGGCGGGATGGCGGGCGCAGGTTTTACTTCTTCAGGCTTGTCGCGAGCTTCCAGTTCGCTGAGGCGTTGCTCCAGCAGCGCCAGTTTTTCCCGGGTGCGCAGCAAGACCTGAGTCTGGACATCAAACTCTTCGCGGCTCACCAGATCGAGACGCGTCAGCTGAGATTGCAGCGTTTGACGGATTTTTTTCTCGATATCTTCCCCGAACTCGCGAATACCTTTCGGCATTGACTCATGAACCTGGCGTGCGATTTGCTCAATTTTTTTCGGGTCAATCATTGTGGTTTCCCTGAACTGGTAAGTGTTAGCTCTTATTGTAGTGCGATATGTGGACGCCATAAACCAGAATTGTGTGACGTCATACGGAGTAAAGGCGTTGATGAAGGTAATCAATAGCGTTATAGTTAACCCGCTTATTCTCAGGGCGGGGCGAAATTCCCCACCGGCGGTAAATCGGCGATGTTTAACGCATTTCTCATCACGGCGCGCCGTGACGGAACGCGGAGAGCAGGTTGAAAGCCCGCGAGCGCTTTTTGCCATAGCGAAAAGGTCAGCAGATCCGGTGTAATTCCGGGGCCGACGGTTAAAGTCCGGATGGGAGAGGGTAACGATCCAGTCGGGCATGGACCCGCTCACGTTATTTTTTTGCCGCTTGTCGGCACTCCTAAGACTGCCCTGATTCTGGTAACCATAATGTTAATGAGGTTTTTTTACCATGAATCAGACGCTACTTTCCTCTTTTGGTACGCCTTTTGAACGTGTTGAACTTGCACTGGATGCGCTGCGTGAAGGACGCGGTGTGATGGTGCTTGATGATGAAGATCGTGAAAACGAAGGCGATATGATTTTCCCCGCAGAGACGATGACCGTAGAACAGATGGCGTTAACCATTCGTCACGGTAGCGGTATTGTTTGTCTGTGTATTACTGAAGATCGTCGTAAGCAGCTCGACTTGCCAATGATGGTGGAAAACAACACCAGCGCCTACGGCACCGGTTTTACCGTGACCATTGAAGCCGCAGAAGGCGTGACCACCGGCGTTTCCGCCGCTGACCGTGTCACTACGGTGCGTGCGGCAATTAAGGATGGCGCAAAACCGTCCGATCTTAACCGTCCGGGGCACGTTTTCCCACTGCGCGCTCAGGCGGGTGGCGTGCTGACGCGCGGCGGTCATACGGAGGCGACCATCGATCTGATGACGCTGGCCGGTTTTAAACCTGCAGGTGTACTGTGCGAGTTGACTAACGACGATGGGACGATGGCGCGCGCGCCGGAGTGTATCGCGTTTGCAGGCCAGCATAATATGGCGGTAGTCACGATTGAAGATCTGGTGGCTTACCGCCAGGCGCATGAGCGCAAAGCCAGCTGATCGAACGGATCATTGACTAGTCCTGATATAGGTTGACAGTTTTTTGTCTGTAAAACGCCTGATGAACATCATCGGGCGTTTTGTATTTC
>NZ_JBGDTY010000015.1:0-150746 GCF_046552515.1 Salmonella sp. SAL00653
GAAATACAAAACGCCCGATGATGTTCATCAGGCGTTTTACAGACAAAAAACTGTCAACCTATATCAGGACTAGTCACCTTCTGCTAATCCTTCCTCCAGACCGAGCTGTCTTCCTTGCCGTTCCCCTTTTCTGCGATCCGCTGCGCGGATCCTCTCTATCAGCGTCATCAGTCTCTCCTTAGTGTGCGGGACATGCCCTACCACATCACGAATAAACGTGGTGAAACGAGGCGTATGTCCGTGCTGAATCATAAGATAATTAAACAGCGCTTTAAGCTGCCTGTCATTAGCGCAACCAGTAACTAACAGCGAAGCAATTCGTTCAACCAGTCCCAGCAGGTCCCGCTGGCGGATATGTTTTTGGATGAGCTCCAGCAGCGCAATGCGGCGGTGCTGCATAATGTCATCATCCGATACCACCGTAATGTCGACCAGCGGAAAGGCAGCGGCATAGAGTCTTCTTGCCACTTCCGGGTTCGCAAACTCATCCAGCCAGCACAGCGAAAAAGGATACGGGCTATCAACACCGTGATAAAACAGCATCGGCACCACCAGCGGAAGATGCTTATGCCCCGCATCCAGATGCTGTTGCATTGCCGCCATCGCATACCGCATCAGCCGAAACGCCATATGCGCATCCGGCGTGCTCTGATGTTCAATCACGACATAAATATAGCCGTCGCCCTCGCGCGTTTTCAGCGACCAAAGCACATCGGAATAATAGGCTCGCAGATTTTTTTCAATAAAACTGCCGGGCTCCAGCTTTAGCGTCCGCAGGTCGCAAAGCTGGCGTAACGACACCGGCAGATGAATCTCCATAAAATCGCGGGCGGTTTCCGGGTGGCGCAAAAAGGTTTTAAACACCGCATCATGCGGTGTTGAGGTCGTCGATTTTTTCATGGCGCTCCGTCATCCCAAACCAGGATGCTGCGACTCTACCTCCTGAAAATTCCTTTCTCATCCGTACCTTTTCAGCATTGCGAGGCGCGACGGAAGATAAATCCTGTTATCTGTAATGCACATGCATTTTCGGAACTGAACACGCAAAATACCAGCCTGCGCGCCCTGCCTTTATCTTTATTAACCAGACAAACTCTTTTGATTAACATCAAAATTTAATTACACTTAATGTGTATATTTTCCGTGCAACGTAAATTTCCCGAGGTGTGATGTGCTGATTGTTATCTGTAATCGCCACACGTTCTGACGAGATTCAGAACGCGTCTCTTCCTGTCTGTGTTTTCACCGGCAGCGTTTTTGATTACATGAAATTCAGTACATCCGCAGCCGCTGTTTCCATCGCCTGCCTGACGTCACGATGACGGTATTGAGTTTCGCTATCCCATCATGGGGTTCTCCGACATGGAGCGCATTTTTTATGCAACGGATTATTCAGTTTTTCTCCCAACGCGCCACAACGTTATTTTTCCCGATGGCGCTGATTTTGTACGATTTTGCCGCCTATCTGACGACGGATCTGATTCAGCCTGGCATCATTAACGTCGTGCGCGATTTTAATGCTAACGTCAGTCTTGCGCCGGCCTCGGTCAGTCTCTATCTGGCGGGCGGAATGGCGTTGCAATGGCTTCTGGGGCCGCTATCCGACAGGATTGGCCGCCGGCCAGTGCTGATTGCAGGGGCATTAATTTTTACTCTCGCCTGCGCGGCAACGCTGTTGACGACCTCAATGACGCAGTTTCTGGTTGCCCGTTTTGTGCAGGGCACCAGCATTTGCTTTATCGCAACGGTCGGCTACGTCACGGTACAGGAGGCCTTCGGTCAAACCAAAGCCATTAAGCTGATGGCGATTATTACCTCCATTGTGCTGGTCGCTCCGGTTATCGGCCCGCTCTCCGGCGCCGCGCTGATGCACTTCGTTCACTGGAAGGTGCTGTTCGGTATTATTGCGGTGATGGGACTGTTGGCGTTGTGCGGCCTGCTGCTGGCGATGCCGGAAACGGTGCAACGCGGCGCGGTGCCGTTCAGCGCGGTGAGCGTACTGCGCGATTTTCGTAATGTGTTTCGCAACCCGATTTTTCTCACCGGGGCGGCGACGCTGTCGTTGAGCTACATCCCGATGATGAGCTGGGTGGCGGTGTCGCCGGTGATCCTGATCGATGCCGGCGGGATGAGTACTTCGCAATTCGCCTGGGCGCAGGTGCCCGTATTCGGCGCGGTGATCGTGGCCAATATGATCGTTGTGCGCCTGGTGAAAGATCCGACCCGACCGCGTTTTATCTGGCGCGCCGTACCAATTCAGTTAAGCGGGCTGGCGACATTGCTCCTCGGTAATCTTCTTCTGCCGCACGTCTGGCTTTGGTCTGTGCTGGGCACCAGCCTGTACGCGTTCGGCATTGGCATGATTTTCCCGACGCTGTTTCGCTTCACGCTTTTCTCCAACAACTTGCCAAAAGGGACGGTTTCGGCCTCGCTGAACATGGTGATTCTGACGGTGATGGCGGTGTCGGTCGAAGTTGGCCGCTGGCTGTGGTTTCACGGCGGGAGACTGCCGTTTCACCTGCTGGCAGCGGTGGCCGGGGTGATTGTGGTCTTCACCCTGGCGACATTATTACAGCGCGTGCGCCAGCATGAGGCGGCAGAACTGGCCGCTGAGAAGTAAACACTCTGCCGGATAGAGGCTTATCCGGCACAGGATAATCTGATGTTTTTTGCACGTTCCTGCCGTCTGGCTCTATCCTTAACCCTATGAATAAAATCGCCGAACTCAAACGCGCCAAACGCCTGGCGCTCTCACTGTTGCTGATAGCCGCCGTGACGTTTGTGACCACGCTTTTCCTGCCGCCCACTTTTTGGGTGCTGGGCGTAAAAGCTATTGCCGAAGCGGCGATGGTTGGCGCGCTGGAGGACTGGTTTGCCGTGGTGGCGCTGTTTCGCCGCATTCCCATTCCGTTTATTTCACGACATACGGCGATTATTCCCCGTAACAAAGACCGAATCGGCGAAAATCTTGGGCAATTTGTGCAGGAGAAGTTCCTTGATACACAGTCGCTGATCGCACTCATCCGCCGCCATGAACCCGCGCTGCTTATCGGAAACTGGTTCAGCCAGCCGGACAACGCCAGCCGGGTCGGGCAGCATCTGCTGCAAATTATGAGCGGCTTTCTGGAACTAACCGATGACGCCCGTATTCAGCGGCTGCTCAAGCGAGCGGTACATAAGGCGATTGATAAAGTGGATCTTTCCGGCACCAGCGCCCTGATGCTGGAAAGCATGACCAAAAACGATCGTCACCAGGTGTTACTCGATACGCTGATCGCCCAGCTTATCGCCCTGTTACAGCGTGACAGCTCCCGAACATTTATCGCCAGACAGATCATACGCTGGCTGGAGACCGAACATCCGTTAAAAGCGAAGATTCTGCCGACCGAATGGCTGGGAGAACACAGCGCTGAACTGGTCTCCGACGCGGTAAATTCTCTGCTGGATGATATCAGTCACGACCGCGCGCATCAGATTCGTCATGCCTTCTATCGCGCGACGTATAAGCTGATCGATAAACTTAAACATGATCCGGAAATGGCTGCCCGGGCAGAAAACATTAAAAGTTACCTGAAGGAAGATGAGGCGTTTAACCGTTATCTCGGCGAGATCTGGGCGGATCTACGCCAGTGGTTAAAAACAGATATCAACGCCGAAGACTCGAAGGTGAAGCAGCGCATCGCTCATGCCGGACAATGGTTTGGCGAGACGCTGATCGCCGACGACGCATTACGCGCCTCGCTTAACGGTCATCTGGAACAGGCCGCGCACCGCGTCGCGCCGGAATTCGCCGCCTTCCTGACGCGCCACATCAGCGATACCGTAAAAGGCTGGGATGCGCGCGATATGTCGCAGCAGATTGAGCTTAATATCGGTAAAGATTTGCAGTTTATCCGCGTGAACGGCACGCTGGTCGGCGGCGCTATTGGTCTGGTGTTATATTTGCTGTCGCAAATACCGGCACTGCTCAGTATCTAAGAAGGGGAAGGCGCAATTCTCGTTCAGATTAACTGCCAAACCCCGCACGCGGGAGGCATTAATTTAATGCCATTTCCCACCGATGCCCCTCTTCTCAATCCGTTATTCGCCTGCGCTTCACTTTCTTTTCTTGCAAATTTGAAACATTAATTTTACTTTTTATTATCATTTACAACAACAATCCGGCATTCCTGCCTTACTTTAGCAAAGAGAAAAACCATGGTTCATGCTCAGAGCGCTTCACCTCGCCATCCCATTTTTACGGCGCTTTTCGGTATGATGGTATTGACGCTGGGGATGGGAGTTGGCCGCTTTCTGTATACGCCCATGCTGCCGGTAATGCTGGCGGAAAAGCAGCTAACGTTTAACCAACTCTCCTGGATTGCCAGCGCCAATTATGCAGGGTACCTAGCGGGAAGCTTACTGTTTTCCTTTGGCCTTTTTCATCTCCCCTCTCGTCTACGCCCCATGCTGCTGGCTTCGGCGGTCGCCACCGGTATTCTTATTCTGTCTATGGCGATATTTACTCAGCCCGCGGTCGTCATGTTGGTGCGCTTCCTGGCAGGCGTCGCGAGTGCGGGAATGATGATTTTTGGATCAATGATTGTGTTGCATCATACCCGCCATCCGTTTGTGATCGCCGCGCTCTTTTCCGGCGTCGGGGCCGGGATTGCACTGGGCAACGAATATGTCATTGGCGGTTTACATTATGCGCTTTCGGCCCATTCGCTATGGCTGGGGGCCGGAGCGCTCGCCGGTATATTACTATTAATCGTGGCAATGTTGATTCCCCCCCGCGCTCATGCGCTGCCGCCTGCGCCCTTAGCAAGAATCGAAAATCAGCCTATGCCCTGGTGGCAACTGGCGCTGTTGTACGGTTTCGCCGGATTCGGCTACATCATTGTCGCTACCTATTTGCCGCTGATGGCGAAAAGCGCGGGCTCTCCGCTACTCACGGCGCACCTTTGGTCGTTGGTCGGCCTGGCGATCATTCCCGGCTGCTTCGGCTGGCTGTGGGCGGCAAAACATTGGGGCGTCCTGCCATGTCTGACCGCGAACCTGTTGATCCAGAGCGCCTGCGTGCTGCTGTCTCTCGCCAGCGACTCGTTGTTGCTGTTAATACTGAGCAGTATTGGTTTTGGCGCCACGTTTATGGGCACAACCTCGCTGGTGATGCCGCTTGCCCGACAGCTCAGCGCGCCGGGCAATATTAATTTATTAGGCCTGGTGACGCTAACGTATGGTATTGGGCAAATTCTCGGTCCGCTCGCCGCCAGTCTGTCAGGCAATGGCGCGTCGGCAATTATCAACGCCACGCTTTGCGGCGCCGCGGCGCTCTTTTTTGCCGCGCTGATCAGCGCCGCGCAGCAGATAAAACAAAAACGGTTTGTGATACGTGAATAAGCGGTAGAGTAAACCCGCGCTATCTGCACCGGGTTGTATCTTTAACGCTATTCGCGGCGCAATGCGGATCTGTTTTTAATAGCACATCCTCAACACGTTATTTCACGGTAAAGATGCCACTAAAAACCATACTTATTCTATGGTTTTTAGTGTTATCAATCTGCCTATTATTTTATATACCCTTCCTACTTCAAGTGGCTTATGTGTTGGCTACGGGATTACTCGGCCCATCCATGGGCCTCGCCCTGACGGGCCGTTGCTCACCCGAGTCACATCGTTATCTATGCTCCTGGGGACTCACTCCCTTGCCGCCTTTAAGCAACTCGAATTATTTTGGCTATATATTCCATTATGATGATTATCGCTTCCTCTCAAATCATCACAATTATAAATAAATCACATCAAGAAATTAATTCGATTATTCGTTTTTTATTACCTGCCCGTAGGATTCTTAGGGCGCAAGCTGACCCATCAGCGGCCACTGACCTGACCGTGACAATTCCTCTTAAGGCGTGAAAAATTACAGTAAAAAGTAAAATTTAGGTTAAAAAATTCTATTTTTTAACAACGATAATTAAGTGGCGTGAAATTGACTAACGTCAAATTTATTTCCCCTTTTTCCTGCTCCCGACTCCGGCCTGCGCCAACACCTGTTTCTTTGCTTTTTTACCTCGCGTTATACCGTCCACGGTTCCCCGCGCCTCCGGCAGTAGCGAAGATGGTGATTTTTCGCGCTGCTATGCAAGAAACGCATAGCACGATACATACTTGCATTTTGCCCTTACCCTCATGACTGATAAGGTCTTTCTGTTTCGGGCTTTTTGGCCTGTGGCTACAACCAACACATCATCAAAAAAATTCGGGGATCGCTATGGCGCAACAAGTGGACGGGGCGGCCATGCCGCTTGATACAGAAAAGGTCGGGATAAAGGGATACCTGGCGTTTTTTCTCACCATTATTTTCTTTTCCGGCGTATTTTCCGGAAGCGAAGGCTGGTGGCGCGTTTTTGATTTTACCGTACTCAACGGGTCATTCGGTCATGTGACCGGTACGCAGACCTTTCGCAGCGCGGGCGGAACGGGCGCGAAAGATGGCTTCCTTTTTGCGCTGGAGCTGGCACCGTCGGTTATCCTTTCTCTGGGTATCATCGCGATTACGGATGGACTGGGCGGTCTGCGGGCGGCGCAGCAATTGATGACGCCTATCCTGAAACCATTGCTTGGCATTCCCGGCATTTGCTCACTGGCGCTGATCGCCAACCTGCAAAATACCGACGCCGCGGCGGGTATGACTAAAGAGCTGGCGCAGGAAGGCGAAATCACCGAACGCGATAAAGTGATTTTTGCCGCCTGGCAGACCAGCGGCAGCGCTATTATCACCAACTATTTCTCCTCCGGCGTTGCGGTATTCGCCTTTCTGGGAACGTCAGTCATTATCCCGCTGGTGGTCATTCTGCTATTCAAATTTATCGGCGCAAACCTTTTGCGCATCTGGATTAACATCGAAGAACGCCGTCACCCTGCGCAAGGAGCCCAATCATGACGACTCAGGTACGTAAGAATGTCATGGATATGTTTATCGATGGCGCACGCCGCGGTTTTACCATCGCCACGACCAACCTGTTACCCAATGTGGTCATGGCATTTGTCATTATTCAGGCGCTGAAAATTACCGGTCTGCTCGACTGGGTAGGCCATATCTGCCAGCCCGTGATGGCGTTGTGGGGGCTTCCCGGCGAAGCGGCTACGGTGCTTCTGGCTTCGCTGATGAGTATGGGCGGCGCCGTTGGCGTGGCGGCCAGTCTGGCTACCGCCGGCGCGCTAAGCGGCCACGATGTTACCGTACTACTGCCAGCCATTTACCTGATGGGAAACCCGGTACAGAATGTCGGCCGCTGTCTCGGTACTGCCGAAGTCAACGCCAAATATTACCCGCATATTATCGCAGTCTGCGCCATCAATGCGCTGCTGTCGATCTGGGTCATGCAGCTTATTGTTTAATAAGGAGTTATCATGCCTGATTTATCCGCCGCGGAGTTTACCTTATTACAGGGTGCGCACCTGTTTGCGCCAGAAGACCGGGGCATCTGCGATGTTCTGCTCGCGAATGGCAAAATTATTGCCGTCGGCGCTGACATCCCCAGCGATATCGTACCGGACTGTACGGTGATTAATCTTAGCGGCCGTATGCTGTGCCCGGGCTTTATCGACCAACACGTTCATCTGATCGGCGGCGGCGGCGAAGCGGGGCCGACGACGCGGACGCCGGAAGTCTCCCTGAGCCGCCTGACGGAAGCCGGGATAACAACGGTCGTCGGCCTGCTTGGCACCGACTCCGTCAGCCGTCATCCCGCGTCGCTGTTAGCCAAAACGCGAGCGCTAAATGAGGAGGGGATCACCGCCTGGATGCTCACGGGCGCTTATCACGTTCCGTCGCCGACCATTACTGGCTCGGTAGAAAAAGACGTCGCGCTGATCGACCGCGTCATTGGCGTGAAATGCGCAGTCTCCGACCACCGTTCCGCCGCGCCCGGCGGGAATCAACTCGCCAGCATGGCCGCCGAATCACGCGTTGGCGGCCTGCTGGGCGGCAAACCCGGTGTCAGCGTTTTTCATATGGGCAGCAGCAAAAAAGGGTTACAGCCGCTGTATGACATCCTGGAAAACAGCGACGTGCCGATCGGTAAACTGCTGCCTACCCACGTCAACCGTAGCGAATCTCTTTTCGAGCAGGCGCTGGCGTTTGCGCTTAAAGGCGGCGTGATCGACATTACCACCAGTATCCCGGATCCCGTCGCGCCGGCGGAGGGCATTGCCAGAGCGGTAAAAGCCGGCGTCCCGCTTTCCCGGGTGACGCTCAGTTCAGACGGCAACGGCAGCCAGCCGCTATTTGACGCTGCCGGAAATCTGACGGGTATCGGCGTCGCGGGCTTCGAAAGTTTGCTGGAGACGTTGCAGACGCTGGTTAACCACTACGGATTCAGCCTGACCGATGCTCTGCGTCCGCTGACAACCAGCGTAGCCGCCTTCCTCAGTCTGGACGGCAAAGGCGAGATTCGTCCCGGTAACGATGCGGATCTGCTCGTCTTTAGCGCAGATTTACGCATTGAGCAGGTGTATGCGCGCGGCAAACGCATGGTCAATGAGGGGAAAGCCTGCGTAAAAGGTACCTTTGAACCGGCGTAATTCCCACTAGTTTCAGGCTGCCCCACCACGGCATTCTGAAAGAGGACGGGATAAGCGGTTGTCAGCCGCCCGAATGGACGTAGAATGCCCCTTCGGGCGGCTGACAGGATAACGGTAAATGGATGTAACTGGAGCAGGTTTGCACAATATTGAGACAAAATGGCTATATGATTTTCTGACACTGGAAAAGTGCCGCAATTTCTCTCAGGCCGCCATTATCCGCAACGTATCGCAACCCGCTTTTATCCGGCGGATTCGCGCCCTGGAACATGCCGTGGGCGTTGAACTGTTTAACCGCCAGGTCTCGCCGCTACAGCTTTCCGAACAGGGTAAAATCTTTCACTCCCAGGTTCGCCACCTGTTACAGCAGCTGGAAAGCAATCTGACCGAACTGCGCGGCGGCAGCGATTATACGCTGCGTAAAATCAAGATTGCCGCCGCCCACTCGCTCTCCCTCGGCCTGTTGCCGACCATCGTTAAGCAGATGCCGACGCAGTTTACCTACGCCGTTGAGGCGATAGATGTCGACCAGGCGGTGGATATGTTACGTGAGGGGCAAAGCGATTTTATCTTTTCTTATCACGATGAAAATCTGCAACAAGCGCCGTTTGATAATATCCGCCTGTTTGAGTCGAGACTGTTTCCGGTTTGCGCCAACAATGGCCGGGGCGAGCCGCGCTATACGCTTGAGCAGCCGCACTTTCCCCTGCTTAATTACAGTCAAAACTCCTATATGGGTCGGCTGATAAATCGTACCCTGACTCGCCATGCTGAACTGAGTTTCAGTACATCTTTCGTCTCTTCGATGAGTGAATTGTTAAAACAGGTTGCGATGGACGGCTGCGGAATCGCCTGGTTGCCCGAGTATGCTGTCCGTCAGGAGATTACCGACGGACGCCTGATAGTGCTTGATGCCGACGAACTGGTTATTCCGATCCAGGCTTATGCTTATCGCATGAATACCCGCATGAGTCAGGTAGCCGAAACATTTTGGCGCGACCTGCGTGGGCTTCAGGCCGCGCTGTAAACACCTCAGGCGGTAAGGCGTTGTTCCCCGGTCAAAGAGGCGCGGGTGTCCGGCCAGGACTCATACCAACGAATCGCCGCGCGCACCAGCGACGCGGTGGAATCAATCATCGGGCACGCTATCGCGCGTTCATGTCCGGCCACAATAAGCGGAATTTCGGTACACCCCATAATAATTGCCTGAGCGCCACGGGCAATAAGGCTATCGATTTGCGGCAGCAGCAGCGCTTGCGCCGCAGTTTTATCGCCACGTTTAAGCGTATAAATAGCCTGCATTACCAACGCCTGTCCCGCTTCTTCTGGCTGAATTAACGTCAGCCCCCGCGCCAGCGCTTTCTTTTGATATAACCCGGTCGCCAGCGTCGCATTGGTCGCCAGCAGACCAACGTGCCGCGCCGATGGCGGAATATCCCCCAGGGTGGCGTCCAGGATGCTGATCATTCGCGCTTTCGCGACGTTCTGTAAATCATCAAACCAATAATGCGCAGTGTTGCATGGGATAACGATACACTCCGCCCCGGCGTCTTCCAGCATATGCAGATAACGGTATGGCGAAGGCCCGCCGGATAACAGACATGCTGTACGATCGGGAATATCAGGGATAGAGCTGACAATGAGCGGGATGTGTTGTTGATCACAACTGGCATGTCGCAATTCAACAAATTTTTCCAACATATCCTCCGTTGCCGCAGGTCCCATCCCCCCCAGTATCCCAATGGTGTGTTTCATCGCTTTTCCCGCTTATTTACGTCAAGGTCAGAAACACACTATCAACTTGATGTGTATATAAAAAATGCCGTTTTATTAGCGGCTATGCGTAAAAATCATAACGGGTGTAAGGGCCACGCGTTATCGCCTTTTCAGGCAATCGATTGGTTACATGAGCGCTCATCGACCTTCGCAAGCCGCTAAATGCCATTTCGCTATACAGCATCGCCCACTGCGAGTCCGCAAGCTTGTTTTATCCTCATCGCCACAGCGCCTGTCGGTGAAGGGGCCGCCGTGTTTTGCTTTTCGACGCTAATGCGGGAATATCCCAGCGAATATGGCTATAAACCAAATCCACAGTCTCCGTGGCGCTGCCTTCGGCGTCGCCATGATTGCTCATGCGTGAAATTTGCACATTAGTGAGCGTATAAATAATAAATGGCAGCATTGCGCCCTTATCACGACGGCATAATGTCAGCACGCCTTCTTTCACCGTTTTCCCGTTACAATAGTGCTCATAGAGGCCAGGCGTAGCAAGATCGACAGGCTTTGTCAGCGTCAACCCTCCAATATATGTCCCTCTCGCTTCGCCGGACTCCCGTTTCGTTGGGTTGTGGTTGTAAGCAATAAGTTTTATTTGGTTTTCAAAACCTTTGATCTGGCTTTCGCCTTCAATACCGTCCAGTTTTAAATAGATGGCGTCCATCCCCCCCTCCGTGATTATCATGCGGCAAAGCAGGCTGACAAGGACGGAACGCCAACAATGAAAGAACGTTCCATTTTCCAGCCATTTCGTTGGTGTCTCTGTATACCAGATTAAATACCGACAATCTGCTATAACTGGATTCTTGCTAAATGCCTTCTGCCATCAACAATCCATTTTACAATAGCGCTACTGACCTGAAATCTATTACGCCTAGCATTCAAGCATCGTTTCCTGAATAACCATAGCCGCTATAAGAACCATATCAAAAAAGAAATATCAATATCATTTCTTATTTTTATCCGAGAAATTACTTAATTTCACAGAATCGGAATATAGACAATTCTTATTCCTTTTCACATCAATGGGTTTTTTAGACTTTTGTCATATCGAAAACAACCATTCCAATAGAACATATTTACTATGTGAATATATTTAATGTTTTTATCGCGCGCAGTGTTATCACAGTAATAAATGATTTGCATCAAAAATGTGCCTTTCAGCGCCACGTATTTTTGAGCAGCAAATTATAAAATCGCGTTTCAAAGTCAGTAACATGTTCTCTGTTCAGGCGATATGACTTTATGCCCGGGCGACACGCCAGCCGCTTTACCCTTACGTTTAGTCGTGATACGTTAGATCACATGAACACGAAACGATCCAACGCTACGCAACGTCATCTCCGCTGGTGGCTGCCTTCCTGAAGGCGGCACGGATCACTATCCCTCTTTAAGTAGCCGCCGAAAGGCGGCTACTGTGTTTCGGGACGTCTTTCGGCTTTACAGTAAGCATAAAGGAGTCCTTAATGAACACCCTTCCTATCATTCTGACTGGCGATCGCCCCACCGGCTCGCTGCACCTCGGCCATTATGTCGGTTCACTGCGCCAGCGCGTCGCGCTACAGCAGGATCACCAACAGTATGTCCTGATTGCCGACCTGCAGGGACTCACCGATAACGGCAGTAATCCGCAAAAAATCCGCGATAATATTCCGCAAGTGTTAGCTGACTATCTGGCCGTCGGCATCGATCCCGCGCTAACGACGATCTGCCTGCAATCCGCGTTACCCGCCCTCGCCGAATTAACGGTGCTGTATATGAATATTGTTACCGTCGCCCGAGTGGAGCGTAATCCTACGGTAAAAAATGAGATTGCCCAAAAAGGCTTTACCCGTTCCCTGCCGGTCGGGTTCATGGCGTATCCCATTAGCCAGGCGGCAGATATCACCGCCTTTAAGGCCGAAATGGTACCGGTTGGCGACGACCAATTGCCCATGATTGAGCAAACGAATGAGATCGTTCATAAGATGAATAGTCTTTTCTCCTCGCCGGTATTGCGACCCTGTCAGGCGCTCCTGAGCGATACGGGCCGTCTGCCAGGCATTGACGGCAGCGCCAAGATGTCGAAATCGCTCGGCAATACCCTGCTTCTTTCCGCCAGCGAAGAGACCATCCACCGTGCGGTCAGCGCGATGTACACCGATCCCAATCATTTAAAAATTAGCGATCCGGGAAAAATAGAAGGTAACGTCGTCTTTACGTGGCTGGATGCGTTCCATCCGGATAAAACCAAAGTCGCGGCGATGAAAGCACATTATCAACAAGGCGGATTAGGCGACCGTGTCTGTAAAAATGAGCTGGAGACCTGCCTGCAAGAACTGATCGCGCCCATACGCGAACGACGGGCAACCTTTATTGCAGATAAGGGAATGCTAATGGAATTGCTGAAAAAAGGTAGCGAGCGGGCGCATGAGGTCACTCAAAAGACGCTACAGGAAGTAAAACGTGGACTGGGCCTGCCCACGCTATTCCAGGTATAATCAGGCATCAACGTTGTCCAGCGGCCATGACTCAAACAGATAGCCATCAAAGTAGATGTCATCAACATTGGAAAACTCCAGCAGACGCTGCTTCACGTTTTCCAGGTGCTGCCACATCGCCAGCTTCGCTGCGCGGGCGTCTTTCTTAATTAACGCCGCGAGGATCTGCTTATGATCGACCAGCCACTCCTTACGGTAAAGCGTATCGCCCAGATGGCTATGAAGCTGGAGCCACATCGGATTATTTTCACGCCATTGCCAAGACTGACGGAAGAGCTCTACCAACATACTGTTATGGGTCGCTTCGGCAATGGCCAGATGAAACTGCATATCGCCGCTTTCTGAGCCGCCCGGCGCGCTGGAGGCGAGCTCTCGCTCTTCCAGTTGTAACGCCTGGCGCATTTTAATGATGTCTTCGCGGGTGGCCTGCAGAGCGGCAAATTCAGCGATATTGCTTTCCAGCAACTGACGCGCCTGTAACAGTTCAAACGGCCCGGCGTCATTACAGTGATTGACGTCAGCGCCTTCCATCTCGTTATTATCCGCGCTGTCGAGCACGTAGATCCCGGCGCCGCGGCGGACTTCAACCAGACCTTTAATTTCCAGCATGATCAGCGCTTCACGCACGACGGTACGCGTCACATTGAGCCTCTCAGCGATCTCTCTTTCCGGCGGCAAGCGCTCCCCGGGGCGGTACGGCGTCTGAACAATCAGATCCCGTATCATTGCGCCCACTTCCTGGTAAGGTCTTTGCTGAGAAGTGTTTGATTTCATATTGGTCGTGCCCGTCCGATGCGATTTCCCGGTATCAGACTATAGCATTTGTAAAGAGGGATAGCACGCGTAGCACACCAAAAACGCGAAACTGGTCAACCAACAAAATAATAATGCGCCCCGTTTCGCTAATGAGGCCAGATGAAAGGAAAGGCAATAGACAATACACGACTGATGTTCCACCTTTAGCCCTGATGCCTGAATATGAACAGCATATTGGTTTACCAATATAAAATTTATCAACCAAAAATCAGGCCATAAAATGTGTCTGTACATTGACAGGAATAATGCCTCTGACATAGCGTGATCGGCGAAAATCCAGCCGCTCTCTTTGTATCAAGAACGCGTTATGATAAAAGACACCGTGTTTTTCGCCCCAGGCGTATCCGGGGGAAGCAACGCCTCCAGTTTGTCGAGCCGCCATCGCCGGGCAGCGATTATTCTGCATGAAATTTATGGTATTAACGCTCATATCCAACGCGCAGGCCATGAATGGATGACGCGCGGATTCGATATTTATATTCCCGCGCTGTTTCCTCACCATACCCCCTTTCGCTATGAACAGCAGGAGGAGGCTTACCGTCACTTTTCAGCAAATGTCGGCTTTGATCCCGCCGTCGTTACCACATTACTCCACGATCTCAGAACGCAGTACGAGACGCTAATCGTCGTAGGATATAGCGTCGGCGCAACGCTCGCATGGCTAAGTGCAGCCAGTGGGTTATGCGATGGCGTCATTTGCTATTACGGTTCCCGTATACGCCAGTACCTTCATCTTGCGCCTCTCTGTCCGGCACTGGTTATTATCGCGCGCTATGAGCCGGCGTTTGATCCCCTCGCCATGCGACAGACGCTGGAAAAGCGCCCCCGGGTGCAGTGTAAAATGTACGATGCGCGGCACGGGTTCTGTGATGCTGATTGCGCCACCTTCGATGCCGCCTTATCGCATCAGGTAATGGACGATGTGAGCGCATTTATTCGCGACATCACCTGTGCAAACACATCGCCCGATTTTCAGCTTTAGTGGAGACTTTTTTCAACGAGCTGTTCCAGTTTTTTCAAAGTCTGTATGGCTGCGGCATCAAGACCATAACGTTGCAGCGCTTCAGCGGGATGATAACTGACCAACGTTCGCCCATCGGCTTGCTGGCTAATGAGCACCCGAAACGGTAAATCCAGTGCCAGTTCGGGATGCGCCAGCATGAGAGGCGTTCCGCCTTTAGGATTGCCAAAGACCAGAACCGTTGTCGGCGGCATTTTCAGGTTAACATTCTGTGCCGCTCTGGCATGATCAAATTCCCCAAATAACACCAGACCGTGATCGGCGACAGCGTGCATCAACCGCGCTCGGGTCTGCAAATAGTCATAAGAGCTGTAGGTTTTAACCATGGTTATCGCTCCATCCTCCGTTGCAAAGCCAGGCCTTATTAAGATTAACATCAGGGTTACCGCCAATAAAAAAGGCTTTAAAATAGTGCTCATTCTTCTCTCTCCCTGACCCAATACCCATGAGTAAATGCGACACAGATGATATGCAGTTTAAAAATCAGTCATCGTACTGTACCCCTTATTATTGCACTGAACAGCTCATCACTAAAAAAACAGACGGCAGAACAAAAAATTCCGACGTCTGAACAAATTTAAATAACGATGATCCAGTCTGACTGAGCGACAGCGCGATCATTATTATGGCGAGACACTATCTTCTTCAGCCCGCTGGGTAAGAAAAAATATACTCCGCTCAGTAAGATAATAAATACTACAGGCCAACTCTTCAGAGATACGGAGCATCATTGCGTAGTGATGATGCGATTTTTCTGGCGCCATCGGCAGAAATATTTCTGACTCCAGCACGTTACTTAAAAAATGAAATTTATGTGCATATTCAGCAGATATAACGCCTCTCGCCATCAGATTAGTCATTAAGGTATTTAAACTATCTTGTTCATGATATACGATACCTTTTCTCTCATGAATTCTGAGAAGAACGCTTCTGAAGACTGCATGACATTCCTTTACGACACAGGCAAAATCATTAAGCATCAGGCGATTATACGCTTCCATAAGATCATATTCGACAAAGCCATACTCTCCAGGAGAGTACAAATAATAACATATGTTTTTAAGCCGTTTTATTCTGCGCAACCTTACAATCCTACCATTTTCATATCGATATTTTAAACCATGCTCATGAAATATATTATTTAATTCACTAATCGCCTTATCCGGTTCTAACCCAAGCGTAACTTCATAGGTCCGAAGGTAGGTATCTATATAGTTAAAAGCAAGCTCAATGGTATCAATATGCTTTCTTTTATCATCTGTTTTTAATAACAGATTACTCATTTCATCCAGATATGACGTTGAATGCGCATATAAGGTGAATAAGCCATACTCTTTGCGCAACGTTTTACATATTCTTCGATAAACTTCGTCAGAATGACTATTATGATAGCAGTATAATGTCATATCATAAAAAGAGGAGCAATTCCCTAACGTATTAATAATCAATAAGATTATTTGCTCGCGTATTTCTAACGGAATATCTTCATATAACAGATCGCTATGCCTTAGTGAGTATGGTCTAAAGGTGTACATTCCTCCCCCTGTAACCGCAACAGAAAAAATTACGCTATGAATAGCGCCACATTACTCTAATTCAGTGGTTCAGGTATTAATATCAGCTCAACAGTGAGCCATTTTTTCTTATTTTTTAATGGTGTTGCGTAAATATTTATTTACTCTACAGATAATTGTAACCCATCGCCCTTTGTCATTCTGCTGATCATCACTGGTGCGAAAACGTCTGGATTATCCATGGCATTCAGCCTTCACTGAATGCCACAGACAAGGGTTATTCAACTAAAGCTCACCTGTCCCTTAGTCCTTCTTTCATTCCGTTACGTCGTTGCCATACCAGCACACTTAAACGAAAGGTGAGCTTATTATTTTTATCGACGGGTCAGAACAATCCTTCGCCGGTCATACAGTGTTTCAACTGAGAGCTGCAAATCATATTTCGCATTCTTCAGTTTTCGCGATTTAAGCATTTTCATCGTGACGTCACTTATTTGCCCTGTTTCAATCCGTCTCTTGATTTCGGCTGCGCTTAGCAGGAGTTGCTTCTTCAAAATCGACAGCAGGCTGACCTGAAAAGAACGGGAAATCCTGACGCTAACACTGACCTGCTTGTGGGAGGCGATACTGACCAGCCACCGTTCCTGAATGTGAAAATCAGGCTGCCCCGATAATTCAGCATTGTTTCGCTTCAGGATCGCGTTGTCATAAGCAAAATATTGCACCGTGGCAGCATCATTCGCCATCAGCCGGCAATAAAGATCGCGGTTAATTTTGCTGACTGGTAGGCGTGAGAACAAGGAGATATTCCAGGTGTAATCGCAGTGTGTGCATTTATAGATACTCCAGACATCGAGTACCTTCTTTTGCGAATTAACCCGAAATGCCCCAGAAGGCGTGAAGTCCCGTTTTACGCTGCATGAAGGGCAACGTTTCGCTATGCGCTGATACCCCACAGGAGTGACAGTCCATATGACTTTCATAACGTACCTTTTTTAACCCATACAAAACCGGATCCGAACTCAGCGGACCATAAATGTTTGTGTATGAAAAATATTTAAGTGATATTTTTCAGCGGGTTAAAAAAAGATTTCCAACGCTACAACCCTGTCAACGGCCAAAAGATACGTCGAGACTATCAAAGCGGTCATTATCGGGTATATGAGTTTAATCAATATTCATTATGGTAATTGCGGGAGCTATTCATCTGATACGCTAAACGTCATGAGCCTCCCTTTGAGATCACACTTTTCACTCCCGGTTATTCACTTACAGAAATCAGGTGTTATAATTCACGACGTAAATACCTTTCAACTCAACCCGAGGCTTTGATGCTGGAGAATGTCATCATCTGATAATCAGTTACCCGACCTTTTCAGGCCGGACTGATTATCAATGCGCCGAAATCGAATGCGGACACTGCAGTGTGTTTGCACGTTTAGCCTATGATGATTAAACAGGTTCTTCAGTATGAATTTATCCCGTCAGGAACAACGTACCTTACACGTTCTCGCCAAAGGCGGACGCATTACGCACATCCGCGATGCGTCAGGCCGCGTCACCGCCGTTGAGTGCTATAGCCGCGAAGGGTTGTTGCTCGCCGATTGCACGCTCGCTGTATTCAAAAAACTCAAAACCAAAAAGCTGATCAAATCCGTTAACGGTCAGCCCTACCGCATTAATACAACCGGGCTGAACAGCGTTCGCGCCCAGCCTGATAATCGCTAAGGAGATGATGATGGATATCAGCGCCGTTATTTTTGCAACGCATCACATTCGGCTATTACCCGATGAAGGCAAAATCCCCTGGGACGAGCCAGCCTTCAGCCAACGCATGCTGGAAAATCATCTGTCGCAGGACCACGACTGGGCCAGCCGCCGGCTAACCGTGATTGAGCAACAGGTAACATGGATTACCCGTCAGTTACCCGCTGGCGCCCGCATTCTGGATCTCGGCTGTGGCCCCGGTTTTTATACCCGCCTGTTAGCGGAGCGTGGGTTTCACTGCACAGGCGTAGATTTCTCTCCGGCATCCATCACATGGGCTCGCCAGCAGGCGCAAGCCGCAAACCTGAATATTGACTACATTCAGCAGGATATTCGTACATACCACCCCACGGAACCTTTTGATTTCATTATGATGACGTTTGGGGAACTGAATGTCTTTAGCGCTGCTGATGCGCAAAGCCTCATCAGTCATTGCGCTCAGTGGTTGAAACCGGATGGCAAACTGCTTGTTGAAGTGCATACCTTCGATGAAGTTAAACGCCAGGGCATGGCGCAGCCAGGCTGGCAGCGTTGTCCGCACGGCCTGTTTCTTGCCGAGCCTCATCTGCTGTTAACGGAAAATGCCTGGGATGAAGAGGCCCAAACCAGCTCAACGCAGTTCTGGGCGATAGCGGAAAACGGCTGTACCACCCGTTTCGGCAGTCAAATGAAGGCCTGGCGCGATGATGAATATATCAGCCTGCTTGGTGATGCTGGCTTCACTGTGTTGCAGCGCCCGGACAGTCACACCTGGCCGGTCGGCGAGACTTTTGCAGGCAAGCTGTTTGCGCTGCTGGCTGAAAAAGCATCCACTTCTGAGGGTATTGCCCTCAGTAAAAGGAATAACCCAATGGATATCCCACGTATTTTTACCATTAGCGAAAGCGAACACCGTATCCATAATCCGTTTACAGCGGAAAAGTACGCCACGCTGGGCCATGCGTTACGCATGAAACCAGGCATGCGGATTCTCGATCTCGGTAGCGGTTCGGGTGAGATGCTCTGCACCTGGGCTCGCGATTACGGTGTTACAGGTACTGGCATTGACATAAGCCCGCTCTAAAACAACGTGCAGAAGAGCTCGGCGTCAGTGAATACGTACATTTTATTCATAACGACGCGGCCGGTTATATCGACGAGGAAAAATATGACGTGGCGGCCTGCGTAGGCGCGACCTGGATTGCGGGCGGTGTCGCGGGGACAATAGATCTGCTGGCCAAAAGCCTCAAACCTGGCGGGATCATTCTCATCGGTGAACCGTACTGGCGTCAGATCCCCGCAACGGAAGAGATCGCCCACGCCTGTGGCGTCTCATCCGTCGCCGATTTTCGCCCCTTGCCCGAGCTGGTCGCCTTTTTCGACCAACTCGGCTATGACGTAGTGGAAATGGTGCTGGCGGACCCGCAAGGCTGGGACAGATATGAAGCCGCGAAGTGGATGACCATGCGTCGCTGGCTGGAGGAAAACCCTGACGATGAGTTTGCGCAAGAGGTTCGAACAGAACTGACGGTAGCCCCCAAACGTCACGTCACCTGGACGCGAGAATACTTTGGCTGGGGCGTATTTGCGTTAATCGCGCGATAACGTAAAGCAGGAGGTATACCCTACAAGAGGTATACCTCCATTTAAAAGTATGCAACAAATTAACGCGGCTCAAGGCGGGAATATATCGTCTTAGAGACTATCCCAGTAGGCGTTATTGGCGCAGCCAGTTTGGACACGGACAGCGCGCAAAAACCGGAACGTACACGTAGTACGTGAGGATTTTGAGCACTGCCCAGGTCCAAAATGGCAAGTAAAATAGCCCTAATGGGATAGGCTCTTAATTTCGCCATTAAGTTTCTGCCACAATATGTCGCAAGACGTGCAAGCGTTCCACCTCACCTGCTGAGCGAAACCACCCTCAATAAGACGTTATTGCTGCAATTCAATTATTAAGAATAAAAAAGAACCAGAAGAAAATCAGAAAAGGACTTATCCACCATATTAGCTATTGTTAAAATCAAAGTAATCCCTCGTAAAAGCTGGATGTTTTTATTTCTCATAGACGAGAATTTATATATTATGATATAATACGGTAGAAAAATATGCAGGTTATTAACCTGCCATTAATGTAAATAATGTTTTGAGGAGATGTTTCCAGTGGGACGTAAATGGGCAAATATTGTTGCTAAAAAAACGGCTAAAGACGGTGCAACGTCTAAAGTATATGCAAAATTTGGTGTAGAAATCTATGCTGCGGCTAAACAAGGTGAACCAGACCCGGAATCAAACTCAGCTTTAAAATTCGTTATTGAACGTGCGAAACAGGCACAGGTTCCAAAACATGTTATTGATAAAGCCATTGATAAAGCCAAAGGTGGCGGAGATGAAACGTTCGTGCAAGGGCGTTATGAAGGCTTTGGACCAAATGGTTCAATGGTTATCGCTGAAACGTTGACGTCTAATGTTAACCGTACGATTGCTAATATCCGCACAATTTTTAATAAAAAAGGCGGGAATATCGGAGCGGCAGGTGCTGTCAGCTATATGTTTGACAATACTGGAGTGATTGTATTTAAAGGAACAGACCCTGACCATATTTTTGAAATTTTGCTTGATGCTGAAGTTGATGTTCGTGATGTAACCGAAGAAGAAGGAAACATCGTTATTTATACTGAAGCTACAGACCTGCACAAAGGAATTGCAGCGCTAAAAGCAGCTGGAATTACTGAATTTTCAACAACAGAATTAGAAATGATTGCTCAATCAGAAGTTGAACTTTCACCAGAAGATTTAGAAATCTTTGAAGGACTTGTTGATGCCCTTGAAGATGATGATGATGTGCAAAAAGTATATCATAACGTTGCAAACCTCTAATTATAAATTAAACAAATCTGTCTCTATGGCAGATTTGTTTAATTTATAAAGCTGTTATAAAAAAGTCTATTTAGCCAGATATAGGTTTTTAAATTTATGTGTCTTATCACGACCTGATCTGACACATAGCCTTGAAAGATTGAGAGTTACCGGTTTTGATATGGTGTTGAATCCTCATATAAAACATGAGGTAATTTTCATGCTTCATACGACGAATCCCGTCAGCAAGCTAAGCAAAAGCCAGCAATATCGGGCTACTTACAATCTCCCTGTGCTCTTTAAGGCGCCGCGCCTTATAAATTCCGCTTGCGCTCATGATGGCTCATCTGGCGCTCTACGCGTCGATTGACCACAGGTGTGACTCCACCAGCGCGCTACAGACCATAGTGCGAGAACCGTGGCCGATTACTTTGATGCCTTTGATATGATTCTGTTTTTAGCAGATAACGTATACCCCACTCAAAATACTCCCCCAGATCAATGCCCTCCTCTGAACACCTCTTTCCTATGCCATTCCACAAACCGCTCACCCGGATAATTTTCTTTAACCGGGGGCAACGCGATCTCTTTCCCCGCAAAATCCCAGAACAACCGCTGTACCACTCCGCCACCATTCACCGCGTCGGAAACCACTACGCGCATATTTTCATCCAGGCCAATCGAACCACGATCGAACGCTTTATGATGGATTGCGCACAACGCCAGGCCATTAGGTACTTCACAAGGACCATGATGCTGCTTCCATCTGATATGGGCTGCTTCAAGGGCTATAGGGGCGTTGTCGTGGCGCATATTGAAGCCGCAGACCGCACACTGATAATTGTAAGCTCGTAGCACCGCCTGGCGGAATTTCGGATCGCGTTGCCTGAGAGAGGTGCGAATATCAAAACCCATCTCGTCAGCGATGTCTTCCTGAATACTGGTCGGAAAATGCGCCTCAAGGATCTGCTGCGCCAGCGCGTCGATTAGCTTACGTTTTTTTGTTACCAGCGCGAAATTGTCGACATCAAACCCACCAGCAACATTATATTCAATGAGTTCACGTTTAGGTGGCTGGCGGCTACCGCTGGTTGAGCAGAATTCCGTGTTTTGCAATTCCCAGAAACCATCGCCCTTCAAACGCCAGAACGGCATATCCGGGCGCTGCTCACGGCGCTGTGGCCCATGGCGCTCCAGCAAATCCAGCAATTGCTCATGAATTTCAGAACCATAATCAAACAGACGATCGTGACCCTGCCGATAGTGCGAGAGGACATATAACAGCAATAACGGCTTATGCGGCGCTCGCTGTTCGCCTTTGCGCCAAATAGTAATATTTGATATCGCTTGCTTTAGGGTTTTGTCAGAGGTCATTACATTGAAGAATTCATGAGCACATAGTTGCGATGATGCTCGCAACTATATGTACATTCAAGACATTATTGCAGACATACTTTTTGTCTATCGGCTCTGTCCTGACGGTTAGCATGCTGATAACAACGGAAAAAACACAGCGCTCAACCGAGAAAGGTAGGTAACTTCTGGATTTTAGACATAAAAAAGATCTCAGTTGAGGTCCATTTACATGCTCCTGGTGCGAAGGCCGGACTCGAACATCGCAACTATCCTTATGATCTTAAGAGATTAAAATTTACCAAAGAGGGTATGATACCATCATTGATACCATCAGATCCGATTGATACATATCGGTTTGATTATAATCAGTTGGCAGCATTTATGCTTATGAAAAGTATATACATTTTTAATAAAAAAAGAAGACTATTCGTTAAAAAAACGATTTATAAGCATTCAGTATATAACTATTGATGGGCAAGATAGACATACTAAAGTAGTAATTCAAGCCCACACAAAACATATGATAGTAAAATAGAACAGGCTTTACAATGGGATGTAAAGCTTGTTCTACTTTCTAACATACCTTCAATGAATTGTATATGAACTACCGTATCAAACTAAACAGCTTGATTTTCAATTTCCTCATCACGAGCCAGGTCTGTCTTATTGTACATTCTATATGTTTATGTATTTCACATCATATTTTCCAGCGACTAATGGGATAACAGCAAACTCACTATTCTTTTCACGCCCATCAAATGAAAAAAGATATTTAGATTTGGCATCCATATCTAAAGCATAGTCTCTTGCTTGTAAGACTCCCTTATATAACCAGCGTCGGTTGTAGTTATCGCTTTTTTCATGCCTCAATACTTTTAGCTCAATAATGCATGGACCTTGATCTACACCCATCGCATTCGAATGAATAAAGATGTCAATCCTTCCACTGTTCACATTAGGCTCAGCAGCTACATTTTCCTTACCTAACTTATTTTGCAAGCTATCTCCCAATCTTGCGGAAATACGTGTCTCAGCTTTTGCTATAAGTTTAAATTCAGTTTGCTTATCCCAGATCATCATAGTGGAACTGGGATATTTAAGTTCTTTTTGATAAAAATCGTCAGTGTGCTTTTCAAGCTCAGCACAATTGTAAGTAATTTGTTTAGCATTTAGATCATAGATATCTGCATCAGCATCAGCGTTTTTTGCGTCCGGGAAAGCACTAAGCATGGAACAATCATGAGCGTATTGACAATAACTAATATTGACAGGACTTAAGCTTAATATTTTTTCAATCTCTGCCGAAAAAATATTATGCATTTCTATTTCGTCTGTGCTGGAATCACAACCTACATCCAATATTCTAACCTTAGATAATCGCACATCTAATGAAAGAATTACTTTGCCTTTTATCCCTATATTCATTGATGAAAAAAATCTATCAACTCCCCTCCCCAAATGCTCTACATCTCTTTTTATTTCGTTAGGGATAAGAATAAACAAACAATCGCCGGTTAATTTGTCATTAACAAACCGCATCCTTTTTCTAAGAAAGGCTTTAACATTTGCAGCAAAATTATAGGGGTCAGAAATAGCTCCTGACGGTAAACTATTACAAGAATCAGGTATGCTGTTTTGAGTCAAAGCTACACCTTCAGGATTCATCATTTCATTAAATTTATTTTTATCTATCTTCATGATAATTCTCCTCTTGCACATGGAGGGTATTAGTTAAATATGAAATGTAGCGATGAATACCTTCTCTTGGTGTTTGCAAGCGACTTGTAGGAAATAATTTTGAAACAGCATATCTTGTGTAATTATTATCAGGAATTGAAATATCAACGCCCTGGCCATCCTCTACTGCTTTATAGTGTATCTCGTAGCTATTTATATTTAATATTTCTTCGTGATGAAGCAGAGATAAAGCTCCAAAAAACTCTCGCAGAAAGAAAGAATAGTTTTCTAAAATTGACTGTTCATTTATTTTATCTGTAATAGATAAGCCATACTTCGTTATCCGATAATTACCTTTTAACCAAAATCCATATTCATCCTGAATCACAGAGATATCAGTAGCCTCAATAACTCTTTGTGCAACGAGAATACCAATATCATATTGGGCTTGCGGAAAATATGGTCCACGACGATGTTTTAGCGTGTATTCATTAGGCATTTTTACCTTAGACAATGGGGATAACACATTTGCTAAATAAATGAATCTATGCAACATCTCCATAGAAATGGGATATAGAGCACATCTTTCAGCCGCCTCAAAAAAAAGCGTCAACCATCCTAATGAGGCCAAGCGAGTCTGTTTATTCATTTATTTTGCCTCCTTCAGGATATACAGCTTTATTATACATATCAAAATACTCATCTCTGTGAGTTTTCAACGAAAGATTTGGTGCAGATAACTCCAACAGGTTTATTATGTGATTAGCACGCTGGTTAGGTGGAATAACTCCAACTTCTACCTTATCCTCTTCAACACCAGCCCTATCTAGTATCAAGTCTATATCAGTTTTATCAAAGATTTTTGGTGAATTTATAGAACCTAACAGCGTTGGTATCATTTCGCTTTTATTTAGATTGGTACTGGCGATAAATACATTTCGTTGACCTTGGGCATATGAAAACTCACGAAAGAGTCTACCTGCATTATGCATAAATAAGCTATCTAAGCTAGCCTCTGGCGTCTCCATTACAATCATAGCAGGAGAATTATTTTTATTAGTAATGATATCAATTAATGATAATCTAAACGCTAAATCAATAAACTCTTTTTGTGATTCTGAAACGGAATTAGCATCGTCCCGCCGCGACGGTTCTCTATCAAAAACGCCTGATGTCATTAATACTTTGAAGGAAGGAAATTCTATTGAAGGAATACCTTGACCTATTTTTCTGGGTTGTTTCTCACATTTAATAAAAACTTTTTCTGCCAAAAGGTTTTTGCTGTAATATGAAAATTTAACCTCTAATAATTTCATCTTATCTTGTAATGAAGAATTATTACTCTCAAGAATCTTAACATATTCATTATGTGAATCAATTCTAATACGATCTTCCTGACGCAGCTCAATTTCTCGATATGCAACTATACGTCGTAACTCTTGTAATTCAAATTCATCTGGAGGTAGATCGCTTTCTATTTTCCTGACTTGTTTTTGAGTCGACTTTAAATCTATTAAAGTCTCGCCAAGTAGAGTTTCAGTTTTATAAAGCTCATTCTTAAATTTTTCAAGCAAAACATCTTGAGAAGCATAAGATTTTTCAAGGATCTCAATTTTTCTATATAGGACCTGTAGATCTTTATTTAATACATCAAGATCAATAGTATTGACATTTTGTTGCTCTAATGGTGAGTTGCATATAGGACATTGATGAAGTACTTTGAATTTTTCCTCGAAATATTCACTTGAAGCACTCTTATTACCACACGCTAAGCAACCATTTCCAGAACTTAAATTTCTTAATACATATTCTATAGCAGAGTCTTGTGTCGGGAGAAAATGTTCATAAATAAGATGTTGTTTATAATCTACAGCATATTTTAATTCATCTAATTCGCGGGAGATTGTTGCTCGCGCCAATTTAGCTTCATCAATATTGTTTATTTGTTGTTGCTGCGTTTCAAGCGTTGATGCTAATTTTTCTTCTAAGGCTGCTAATTTGGCCTTTTCAATCAGAAACTGCGCTTTTGCTCCCTCGACTTCCTGATTGCTTTGTTCTGCTATTCTGTCTTTTATAGTTTTAAGTGAGGCATGAATATTACGATATTTACTATCAGCTTTCTGTGCGCGATCATAATGAGCAACTGCTGCTTTCGATGATTCAGCATCATAGAATAAAATTCGAAGCATTTCGAATTGTGCTCTTTCATCCCAAATAAGTTCAGTTCGGTCTTCAAGAAAGAAAATGAGATATTTAACAATTGAATAGAAATCTACATAATCAGCGGTTCCAGATATATCGACTACGACTTTTTCATACTCATCTTGTGAAGAAGGTAAAATGACATCATTTAATTTCAATGAAATCACTTCTAAATTCGACAATTTCCTTGTGATTTCTAAATATTCATCCCCAAAAGAAATTTTACAAGCAATAGTTGCATTTAAGGCCCCATCTTTAACCCTCGAACGAAAATAGTTGCTATTCCGCCAACCCGTAAGGGTGTGGCCAGCGCTTCCTAAAAGTGCAGTATCGTTTTTGGGAACATCTTTAGGACCAACTAATACACGGTAAAGCGCATTTAGCAATGTTGTTTTGCCAAGTCCATTAACACCAATGATCAAATGAACTCCGCCATGAATAATATGGGATATTCCAGAATTAGTGTCATTTTGATAAACTTGATAATTATTAATATCCACAGAACGAATTACTGGAAGTTTGATCATTGTCATTCCCTTAAATATCTTTACCTAAGTATATTGCTGTTTCGCTCAGACTTTTTGACCACCCTTGCTGAGCACTGGCTTTCATTATCCTAATTTCTTGAGTCTCTCTAACTGTAAATCCGATTTTTTTAGCAAGTTCACATGTTATTTTTACAGTATCAATTTTCACATCTACATATTTGCTATCGCCAATAACGACAACAGCCATTCCGTTATTATTGAGCAATCGCATTGAGTTTTCTAAGATAACATTTAAATCATAGAAATAGTTATTTACCATTGAAGGAATGTTTTTATTCCAAAGCAGTTTAACTTTAGCATCTAATTTTTCTAATGTTGATGACAAAGTTAAAGAATCAGGCATTGGTGATGCATCCATTTTTATTTGGACATGGGAACGTAATGTATTTGAGCGTAATAGCTTATTATCACTTGCGCTATTTAGATAACCTAATGCCCAAAGCTCAACATTATAAATATCAGTGTAATCAAAACTATTAGGATAGGGTGGCGAGAAAACTATTAAATCTTGTTTACAATCCAAGCTACTAAGTACACTTCGGGAATCCCCGTTGAAGAAATCATAAGTTCCAGACTTTATATTGGAATATCGAACTATATCAAAAATAGCTTCTTCAACCTTTAGTCTGAAAGCTTCATCGAATGCACTTTTCGTGAATGAAAGAATCTCCCAGTTTTTTCTATACCGGCGTCCTTTACCATTAATTATAACATTACTAAATGGAATCATAATGCTACCAAGTAGCACTCTGAATAATCTTGAATTTTTTAAATCATCAAGTTTCTTTATAATTTCTCTATATTGAGCAATCCTGAATATAATTTCACGATTAAAAATCCATCGTTCAACGTCTTTGTCTTCAAATAAAGTTTTTGGGGCATTTGAAAACATTGTCTCTAACGATGGATTTTCTAACCCTACATTTTTAGAAACAAAGACCCAATCTGAAATTAATTTTTGAGTGTTATATTCAGTTAATTTACTTTCTATTAAATCGGCTAGAAAAGGATTAACTTCTATTGTCGTTGGATTTATTCCCATTAATTGAGATGTAAGTGCTGTCGTTCCAGATCCACCAAAAGGATCAAGTATCTTATCAACTTTGATGAGGGACTTCTGTATAGTATCATGTACGAATTTTGGGGAAAACGCTTCCTTAAATTTAAACCATCTTTGAAAAGGAACATTAGAAACACCTTGAGCAGTGCTTAATGGCACAGACAAATCTTGTTGTTTTAATAAACTCTCTATACCATTCATATGTCCGCACACCCAAATTTCAGCAATTCAATTAATCTATTAGTAGTTATTGCATTATAAACAAACGCAAAAAAAGTGCAATCTTTTTTGTTATTCAATAACTTAACCGCATGTTTGAGTTGAAGGCTCCATGTATAGATTCTTCCCCCCAACCCAACAAAAAGCATATAAGAAACTGAATTTACTAAACTTTTATTTTAAAAAATATAATCCTATTTGCTTCGGCATACAACATCGCTTTACCTGAACACCTAAACGCCTTTGGAAAACTTAAATCGAGAGAAAATCCAGTTTTCAGATCACAAAAAGGAAAAATATTTATGTTTTTTTTAAAGACTCTCATAAAATATTTGAAATCATCGCAAAATGAGGTATTGGCAATGCTAGCAAGATATATTGTTATTGCAATCTATGGTCTGGATACATTTTTTGGAAAAGACGTAATTTTTTTAGTTTTTGATAAAAAGAACAATAGCGTTTATAATTATTTTGAAAGCGATAGTGAAGCTTTCGAATGTTGCCATGAACTTAATAACAAAGATCTTCATTGCCATATTCTTATTGAAGCAAAGGCGACATATAATAACAATGATATTAATATAAACTCTCCCTATATCAAGGAAAATGACAACATTATTATTGTGATTTCTGAATACCTGAAGATAATTATTGAAAAAATGATATAGTTAATGATCTATTATCAAGAAAAACTCAATTAAAATCACAGATTAAATAACTTCAACTATCTCATAATAATTATCACTCTCATCAGCAACAAAGAAGAATTATATTAACTCATCCTTTGTTGCTTCTAATTTATTCAAACCAACATATACATATATTTGCTCATGACCACCTAAGTGCTTAACCCTGACAAGCATTTTACTCTCAAGACCTCCTTTGTTCTCATCAGCGAAATCATTGATATTCACTATACTACCAATCGTAAACCATGTTAATTTCTTATCCATTGCCAATCCTCTTTTATATATTTAAATTTATTTAATACATATCTCTCTTTTTATTATTTTGTAAACAAGCAAGGGCTAACTCTACGAAGCGCTACGCTGCTTCTTCGAGTTCTCCCTTGTTTTTTTCGCCTTACAGTTGAAAAAAATTAAAATCAAAAAAAAGCATATATTGACATTATCCATTTATAACATATAAATAAATATTAATGAATGTTTTTTACTTATTTAAATTGATAGGAGTTCGTATGGTCAAAAAATATAACTTTATCAAGACCACCTTTAGTAAGCGTTCCCATTATAGAAGCGGTAGCGAAACGAAGCTTCCACAGAAGCAACTTCGTTCTCATTGTGTGAGTGTCAGGCTTAATAATGAAGAGCTAACGCTTCTAAATGATAAACGTGGCAGCCATCGCAAAGGGGAATGGCTTCGTTTATCTTTTCTTAATGCGCTTCCTGGTGTTGTTCCAGCTATTAATATAGAAGCATGGAGATCTTTAGCTGACCTTTCACAGAAACTAAATAAAATTGTTGCCCACCTTGATAACAAAAGTACCGGAAGCCACCTGACAAAAACGGAACTATTTGCAGTGAAGCGACAAATTACCGATCTTCGCTTACATCTCATCACCGCCGACTTGTGGGGAGACTCCGATGAAGGGAATGCAAAAGATCCGCAGAGGTAAGAATTTTATCGGGATCGTCCTCTATACGTTAAAACCAGATTCTCATCATAGGGTAGCTCCTGTCGTGATCGGGGGAAATATGGATGGATGTGCAGCGAAAGATCTGATCACTGAATTCAATCTAACAAAAACGCTTCGCCCTGATGTGGATAAACCTGTTTGGCACAATTCGCTTCGTTTACCAAAGGACGAAGTGCTAACCGATGCTCAGTGGTCCGCTATAGCTGATGACTATATGAAGCGCATCGGCTTCTCGGAAACGCATCTCAGATGCTACGTGTTGCATGACGATGCAGTCGGTCAACACATCCACATTATCGCCAGCCGCATAGACCGTAATACAGGCAAACTCTATCTCGGAAAAAATGAAAACCTGATTAGTACACGCATTATCCAACAGCTTGAACACGACTATTCGCTACTAAGAACTAAAGGCCCTAAAACAAAAACCTCTTCAGCATTGCCCTGCCCTAAACTAAAACGAAAAAAAACACGAAATGAAGCGATGCAAGAGAAAAGGACAGGTGAACAATGCCCAAAAACCATCATCCAGAACGCTTTAGAGACGTTAGTTTCTAAAAGAGTATCGACCACTGAGTTTGTCCAACAGCTTTTTGAACGAAATATTAATGCATTACCCAATATCACATCTACAGGTAAAATGAATGGTTTCTCATTCGAATACGCCGGGATTGCTTTCAAAGCTTCGCAATTAGCTAAGTGTTATTCATGGTCGACCTTGCAGGGTAAACTCGATTATAGACCGGAACGCGATAACGGCTTTCTGTTTGACCTAAAAGCAACTATCACTAAAGCGAATGCAAACGAAATCTTAAAGGAAACCGTTAAAAACTCCTTCGAAGCATTTATTATTGATAGGCATGCAGGTAAAGACGAAAGTGCTGTCGCTTATGTAGAAGAGAAGTGTTCCTCGGAAGCTTTAGCAGGGAGTAATAAAGCGATAACAACTAAAGCCGTAAAAGAGATGCCTAATCAAAGCTACGAGGTCTCAGCATTCAGATGGATGGAAACCATACCTTACCTTGATACGATTTATCGTCTGCTGAAACAACTTAAAATCCCAATTCTTAAACGCCCCGCAAAGCACCAAGTCATCACTGAAGCGATGAAGATAGAAATCCATCCCATCAATCCCAAAAACACTCTTAAGGCGCCTTTACTTGACAGCAATTTAGTGCCACCAAGGCAACATTACCACCTTACATGTAGATTTTAGTAAGCAACATAACTCGCTAAATTGATCGCTTATACCGATCGATATGGATCTGTTGATAGATACAACCTATCATTATATGTTAATCGATCGGTACAAGTGATTTGCGTTTCCTGTAAACCCAGTCAAAATGTTAGTTCACACTGTAATGCTAACATTATGATTTAACTAGCCTATATCCTTTTCCTTAATTCACCGGTTCTGGAAATGGCAGTTACTATTCCATCTTTAGACCTAAACGATTTCATACATCATCAAATCTGATTTCATCTTAAACATAGGAATTTGTATGAGCAGCCCCATCACGAAACACTGCAATGAAGAAGTTAGCATTGACCCGTTAAGTCGCCGAGAAACGAAAGCTGAGATGACAACACCCAAATTCGAGTTGTTCGGCGAAACCTACATGTTCGTTGAGACCTTTTCTGCAACTGTCATTAGTCCCCTCCCAATCACTGACCAGGTTTGGGTTAAAACCGATACTGGGGATGAGACACAGATTCCAGCCTTTGGTATCGCATTTAGAAAATCTCACAAAATGTGTAAATACGAGCTTCGCCAGTATAGAGTTGATGGTTCATTTAGTGTCTTCAAAGATGCTCTCATTGTTAATGCAACCACTGGTGAATACGAAGTCAACTTAGATAGAAAGACAGTTATTATCCCGGCGTTTCTCACCGTACTTTTCCCTAACACTTCGATGGCATTTTATTTTAGGGCGATGCCTGTTCCTAATTTTTTTTCGACCATATTTATCTTGCTTTGTTGCACTGCAGTTGTTTCATTTTTTGTGTTGCCATGGGGTTTTAAATCTGGATATGTTTTTGATGAACACAAATATATGTGGCTAACCTATTTCGCTTCACGAATTGGAAGCTTTACCTGCATTAAATGGATAAAGAGAAGAAGCCAAAAGTTTGATAACGCACTCAGAAGAATTATTAAGTCATTAAAATTTTAAAATTAAAATCTTGAACGGTAAAATCACGAATAAAATATGTTATCATCCTTAACAAATCTTACAGCCTGAGCCCTTCTGGCAGCAAAGATAAATGTTTATACAATAAGCATAACGGCCAGTTCCAGACAAAGATATACATCCCTGCCATCGGTACTCCGTGAAAACAACGAAACAATCACGATTATGTTTAAAGGAGATAAAGTTGATTTCTACATTGCTTGTGCTGAAGCAAGCTATGTAAGTTTTGGCATTTTTCATGTAGGCATCTGATAATAAAGTGAAAGCCTTAAATTTAAATCACGGAAGTTTTTATATTGTTATAAACCATATTTTTTCCTTTTATTCTTTACTGATAAATCCCTTTTCAATGTATAAGATTTGTACTTCTTCTTTTCCTGCACATAAATTTTTTCTGTCTGACTACCATTATCGACAATGAAATTAATAAGTAATGAACACGTTCTTCTCATTCTTACTTTATCAATTAAATTATTATCTAACTCATTAATATAATTGTAGTATGAAAATAATAGAAATGTTAAAACAACATCTTTATTTGAGAATGTCAGCCTTTCAATTTCTTGCTGGTACTTAATATAATACCCAGCACAAAACACATACGACCTCTCGATCAATTGTTGTTCAGAAACTCCTGATTCGATAATTTTATCGACAAACTTATCGAGCAGTATCAAATATCTCTCCATAATATTAAATTTTGTATTCTGCATAATGCCACCATTAAATTTAACTATATCAATTTAAATACTTACATATACTTTATTTAAATTGTCAACTAATAAACCATATCAACAAAATAAAATCTACCACAGATATTAATTAGAAAAAACTTAACTTATACATTCTATATCTCCTATAGTTAAAAATATTGTTGTTATAAATTTAAAACATCTTCTTTGTATATAAAGAAAGTTGAAGTTTAACAATACAAAATTTGACAAGGTCAGATTATTGAATTAATAATTAAATTAAAGGACCTGCAATCAATATTTAGTTTTTACCAGATAAAAAGCAATCATATTACAGTATGCAACTATGATTTATGAGTCGCACTTAAAAAAGCTATCATCATTTATATTTTTATTGAAGCACTTCCCTTTTGTTATTATAACCCTACAAGAAACACCTAATATCTGATATGGCTTTTAGACACTTGACAAACTTTTAAAATCACTTATTAAATAATTATAAAAATAACACGTATCTCCTTTTTAGAAAAATACAATAAAATGGAGAACACAATAAGGAGATCAGAAATGTTAAATAACGAAAATATATATAATGTAGAAAAATACAAACTGCAAATTCAAAAATATGCTTTATGCTGTGATGATTTTAGAGATGGGGTATACAGAGCCCCTAAAGACAAAGCCCTTCTAAAGAAATATATTTGTTTTAATAACAAATCTTTTATTAACGGTTTGGTTTTTGATGTAGATCACAAATATGGAGCGGTCGCATGGGACTTAGTTGGTTTACCAATACCAAATACGATCATACAAAACATAAAAAATGGCCATGCTCATTTACTTTATGCTTTAAAAAGTCCGGTATTAAAAACAGACATGGCAAGAGATAAGCCTTTAAAGTTGGCCGCTATTGTCCAGAGTGGATTTACAGAAAGGTTAGATGCAGACAGAGCTTATGCTGATGTTTTAATGAAAAACCCTCTCAACATGCATGAATGGAGAACGACATGGACAAATACTTCAGCATATGATTTACAATACCTCTTAGATTTTATCCCAGACAAGATAAGAATTTCGAGTAAAAAGAAAAGTGTTATACATGGGCTGGGCCGCAACGTTAACTTGTTCGAAGATTTGAGAATTATTGCTTATAAAGAAGTATTAAGTTTTAAAAAGAGTAAAAACTATCGTTGTTTTTTTTATGATATGCTATCAAAAGCGACTTTACTTAATAATCATAGCAACCCTCAAAATCCATTATCTCATGAAGAGACAAAACAAATTTGTAGCAGTATTTGTAAATGGACATGGCGTAATTTTTCAATTCAGAGATTTTCGACAATACAATCAATAAGAGCAAAGAAAACAAGAAAAACGCAAAAAAAATTAGAAATAGCATTGGAGACGTTATTATGATAATTAATGGGAAATTAATTAAAGCAAAAGACTTAGCTAAGGCTGCAGGTGTATCTCGTTCAACAGTGATTAAATATTACGGCATTAGCCGTGAGAATTACGAAAGGGTAGCAACTGAAAGAAGGAAGCTTGCTTTTGAACTAAGAGCATCAGGTTTAAAATGGAAAGAAGTTGCTGAAAAAATGAACACGACAAAATATAGCGCAATTGCATATTATAGACGATATTTAGCATTAGAGAAAAACAAATAAAGCATATCATTTCTGATGTACAGCATACCAATATAATCTTTTATATCAAATATATAAGGAATAGACCATTTTGTTTTGAATCAAAAATCAGCATATGTTCATCAACAATTTAATACCTGAATGCAAACGACTAAATATTCATAAGTAAAATCTAATGAAAACGGATTGCTCACTCTTATACATTACGGTGATCACCAAATTTAATATGTTAAGGAAATTGACATTTAAAGAAAGAACCACAATAACCATTCTTAAAATAAGAAAGGTATTCTCTAATTAATTAGTTAATATTTCGAATAACTATGCATAATTGCTTCTAAATCGACCCTCTTTTATTACCCTATTGTCTAAAATGGCTTCAACCTCATAAATTATATTAATAACCATAATCGTCTCTTAATTAACATCAATCCTCAACTCTAACAATTTGTGTTCATATTTTTTATTTATTTCCTAAGAAACTTTATTTCTCGAAGAATTAATCGTTTCATGAATCCATTTATCTACTTCGCTTTCTACAAAGGCTACTGCACGAAGACCAATTTTTACTGGTTGAGGAAAACATCCCTTGCTGATAAGCCTATAGATCCACGCTTTACCAAATCCAGTTTTCTTCATGACTTCTGGTAAACGGATGAGACGAGCTTGATTTTCCATATGTATGTCCTCTGTTGTTTCTACAGGGATAGAATACAAATGAATTTCAAATGGATGAAGCGAGATTACGAACACCAGAGCCATCCTTGGCTCGAAACTATGAGTCTATGGAGATTCATATCACTCAGAGTCTGAGAGTTTCATAACATCCGAAACCCTCATTTCTTTAACATGCTGATTTTTATTGATAAAAAAATTAAACTGCCTAAGAAAATCAGTTTCTACAGTTTTCATTGCGAAAGGGCGATCCGCATCCCTAATATGATATCCTTGGCGAATTGCCTTATCATCGTCTTCATCCGTGTATAGCAATCGGGATAGTCTATCGTCTGACAGAAGTACTTTTTTTCTTTCTGACCATGCAAGCAAATCAAGCATGGGGATTATTCGATAGCTAATTAATTTTTTTATTGCCCCATAACCAAACCTGACTGCATCAAGTGGTGCAGGTTTAACGCCCTTTACTTTTCGCCATTGCGGTAATGATACTCGCAGGGCTTCTGCTATCTCATCATCGCTTCCACCCGCAAGATCGATTTCTAACATAATGGTAGTAGGAAATTGTTCAGGAATTATTTCGGATATGTATTCATTCTCAATAGTGGAATCAATTTTATATTGTTCTGTATTTGCTCTTATGAATAAAGCCTTTCTCATGCAAGCAAAACTGATATTTGCTATTCGATCAACAGTAGTAATAAAAAAGTATGGGGGTTGATATGATTTATTTTCGGAATCCATATAATTTAAGTGCTTCTCTTTGATAAGAAAAGGATCACCATCCAATATCTGCATATAGTTTTTCAATACCGTTTTCTGCATTCCTTCTTCTATTACTGGTTTGAAGAAATATGTTCTCGCCCATATTTCATGGTAAAGCATATTAATAGAAATGTTTTCAAACTCGCGATATTTGTCTAAATCAAACCACGTTTTCACTGCTTTAGTGTCTTCTGATGTCCAACTATTCATTTTTACCCAAGATTTCATTAATGCCACTCCGTTGTAAAAAGTCTTACTTCGTAATAGCACATAAATCGCAAATAAAAAAATGGCGTTTCAATTGGTTATTGAATACGCCATTATATTTATAAAAATCAGTTATTTATCAAAATCAAAAGGTGCAATTCTTCTCTTAGTTGTTTCATCAAGATAATCAGCCCACCACTGCAACATAAGCTTTCTCTCATCGAGGTGTTCTGCTTTATGAATGTAGGCAGCACGAACGGAGTTTCGCTCTTGGTGGCTCATCTGCCGTTCAACAGCATCCCTTGACCATTTTCCTGATTCGATTAAGGCACTACAAGCCATCGCCCTGAACCCATGCCCACATACCTCAACGGTTGTGTCATACCCCATCGACCTTAGTGCCTTGTTCACTGTGTTCTCGCTCATAGGTTTTCTGAAATCATGATCGCCAATGAATACAAGGTCGCATTCCCCACTGATTTCTCTGATGGCTTTTAGAAGTTCTAAAGCCTGACGACTTAACGGCACGAGGTGTGGAGTCTTCATTTTTGAGCCTCGATGGGAATGTTTGACCCCTGGTAATGGCTCGCGTTCTCCTGGGATAGTCCACATCGCATTTACAAAGTCGATCTCCGACCATCTTGCGAATCGGAGTTCACTGGAACGGATAAAAATGAGCAATGTCAGCTTCACAGCTAATTTAGTAAGTTTCCTACCTTTAAAACTCTCGATGCGCTCTAAAAGCTCTGAGAACCTATCAAATGGTAATGCTGGCCTGTGGGTTCGTTTCGCAACAGCAATTGCTCCAGACATCTCTTGTGCTGGATTATAATCAATTAAGCCATTCTGGACGGCATATCGCATTATTACTGTGGTTCGTTGTTGCAGACGTGCAGCTACTTCTAGTCGTCCAGAAGCCGCAACAGTTTTGACTGGATCGAGAAGATCCTTAGTTTTAAGCTCGGCTATTTTTCTCTGTCCTATGGAAGAGAAAAGGTTGTCTTCAAGGCTCTTTAAAACCCTTTCACTATGGGAATCTGACCATTTCCTTTTACAGGCAGTATGCCAGTCTCTCGCAACAGCTTCGAATGTCAGGGCTTCGCTTTGCTCAATCTTATCTGCTTTTTTCTTCTCAGAAGGGTCGATACCATCAGATACCAACTTTTTGGCTTCATCTCGCTTCCTGCGGGCTTCACCAAGAGAGACCATTGGATAAACACCCAATGCTAAAACTTTCTGCTTGCCCCCGAAACGGTATTGGAGTCGCCAGTATTTTGAACCATTGGGGTTGATCAGCAGGTGCATACCCTGCCCATCTGTAAGTTTGAAGGGTTTGTCGGAAGGCTTAGTAGTCCTAACTTTGATATCGGTAAGGGCCATCAGTTGATACCTCCAGTGCTGGTACCAAAATCAATCGAACTGGGAATACCATCAGTTATACCATCATCAGTTGGTATATGTTCAAGGAATTGAGTAGACGTTGAGAGACTAAGAAAAGCTAGAAACCTGCTTAACTTACTGTTTTTATGGACTAAAGTAGACGTTAGTAGACTTGAAAAAAGCTTTGTATGGTGCCGAAGGCCGGACTCGAACCGGCACGTATTTCTACGGTTGATTTTGAATCAACTGCGTCTACCGATTTCGCCACTTCGGCACTGAAGAGGTATGCGGAAAACGTTGTGGATTATACCTGTCATACGCCGCCATGCAAGCACGAGCGTACACCTGTTTCGCTAAGTGCTGAAAATTTCAGCAGCATTGAGTATTAAATAGAATAATCAGGCTACTTCCCGCCTTCTCCAGCAGATTAACGCCGGGCGTCCCTTGCCTCCATGCTCTACACTTTTCAGTTCAACACCACATTAAGGGAAACACAATGACGATAATAAAAAGCTATGCCGCCAAAGAGGCGGGCGGCGAGCTCGAACTCTATGAATATGATGCGGGAGAACTCCAACCGGAAGATGTCGAGGTACGGGTCGACTACTGCGGGATCTGCCATTCCGATCTGTCGATGATCGACAATGAATGGGGGTTCTCTCAATACCCTCTGGTTGCCGGACATGAGGTCATCGGTCGGGTGGCCGCACTCGGCAGCGCGGCACAGGATAAGGGGCTAAAAGTCGGCCAGCGCGTTGGAATCGGCTGGACGGCGCGCAGCTGCGGACACTGCGATGCCTGTATCAGCGGCAATCAAATTAACTGCCAGGAAGGCGCAGTGCCCACTATCCTCAATCGTGGCGGTTTTGCCGAGAAGCTTCGCGCGGGCTGGCAGTGGGTAATTCCTCTTCCGGAGAATATAGATACGGCGTCCGCAGGCCCGCTGTTATGTGGCGGCATTACGGTCTTTAAACCGCTATTGATGCACCATATTACTGCTACCAGCCGCGTTGGCGTCATCGGTATCGGCGGGCTGGGGCATATCGCCATAAAGCTGTTACACGCAATGGGCTGCGAAGTCACCGCGTTCAGCTCAAATCCATCGAAAGAGCAGGAAGTGCTGGCGATGGGGGCCAATAACGTGGTGAACAGCCGCGATCCGGAAGCGTTAAAAGCACTGGCGGGCCAGTTCGATCTCATTATTAACACGGTCAACGTCGATCTCGACTGGCAGCCCTACTTCGAAGCGCTGACGTATGGCGGTAACTTCCATACCGTTGGGGCCGTATTGAAGCCGCTGCCCGTACCGGCGTTTACATTAATTGCCGGCGATCGCAGTATCTCAGGCTCGGCAACCGGAACGCCATATGAACTTCGCAAACTGATGAAATTCGCCGGACGCAGTAAAGTCGCGCCCACCACGGAACTGTTCGCAATGTCACAAATCAACGAGGCTATCCAGCACGTCCGCGACGGCAAAGCCCGCTATCGTGTAGTGCTAAAAGCTGACTTCTGACCGCCTGACTCAGCGCTTTGATAATGATCAGGAAGCGCTGAGTGCCTGACGAAAAGCCTGTACAGCCAGTCGGCACTGCTCCGTCACGTGCTCGATGTCATGATTAACATCGATACGCGCAATATCATGTTCATCGGCACACGGTCGCTCCAGCGCGTCAAACTGACTTTGCAGCAGGTCTGGCGGCATAAAATGCCCGGCACGACGCTGCATTCGCTGCAGAATGGTAGCGTAATCGCCGTCGAGCCACAGGAAATGTACGTTAGGGCTACTCTTACGTAAAATATCGCGGTACTGTTTTTTTAATGACGAGCAGACAATAAATCCCGTCTCATTTTTTTTATAAAGACTGTATGAAGCGTCATTTAATCGTTCCAGCCAAGGTAAGCGGTCTTCATCAGTTAACGGTATTCCCTGAGACATTTTATCAATGTTTTTCGCCGGATGGAGATCATCGCCGTCAATAAACTTCGCAGAAAATAATGTTGCAATTTTGCTGCCTATTAAAGACTTACCACTACCTGAAACACCCATTAAAATATAGCTTTCCCCGGCCATTTAAATACCTCTGAGTCATATTCCACTCCACAATATTACGCCTCTACGTTCGACAATTTCACGTTTTTTAATTTCCATAGAGAAGAACTCTAAGGCACATCACGTTATGCGTAACATTGTAGTGTAACAATTTTCCAGCGTGACATAAGTCACAAATAATGACAAATAAAACCGCTTAAATGCGTTCAGGGTAACTACCTGACCAGTGAGGAATTTATGGAAGTAAAAACTCAATCCTGCGTTGTTGCGGGTAAGCGTGCTGTTGCCGTTACGGAACAAAATATTGAATGGAATAATAAAGGAACACTCGTACAAATTACCCGTGGCGGCATTTGTGGGTCTGACTTACATTATTATCAGGAAGGCAAAGTCGGCAATTTTACAGTAAAAGCGCCAATGATTTTAGGGCATGAAGTGATTGGCAAAATCGTTCGTAGCGACTCAGATTTATTACGAGAAGGACAACCGGTAGCGATTAATCCATCGAAGCCTTGCGGTCATTGCAAATACTGTCTGCAGCATGAAGAAAACCACTGTATTGAAATGCGCTTCTTTGGCAGCGCCATGTATTTTCCGCATGTCGATGGCGGTTTTACCCGATTTAAAGCTGTCGATACCGCTCAGTGCATTCCCTGGCCGGAACAGGCGGACGAAAAAGCCATGGCCTTTGCCGAACCGCTGGCGGTTGCCATTCATGCGGCTCATGAGGCGGGCGATCTGCAGGGCAAACGCGTCTTTATCTCCGGCGTTGGTCCTATCGGCTGCCTGATTGTTAGCGCGGTAAAAACGCTGGGCGCGGCGGAAGTGGTATGTGCCGATATCAGTACCCGTTCTCTCTCGCTGGCCCGGCAGATGGGCGCGGATACGCTGGTGAACCCACAGCATGATTCTCTTGATGGCTGGAAAGCAGAAAAAGGGTATTTCGATATCAGTTTTGAAGTCTCTGGGCATCCTTCCTCAATCTCAACGTGTCTGGAAGTCACACGGGCAAAAGGCGTGATGGTGCAGGTTGGCATGGGCGGCGCAGTTCCCAACTTCCCGATGATGATGGTAATAAGCAAAGAGATCTCCCTGAAAGGCTCTTTCCGCTTTACTACCGAATTTAATACTGCGGTTTCCTGGCTTGCCAACCGCGTTATCAATCCGCTGCCGTTACTAAGCGCGGAATATCCATTTACCGACCTGGAAGCAGCGCTGATCTTTGCCGGAGACAAAACACAGGCGGCAAAAGTTCAGCTCGTTTTCTGAGAAAGTAAAATAAGGGACACTATCATGAACGATCTTTTTTCACTGGTAAGTAAAAATATCCTTATCACCGGAGCCGCTCAGGGAATTGGTTATTTGCTGGCGACCGGTCTTGGTCGCTATGGCGCGCGCATTATTGTTAACGATATTACCCCGGAGCGCGCCGAAACAGCCGTGACGAAACTTCAGCAGGAAGGAATAAAGGCTATTGCCGCTCCTTTTAATGTCACCCATAAACAGGACATTGAAGCTGCGGTTGGACATATCGAAAAAGATATCGGCGCCATTGACGTCCTGATAAATAACGCCGGTATCCAGCGCCGTCATCCGTTTACTGAGTTTCCCGAGCAGGAGTGGAATGATGTCATCGCCGTAAATCAGACCGCGGTTTTTCTCGTCTCTCAGGCCGTTACGCGCCGTATGGTGGCGCGGCAGGCAGGAAAAGTGATCAACATCTGTTCGATGCAAAGCGAGCTGGGCCGCGACACGATTACGCCATACGCCGCGTCGAAGGGTGCCGTGAAGATGCTGACTCGCGGCATGTGCGTGGAGCTGGCGCGTCATAATATCCAGGTCAACGGTATTGCGCCGGGGTACTTCAAAACGGAGATGACCAAAGCGCTGGTTGAAGATGAAGCCTTCACCTCCTGGCTATGCAAACGTACGCCTGCCGCACGCTGGGGCGATCCCCAGGTGCTTATTGGCGCAGCGGTGTTTCTCTCGTCAAAAGCCTCCGACTTTGTTAACGGACATCTGCTGTTTGTCGATGGCGGTATGCTGGTTGCCGTCTGACCAGGGAAATACGACGCAGCGCGTAAGCGCTGCTATTTTGGCGCTAATAAGAGAGACGAATATGCCATTAATAATTATTGCGGCAGGCGTTGCGCTGCTGTTGGTTTTAATGATTGGCTTTAAAGTTAACGGCTTTATCGCCCTTGTTCTGGTTGCCGCCGTGGTGGGATTTGCCGAAGGGATGGGCGCGCAAGACGTCCTGCACTCCATACAAAACGGAATTGGCGGTACTCTGGGCGGACTCGCCATGATCCTCGGTTTTGGCGCGATGCTGGGAAGATTAATTTCCGATACCGGCGCCGCGCAGCGCATTGCGACGACGCTCATTAATACGTTCGGCAAAAAACGCGTGCAATGGGCGCTGGTGATCACCGGGCTTATCGTCGGCCTGGCAATGTTTTTTGAAGTCGGATTCGTACTGCTGTTGCCGCTCGTTTTTACGATTGTGGCCTCATCGGGACTGCCCTTGCTGTATGTCGGGGTTCCAATGGTCGCCGCCTTATCCGTTACGCACTGCTTCCTGCCGCCGCATCCCGGCCCTACCGCTATTGCGACAATTTTTGAGGAAAATCTCGGTACGACCCTGCTGTATGGGTTAATCATTACCATACCGACCGTGATTGTTGCCGGCCCTCTGTTTTCAAAATTGCTGGCGCGCTTTGAGAAAGCGCCGCCTGAAGGATTATTTAATCCTCACCTATTCAGTGAAGAGGAGATGCCGTCATTCTGGAACAGTATTTTTGCCGCCGTGATCCCGGTCATTCTGATGGCCATCGCAGCGGTATGTGAAATCACGCTGCCAAAAACGAATGCCGTGCGGGTTTTCTTCGAATTTATTGGTAATCCAGCAGTGGCGTTGTTTATTGCCATTATCATCGCCATTTTTACGCTGGGCCGACGCAATGGACGTACGGTTGAGCAGGTGATGGATATCGTCGGCGAGTCCATTGGCGCTATTGCGATGATTGTTTTTATCATCGCGGGCGGCGGCGCGTTTAAGCAAGTGCTGGTGGATAGCGGCGTGGGCCAATATATCTCGCAATTAATGACCGGCACCTCGCTATCTCCGTTATTAATGTGCTGGACGGTAGCCGCCGTGCTGCGTATTGCGTTAGGTTCCGCGACCGTGGCCGTGATAACCACAGCGGGCGTCGTATTGCCGATTATTAACGTAACCCACGCCGATCCGGCGTTAATGGTACTGGCGACAGGCGCAGGAAGCGTTATTGCATCACATGTTAACGATCCCGGTTTTTGGCTGTTTAAAGGGTATTTTAATCTTAGCGTCGGGGAAACCCTACGCACCTGGACCGTTATGGAAACATTGATTTCTGTCATGGGGTTGCTGGGCGTACTGGCGCTGAATGCGGTTCTGCATTAATTCATCATCCGCAGCCCAATTAACCATGGGGGCGACGTTCCCGCCCCCGGTACTGGAGAAAACATGAGGAATCACAGAATTTCTTTGCAGGATATCGCTACGCTTGCAGGCGTGACAAAAATGACGGTGAGCCGTTACATCCGCTCGCCGAAAAAAGTCGCCAGGGAAACCGGCGAGCGTATTGCGCAGATCATGGAGGAAATTAACTACATACCAAATCGCGCGCCAGCTATGCTGTTAAACGCGCAAAGTTACACTCTGGGCGTGCTGATCCCCTCTTTTCAGAACCAGTTGTTTGCCGACATTCTTGCCGGGATTGAATCCGTAACGTCGGGTCATAACTACCAAACTCTCATTGCGAATTACAATTACAATCGCGATTCGGAAGAAGAGTCCGTTATCAATTTACTGTCTTACAATATCGACGGCATTATTCTTTCAGAAAAATATCATACCCTCAGAACCGTCAAATTCCTGCGCTCAGCTACCCTTCCGATTGTAGAACTCATGGATATCCAGGGCGATCGCTTAGATATGGAGGTGGGGTTTGATAACCGTCAGGCCGCCTTTGATATGGTCAGCACCATGCTGGATAAACGCCAGCGGCGGAAAATTCTCTATCTGGGTTCAAAAGACGATATCCGTGATGAGCAGCGTTATCACGGCTACTGCGATGCAATGACGCGCCGGGGGCTGGCGCCGTTGCGCATCAATCCCCGCGCTATCTCCTCTATCCATCTGGGGATACAGCTAATGCGTGATGCGCTTGCTGCGCACCCGGACGTGGATGGCGTCTTTTGTACTAATGACGATATCGCAATGGGCGCTCTACTGTGGTGCCGCGAGCGTCAACTGGCCGTACCGGAGCAGATCTCCATCGCCGGCTTCCACGGTCTGGAGATGGGCAGGCAAATGATACCGAGCCTCGCCAGCGTAATTACCCCTCGTTTTGAGATCGGGCGCAGAGCCGCGCAGATGTTGCTCAACAAAATTAAAAATAATGATCTCAACCATAATACGATTGATTTGGGTTATCAGATTTATCACGGCAGCACGTTATAAATTTTTTGATCTACTTTTTCCCGCAGCTTGCCTGAGCTTAACGCGTAGCCAAAAGCGCCACGCGTCAGGTTACGCACTACATCATTCGAGGAATACCAGGCTATCTGCCGGATGGCGGCGGAAAGGACTTATCAGGCCTACGGGTCATGGTAGGCCTGATAAGCGCAGCGCCATCAGGCACTGCGCTTTACTGCATTGCCGGATGGCGGCCTGTGATTACGACTTACGCAGCATTAGCCACAGGCTAATCAGGAAGAAAGACGCGCTCGGCAGCAGCGCGCCGACAATCGGCGGAATGCCGTATACCAGCGTCAGCGGGCCAAAAATCTGGTCGAGGACGTAGAAGACGAAGCCGAAGCTAATCCCCGTCACCACGCGCACGCCCATCGGCACACTACGCAGCGGGCCAAAGATAAACGACAGCGCCATCAGCATCATCACCGCCACGGAGAGCGGCTGGAAGATTTTACTCCACATATTGAGCTGATAACGTCCGGCGTCCTGTCCGCTCGACTTCAGATATTTAACGTAGTTATGCAGACCGCTGATGGAAAGCGCATCCGGGTCCAGCGCCACCACGCCTAACTTATCCGGCGTCAGATTCGTTTTCCAGGTGCCGCTCACCGTCTGCGAACCGGTGATCTGTTTCGGGTTTTGCAGATCGGACTCATCCACCTGCGACAAACGCCAGACCTTATGCTCCGGGTCGAATTTTGCCGAAGCGGCGTAACGCACCGACTGCAAACGACGCTGATCGTTGAAAACGTAAATGCTAATGCCGGCCAGCTCCTCGTCGCCCTTCACCCGTTCAATATAGACAAAGTTATTCCCGTCTTTCGCCCACAGACCTTGCTGGGTGGAAAGCAGCGAGCCGCCATACATCGCCTGCGCACGATAGTTACGCGCCATCTGCTCGCCCTGCGGGGCGACCCATTCGCCGATCGCCATGGTTAACAGCACCAGGGGGATAGCCGTTTTCATCACCGACAGCGCCACCTGCATACGGGTGAAACCCGATGCCTGCATCACCACCAGTTCGCTACGCTGCGCCAGCATCCCCAGTCCCAGCAGCGCGCCAAGCAGCGCCGCCATAGGAAAGAAGATCTGGATATCCTTAGGTACGCTGAGCAGGGTGTACATACCCGCGCCCAGCGCGTCGTAGTTACCCTGCCCCGCTTTTTTCAGCTGATCGACAAACTTGATGATCCCGGAGAGCGACACCAGCATGAACAACGTCATCATGATGGTGGTAAAAATGGTTTTACCGATATAGCGGTCAAGTACACCAAATGGCTGCATTATACCGCTCCTTTACGCAGAAAACGGGCACGCAGGCGGCGGACCGGCACCGTATCCCACAGGTTTAAACCAATCGCCAACGCCAGATAGATCAGGTTGACCGCCCACATCCAGATAACCGGGTCCAGTTTGCCTTTACCGCCATTCGATTTAATGGAGGTCTGGATCAGGAAGAACAGCAGATAAAGCAGCATGGCGGGCAACATAGACAAGACACGCCCCTGACGTGGATTCACCACGCTGAGCGGCACGACCATCAGCGCCATCATAAATACGGTAAAGACTAACGTGATACGCCAGTGCAGCTCGGCGCGAGCGCGATCGTTGTCGGTATTCCACAGCGTGCGCATGTCCATCTGGTCAGTATCGTTCGGGTCCAGCGCCACGGCCTGATGGCCAATAATCGCCTGATAGTTCTGGAAGTCGGTGATGCGAAAATCGCGTAGCAACGCCGTCCCTTCAAAACGCGTCCCTTTGTTTAAGGTGACAACCTGGGAACCATCGCGCAACTGAGTAAGGTGTCCGGAATCGGCCACTACCACAGAAGGACGAGCATTGCCCTTAGGGCGAATTTGCGCCAGGAAAACATCGTGGAAGTCGCTGCCGTCAACGCTTTCGATAAACAGCACCGAGCTGCCGTTGGTCGCCTGCTGGAATTGCCCCTGCGCCAGCGCCGCCATACCGGGGTTCGCTTTCGCCTCCGCCAGCACTTCATCCTGGTGTTTTGACGACCAGGGGCCGGCCCACATCACATTAACCGCCGCAAGGATACCGGTAAATAACGCCAGTACCATGGCGGCCTTTACCAGCACGGCTTTGCTCAACCCACAGGCGTGCATGACCGTAATTTCACTTTCGGTATACAGTTTGCCCAGCGTCATCAGCAGCCCCAGGAACAGGCTTAAAGGCAGGATGAGCTGCGCCATTTCCGGTACGCCCAGCCCCAGAAGCGAGAGCACCAGATTTGCGGGAATATCGCCGTCAACCGCCGCGCCGAGAATCCTCACTAACTTTTGACAAAAGAAGATCAAAAGTAAGATGAAGAGTATCGCCAGCTGGCTTTTGAGCGTCTCCCGCACCAGATATCTTATGATTATCACTTTAAATACGCCCGTAAAAACCCATTTTTTTGCTGGAATTTAGCTTGTTTCATGGCTTAAACGTCATTTATTCTCTTGAGTCGTCGAAATCATCGCTAAGATCATTATACTCAGCGGATTCACCTCTCAGAACTTGTTCTGACGTGCCAATGCCGTAATAACGTTAAGATTAACACGAAGTCACCGCAACAGCGGACATGAGTTACGAAAGCTTTCAATTTCTATACTCTAATGGATTTCGAGTTGCAGGCAGGCGGCAGGACTGTGGAGCCCCGGAGCTTACATCAGGTAAGTGACAGGGGTGAGCAGGCGCAGCCAACGCATCTGCAACTTGAAAGACGACGAGTATAGCTGTAGCCACCACTGTTGTCTTTAAGATTCAGGAGCATAGTGCATGGAGTTCAGTGTAAAAAGCGGTAGCCCGGAGAAACAGCGGAGTGCCTGCATTGTCGTGGGCGTCTTTGAACCGCGTCGCCTTTCTCCGATTGCAGAACAGCTCGACAAAATTAGCGACGGATACATCAGCGCATTGCTGCGTCGCGGCGAACTGGAAGGAAAACCGGGGCAGACTCTGTTGCTGCACCATGTTCCTAACGTTCTTTCCGAGCGAATCCTCCTCATTGGTTGCGGCAAAGAGCGCGAGCTTGATGAACGTCAGTATAAGCAGGTTATTCAGAAAACGATAAATACTCTGAATGATACTGGTTCGATGGAAGCCGTCTGTTTCCTGACCGAACTGCACGTTAAAGGCCGCAACAACTACTGGAAAGTGCGTCAGGCCGTCGAAACGGCCAAAGAGACGCTTTATAGCTTTGATCAACTCAAGACCAACAAGAGCGAGCCGCGCCGCCCGCTACGTAAGATGGTCTTTAATGTGCCGACCCGCCGTGAGCTCACCAGCGGCGAACGCGCCATTCAGCACGGTCTGGCCATCGCCGCCGGGATTAAGGCTGCGAAAGATCTCGGCAACATGCCGCCCAATATCTGTAACGCCGCCTACCTGGCGTCACAGGCGCGCCAGTTGGCCGACAGCTACAGCAAAAATGTCATTACCCGCGTGATCGGCGAACAGCAAATGCGCGAACTGGGTATGAACGCTTATCTGGCGGTCGGCCACGGTTCGCAGAATGAATCGCTGATGTCGGTGATTGAGTACAAGGGCAATCCATCCGAAGACGCGCGCCCGATCGTGCTGGTGGGTAAAGGCCTGACCTTCGACTCCGGCGGCATCTCCATCAAGCCATCTGAAGGGATGGACGAGATGAAGTACGACATGTGCGGCGCGGCGGCGGTTTACGGCGTGATGCGTATGGTCGCCGAGCTTCAGCTACCGATTAACGTTATCGGCGTACTGGCGGGCTGTGAAAACATGCCGGGCGGACGCGCGTATCGTCCGGGCGACGTACTGACCACCATGTCCGGTCAGACGGTTGAAGTGCTGAATACCGATGCTGAAGGCCGTCTGGTACTGTGCGACGTGCTGACCTACGTTGAGCGCTTCGAACCGGAAGCCGTCATTGACGTCGCGACGCTAACTGGCGCCTGCGTGATTGCGCTGGGCCATCACATTACCGGTCTGATGTCGAACCATAACCCGCTGGCGCATGAACTGATCGGCGCGTCCGAGCAAGCGGGCGACCGCGCGTGGCGTCTGCCGCTGGTCGATGAGTTCCAGGAACAACTGGAGTCCAACTTTGCGGATATGGCGAATATTGGTGGTCGTCCTGGCGGCGCTATCACCGCGGGCTGCTTCCTGTCGCGCTTTACCCGTAAGTATAACTGGGCGCACCTGGATATCGCCGGCACCGCCTGGCGATCCGGCAAAGCGAAAGGCGCGACGGGTCGTCCGGTAGCGCTGCTGTCGCAGTTCCTGCTCAATCGTGCGGGCTTTAACGGCGAAGAGTAAGTTTGAGATTACCCCGTAGGCCTGATAAGGCGCATTAGCGCCGCCATCAGGCGTTTTGCCGGATGGCGCTGCGCTTATCCGGCCTACGGGAGGCATCATGGCAACGCATTTAAATCCACCACAAGAAGCCCCATACTATGAAGAATGCGACGTTCTATCTTCTGGACAATGACACCACCGTCAACGGTTTAAGCGCCGTTGAACAACTGGTGTGTGAAATTGCCGCAGAACGTTGGCGCGCCGGCAAGCGCGTGCTGATCGCCTGCGAAGATGAGAAGCAGGCCATTCGGCTGGATGAAGCGCTGTGGGCAAGACCGGCGGAAAGTTTTGTCCCGCACAATCTGGCAGGCGAAGGCCCACGCGGCGGCGCGCCGGTTGAAATCGCCTGGCCGCAAAAACGCAACAGCAGCCCGCGCGATATTTTAATCAGCCTGCGTACAAGCTTTGCAGATTTTGCCACCGCTTTCACAGAAGTGGTAGACTTCGTCCCTTACGAAGAAACTTTGAAACAACTGGCGCGCGAACGCTACAAAGCCTACCGCGTGGCTGGTTTTAACCTGAATACGGCAACCTGGAAATAATGGAAAAGACATATAACCCCCAAGATATCGAACAGCCGCTTTACGAGCACTGGGAAAAGCAGGGCTATTTCAAGCCTAACGGCGACGAAAGCAAAGAGTCCTTCTGCATCATGATCCCGCCGCCGAACGTCACCGGCAGTTTGCATATGGGACATGCTTTCCAGCAAACCATCATGGATACCATGATCCGTTACCAGCGTATGCAGGGTAAAAACACCCTGTGGCAGGTCGGCACCGACCACGCTGGGATAGCGACCCAGATGGTGGTTGAGCGCAAGATTGCCGCTGAAGAAGGTAAAACCCGTCACGACTACGGCCGCGATGCGTTTATCGACAAAATCTGGCAGTGGAAAGCGAAATCCGGCGGCACCATTACCCGTCAGATGCGCCGTCTCGGCAACTCGGTGGACTGGGAGCGCGAGCGCTTCACCATGGACGAAGGCCTTTCCAATGCCGTGAAAGAAGTCTTTGTTCGCCTGTACAAAGAAGACCTGATTTACCGTGGCAAACGCCTGGTGAACTGGGACCCGAAACTGCGTACCGCCATCTCTGACCTGGAAGTGGAAAACCGCGAGTCCAAAGGCTCGATGTGGCACATCCGCTATCCGCTGGCCGATGGCGCGAAAACCGCAGACGGTAAAGATTATCTGGTTGTCGCGACCACCCGCCCGGAAACTATTCTCGGCGATACCGGCGTGGCCGTGAACCCGGAAGATCCGCGCTACCAGAGTCTTATCGGTAAATTCGTTATTCTGCCGCTGGTTAACCGCCGCATTCCGATTGTTGGCGACGAACATGCCGATATGGAAAAAGGCACCGGCTGCGTGAAGATCACCCCGGCGCACGACTTTAACGACTATGAAGTCGGGAAACGTCACGCCCTGCCGATGATCAACATCCTGACCTTTGACGGCGACATTCGCGAAAGCGCGGAAGTGTTCGATACCAAAGGTGAAGAGTCTGACGTTTATTCCAGCGAGATTCCGGCTGAGTTCCAAAAGCTGGAACGCTTTGCGGCCCGTAAGGCCATCGTTGCTGCCGTTGACGCGCTGGGCCTGTTGGAAGAAATTAAACCGCACGATCTGACCGTCCCTTACGGCGACCGTGGCGGCGTGGTTATCGAACCGATGCTAACCGACCAGTGGTACGTCCGTGCCGACGTGCTGGCGAAACCGGCGGTGGAAGCGGTTGAAAACGGCGACATTCAGTTCGTGCCGAAGCAGTACGAAAACATGTACTTCTCCTGGATGCGTGATATCCAGGACTGGTGTATCTCTCGTCAGTTGTGGTGGGGTCACCGTATCCCGGCATGGTATGACAACGACGGCAACGTCTACGTTGGCCGTACCGAAGACGAAGTGCGTCAGGAAAATAACCTCGGCGCCGACGTTGCGCTTCGTCAGGACGAAGACGTTCTTGATACCTGGTTCTCCTCCGCGCTGTGGACTTTCTCTACCCTCGGCTGGCCGGAAAACACCGACGCGCTGCGTCAGTTCCACCCGACCAGCGTGATGGTTTCCGGCTTCGACATCATCTTCTTCTGGATTGCCCGCATGATCATGATGACCATGCACTTCATCAAAGATGAAAACGGCAAGCCGCAGGTGCCGTTCCATACCGTCTACATGACCGGTCTGATTCGCGACGACGAAGGCCAGAAGATGTCCAAATCCAAGGGTAACGTTATCGACCCGCTGGATATGGTGGACGGCATCTCCCTGCCGGAACTGCTGGAAAAACGCACCGGCAACATGATGCAGCCGCAGATGGCGGAGAAAATCCGCAAGCGTACCGAGAAGCAGTTCCCGAACGGCATTGAGCCGCACGGCACCGACGCCCTGCGCTTTACCCTGGCGGCGCTGGCCTCGACCGGTCGCGACATCAACTGGGATATGAAGCGTCTGGAAGGCTACCGTAACTTCTGTAACAAGCTGTGGAACGCCAGCCGCTTTGTGCTGATGAACACCGAAGAGCAGGATTGCGGCTTCAACGGCGGCGAAATGACGCTGTCGCTGGCGGACCGCTGGATCCTGGCGGAATTCAACCAGACCGTTAAAGCCTACCGCGAAGCACTGGATAACTTCCGCTTCGACATCGCCGCGGGCATTCTGTATGAATTCACCTGGAACCAGTTCTGCGACTGGTATCTGGAGCTGACCAAGCCGGTAATGACCGGGGGTTCCGAGTCTGAACTGCGCGGCACCCGCCATACGCTGGTCACCGTACTGGAAGGTCTGCTGCGCCTGGCGCACCCGATCATTCCGTTCATCACCGAAACCATCTGGCAGCGTGTGAAGGTCATTTGCGGTATTACTGCCGACACCATCATGCTGCAGCCGTTCCCGGAATATAACGCCGCACAGGTGGATGAAGCCGCGTTGGCCGATACCGAGTGGCTGAAGCAGGCGATCGTTGCCGTACGTAACATTCGTGCGGAAATGAACATCGCCCCGGGCAAACCGCTGGAACTGCTGCTGCGCGGCTGTAGTGAAGAAGCCGTTCGTCGTGTTAACGACAACCGTAGCTTCCTGCAAACCCTGGCGCGTCTGGAAAGCATCACCGTGCTGCCAGCCGATGACAAAGGTCCGGTTTCCGTGACCAAAATCATCGACGGCGCCGAACTGCTGATCCCGATGGCTGGCCTCATCAACAAAGACGATGAGCTGGCGCGTCTGGCGAAAGAAGTGGCGAAAATCGAAGGTGAGATTGCCCGTATCGAAGGCAAGCTGTCCAACGAAGGTTTCGTCGCCCGTGCGCCGGAAGCGGTGATTGCCAAAGAGCGTGAGAAGCTGGACAGTTACGCAGAAGCCAAAGCGAAACTGATTGAGCAGCAGGCGGTTATTAGCGCGCTGTAATCTGAAAGCCTGATGGCGCTTCGCTTACCAGGCCTACACGTTCGCTTATTGAAATGGCGCGATCGGTAGGCCGGATAAGGCATTCACGCCGCCATCCGACAACATGAATTATGGGCCGACGTAAACGTCGGCCTTTTTACATCAGATAAACGGGAAGTAAGGCATGATGCCACGAGAAATCCACATTAGCAGGCTGTTTTCCAGCGGCTTCTCATCATTGGTTAACTCAAGCGAATCCAGATCGCCCTGGACCTGTGTATTCTGCGCCAGCCAGCTCACCAGCCAAATTTTCAACCACGGATAAGCCAGCCCTAAGGTCACGCCGGAAATCACAAACACCACCAGTAACCGCCACAGCATACCGTGTGCAGTGACAGAGGAATGAAAACGAATCGAATCGTTCGCCAGTGACAAATTGTTTAAAAACAGGTTGCGTAACGCCACATATAAGTAACTGGTTACCACAATAATCGCGAGAAAATAGAGGAAATAACATGCCATTATCTGGCCATAATATTGCAGAATAAGCGCCCCTCCTGCCTGCGCATTCCCCATCATACTCAAAAGAATCATGTCGGTGAACACCGGCGCGATTAGATAACCAATCACGACAGCAAAAGGGAAAAGGGTCAACATTGCCAACACGCACCCTCTGATGCACGTTTTAACATTAACCTGAATCGAGAAACGATGAATGCCAAAGTTTGCGCCATTGCCAAACAAGGTCATCCATTTGCTGTAGGTAATACCGTTAATGACCCCTATCCCAATAATAGCCAGCAAACCGAGAAAAACGATATTGAACACTAAACCGCCGACGGCGATGGTTACCAGTGAGATAATATAAAGAACAATATAAAGCGCCACCATCAGGAGTACCGGGAGAGCGAACATGTACCACCAGGCGCGCCGCATGGAACACTGGAATCCAAAATGTACGCCATTAAGCGAAGTCATCATCGCCTGATACTGTAATCCTTTCACCGCCATAAAAGGAATAATCGCAATTAATAAGCCGAATAGCGTAAAACCGAGACCGGGATGACCGTGTTCAATAAGAGAGAGGCTAACAATATAAATAATAAAAACTAACAACACACTAATAAATAATGCGCCGCCCGTGGCTTTGTAAGCAAAAGGCTGATTGTTTAGCGTCATATTAGTATAAATATAACGTCGACATTTCACCATCGCCCACGGCGCATAGATTCCCAACGTGATACACGTCAACAAGAAATTCACAAGGCAAATAACAAAATACTTTCCGCCCTTGCCTGTAAACACCAACGTGTGATTATGGTTATCTTTACTACTGATAACGTTATTCATGAATCATATCCCTGAATTACAATCTATTAGAATTAATAATAAAAACCAGTAAATTGTTACTGATTTGACTACGATACTATTTTTGTTTAATTTTTCCGCCTTTTATTTTGTCTGATTCAGGATCTCCTTGCGCGTAACTCAAGACGGTGGTATTAAAGTAATCTATAAATAAATTTTAAAAATTGAGCCATATTATGAATAATGTCGCCTCGCCAACGCTCACGGTGCGCCGAATCACTACCGCCGACAATGCCGCTATTGCCCGTGTCATCCGTCAGGTTTCAGCGGAATACGGACTTACCGCCGATAAAGGTTATACCGTTGCCGACCCCAATCTGGATGAACTGTATCAGGTTTATAGCCAACCGGGCGCGGCCTACTGGGTGGTAGAGCAAAACGGTTGTGTGGTGGGCGGCGGCGGCGTGGCGCCGTTATCCTGTAGCGAACCAGACATTTGTGAACTGCAAAAAATGTATTTTTTACCGGTGATTAGTGGTCAGGGGCTGGCGAAAAAGCTGGCGCTGATGGCGCTGGAGCATGCCCGTGAACAGGGTTTTAAACGCTGCTATCTGGAAACAACGGCTTTTTTACGCGAGGCGATTGCGCTATACGAACGTTTAGGATTTGAACATATTAGCGAGCCGCTCGGCTGCACCGGACATGTCGATTGCGAAGTGAGGATGTTAAAGGATCTCTGAAAACCAGGCGTTTATTTATCCTCGTCAGGTATTATTTTTGCTGATATAAGTAATCCCGGAAACATCCTGTTATCCGGGAATCACTTATTATTCAAGGAAGTTATAAATGACACGCCTATTATCAGCAATTGTTTTCCCCGCTATGTTTATTAGTATCTCTAATGTATATGCATTAGATATACAGCCCGGCGAATGGAAAATGGAAAATATAGAAATGCGCACCATCAATCCAGATACAAAAGAAGTATTAATGGATGAAAAAAATTCGGGCATAGCGACGCTTATGTGTTATACCCCTAAAATGTCTGAAGATTCTAAAAAAATGGTGAAGGGGTTTTCTACCAGTGCAGGCGGTTGCACGACAACATTTGTAGAAAGTACGGATACCAAACTGATCAATGAGACTGTCTGTAATAATCCTGATGTCAAATCGCACTCTATTGTAGAAACGACGAAAATAAGCGATACAGAATTTGCGATGACCATGAAATCGGATGTCGATGCAGGAGGTAATAAAACAACCTCCATCAACAAAATTAAACAAACCTTTGTTGGCAAGACCTGCTCTGAAGCGTCAAAAGGCGTGAAACAGTAACTATTTCAACACAAAAACCCGTAGTGATGATGCAAAAATGGCATTGTTCAAGGTCACCTTTCGGGAATATAACACTGAATGAGTTCTTTTTGCCTGCCGCAGGGCAGGCTTTACTCAGGACAGAATATCATGAAAATGACTTTTTCTGCTCGCCAGCAGTTTGATGTCGGGCGGATGACCACGCAGGTGGCGACAGCGTAAAAGATAAAAACGCTAATCTTTAATTTTACCCTTTATCCGGCGGCTGGCACGCCGCTATGAAAACGAAACTCGCGGTCTGGCGACAAGATAAGATCAGCTTCCACCTCGCCAAAATAGCGCACGCGCGCAGAAATGTCCTCGGCGGAAATCTGCTGCGCCAGCTCCAGGTAATCCTGATAATGCCGCGCTTCGGAGCGCAGAAGCGAGAGATAAAACGTCTGTAAATCCTCATCCAGCCAGGGCGCCAGAGCGGCAAAACGTTCGCAGGAGCGGGCTTCGATATACGCCCCGCAAATCAGCTTATCAATTAAGGTGAGCGGTTCGTGCGTGCGTACCGCTTTCAACATTCCTTTCGCGTAGCGGCTGGCGGTGATTTTCACATAAGGAATGTTTCTGGCCTGCATGACCTCGCGTACCTGCCAAAAATGGTGCAACTCCTCTTTAATCAATAACACCATACGGTCGATAAGCTGACGACCCCAGGGGTCATCAGTTTGCGGCATGGCGCTTTTGCTAACCTGTCTATGCAGGGCAACAAAATCCGGCTCCGGCCCCTGACGAAACGCGAACGCCTCGTAAGGTTGCAGCCAGGCGAGCAGCGCGTCGGCGCCCGATTTATCGGCGACATATTTACGCACCAACAGCAACGCGGTTTGCGCAGCCTTCAGTTCGCAGATCAAGTGATCGGTAAGCAGAAGAGGAAGATTTTGCGGATCGCGGGCCTGGACAATCCACGCCTGCGGCGTCGGGCAATGCAGGAAATTAAGCACCGGAGAGAGTATTTGCGGGTAATTCATACGTAACCTGTTAAAAAAATACGACAGCAGACGCTGCCGTACCGTCATACTATGCAGCTTTAGTGACGCACGCCGTCGTCATCTTCATCGACATAATCGTCGTCATCACCCTCTTCGCCATTAGGGTCTTCAAAATAGGTTCCCCAGCCGTCGTATTCAACATCATATTTTTCCGCCAGGTTCATCAGTTGCTCAACCTGAGCGTCGATGAGTTCGGCGTTCAACGCGCACTCGCTGAGGATGTCGCAACAAATAACCGTATCGCCCTCTTCCACTTCCAGCTCTTCCGGCTCCGTCACTTCATAGCCGAGTTTAAAGGCTTCTACCGCGGCTTTTTCCAACGTTTCGAAATCGTCAGCGGAAAGGTGATGCTCGATAGTGTACAGCGCATCCGGATCGCTGCCGTCCTCAAGTAACTCTTCAATAATTAACCGCGTTTCTTCACGCTGCTCTTCCAGTAGTTCCGGGTTTGCCATAGCTCGTTCCTCATAGATGTCCTGCCGATACTCTTATTGTCACATACCGCCGACGTTGCCTCCACCTTATCGAGAAAAGTTTTATCAAACAGGGTTGCAAATGAATAATCATCCATATAAAGTGAATTTTAATTCAATGAGAGGCCTAAGCCATGTGAGGGAAGTATGTATACGTTTTACCAAAAACCTTTTTTAAAGTTACTTGATTTCACCACCAGCGAGCTCACTGCTCTGTTGCAGCTTGCCGCCAAACTGAAAGCCGATAAGAAAAACGGTAAAGAAGAACAAAAGCTGGTGGGTAAGAATATTGCGCTCATCTTCGAAAAAGACTCGACCCGGACACGATGCTCTTTCGAAGTTGCCGCATACGATCAGGGGGCGCGCGTGACGTACCTGGGTTCCAGCGGGAGCCAGATCGGCCATAAAGAGTCCATCAAAGATACTGCCCGCGTCCTGGGCCGGATGTTTGACGGTATTCAGTATCGAGGATATGGCCAGGAGATCGTCGAAACGCTGGCTGAATATTCCGGTGTGCCGGTATGGAACGGTTTAACCGATGAGTATCACCCAACGCAATTACTGGCGGATCTGCTCACCATGCAGGAACATCTGCCGGGTAAAGCCTTTAACGAGATGACGTTGGTCTATGCCGGAGACGCGCGTAATAACATGGGTAACTCCATGCTGGAAGCCGCCGCGTTAACAGGATTGGATCTCCGTCTGGTCGCGCCAAAAGCCTGCTGGCCGCAAGCCGCGTTAGTGGCGGAGTGCAGCGCCATGGCGAAAAAGAACGGCGGCGCCATCACCCTGACCGAAGATATCGCCTCAGGCGTAAAAGGCGCGGATTTTATCTATACCGATGTTTGGGTCTCTATGGGCGAACCCAAAGAGAAATGGGCGGAGCGTATTGCCCTGCTGCGTGATTATCAGGTCAACAGCCAGATGATGGCGTTAACCGGCAATCCGCAGGTTAAGTTCCTGCATTGTCTGCCTGCGTTCCATGATGACGAAACCACGCTCGGCAAAAAAATGGCCGAAGAGTACGGTTTACATGGCGGGATGGAAGTGACCGACGAGGTTTTTGAGTCTGCGGCCAGCATTGTCTTTGATGAAGCGGAAAACCGAATGCATACCATCAAAGCAGTAATGGTAGCGACGCTGTCTAAATAATGTCGTGATGATGCCGGATGGCGGTTGGCCTACAAGATCGCAACGTGCAGGCGCCGCCATCCGGCACAAAATATTACGCCATCAGCATTTTCACAACCGCTTTACGTACCCGCGCCGGTTCTCCCACCGCGCACAGGGGCTTATGCACTTCGCCGGGATAAAACACCACAAAGTCGCCTTCGTTCAGGACGACGGTTTTCTCGTCGACGCTCGTCGGTAAAAATGCAATGTCTTTATCCGCCAGCCAGTCCGTGTGCGGCGTTCCCGCAGGCCGGGTACTGAATGCCATCCCTTCCTGACCTTGTAGCACAATCTGAATATCAAGATAACGGGCGTGATACTCTGCGCTGCGCGATTCGCCCGGCTCCGTCATATTTTCAGAAATCATATAAAACAGCCTGTCGCCGTCAATGTCATACTTACCTGGCGCGGTCGTTGCCGTGACATGCGCATTGACGTGCTCAATCGCCTGCCGTAACGCCGTCGGCAGCCAGGCCTCCAGATGTTCAATATTGCCAATAATCATCGCATCCCCTTAGTTAAAACAGCGTGTTATTTTTCTCTTTATACGAGAAAAATGGCTGCCATACTACCCTTACTCTCATCGATTTTGCGCCAGCGCATGTTTATCGCCAGCGGTGTTTATATATTGTTAATAGTTCGCCCAACTTTATGCAGTACCTATGCATAAACCCCAGCGGCGCCAAATTGCCATCACTAACAACGCTTTGATATTAAAGGCGTTAACATAAAAACGTTTTAGCGATCACAATTCGCTCTCCCTGCATAAATGACTTCTATATCCATAGTTATTTTTAAATTATTTAAATATCCCCGATAATAAAATCCCCCTCACGCATAGTTATGCAACCATTAAAAATAATCATTTTATTTTCAATGAGTTAAGATTTAAATATCATTCAATACAACAAACAAATAATTAACAATAAAAAAATAACAAACCATATAGCTGCGTAGTAATTCATTTAATGCCTTATTGTTTTTTGAATTTTTCTGACCCGGCTCATATATTAAGTAAGAAAAATAGCACTCCTTGATTGATGTGAATCTCATCACATTAACAACCCAAATAAAATTCAATCATTGCTCCCGAATTTAACTGAAACGCCGCGACTGCAAGCACGCTAAATATTTGCAGCCACTCCTTCTTTATTCTTGAAATTATGTAAAAGGTATAATGATGGAAAAGCATTTTGTCGGTTCTGAAATCGGTCAATTACGCAGCGTAATGTTGCATCGGCCCAATCTCAGCCTAAAAAGACTTACCCCTTCAAATTGTCAGGAATTACTTTTTGACGATGTATTATCCGTAGAGCGCGCTGGCGAAGAGCATGACATTTTTGCCAACACGCTGCGCCAGCAAGGGATAGAAGTGTTGCTGTTAACCGACCTGCTCACCCAAACGCTGGATGTGGCTGACGCTAAAGCCTGGCTACTGGATACGCAAATTTCCGATTATCGCCTTGGGCCCACCTTTGCCGCAGATATTCGCGCCTGGCTGGCGGATATGCCGCACCGTGAACTGGCTCGCCATTTAAGCGGCGGTTTAACTTACGGCGAAATTCCCGCCTCCATAAAAAATATGGTGGTCGATACTCACGATATTAATGACTTTATTATGAAGCCATTACCGAATCACCTATTTACCCGTGACACGTCCTGCTGGATATATAACGGCGTCTCAATTAACCCCATGGCGAAACCTGCACGCCAACGTGAAACGAATAATTTACGTGCTATTTATCGCTGGCATCCTCAATTCGCAGGCGGTGATTTCATTAAATATTTCGGCGACGAGGACATTAATTACGACCACGCCACTTTAGAGGGCGGCGATGTGCTGGTGATTGGCCGCGGCGCGGTGTTGATCGGTATGTCTGAACGTACTACGCCGCAGGGCGTCGAGTTCCTGGCGCAGGCATTGTTTAAACATCGTCAGGCGGAACGCGTCATTGCCGTTGAACTGCCAAAACATCGCTCCTGCATGCACCTTGACACCGTCATGACCCACATTGATATCGACACCTTCTCCGTCTATCCGGAAGTCGTTCGCCCGGACGTTCAGTGCTGGACGCTGACGCCAGACGGACGCGGCGGTCTGAAACGAACCCAAGAGAGCACGCTGGTTCATGCTCTTGAAAAAGCGCTTGGCATCGATCAGGTGCGCTTAATCACCACTGGCGGCGACGCATTTGAAGCTGAGCGCGAACAGTGGAATGACGCCAATAACGTGCTCACCCTGCGTCCCGGCGTGGTGGTGGGCTATGAGCGCAACATCTGGACCAACGAAAAATACGACAAAGCCGGCATTACCGTCCTTCCCATTCCCGGCGATGAACTGGGTCGCGGGCGCGGGGGCGCACGCTGCATGAGCTGTCCACTGGAACGCGATGGTATTTAAAGGAGACGTTATGGAAAACAAACGCACACTGGTCGTCGCGCTGGGCGGCAATGCGCTGCTCAAACGCGGCGAACCGCTGGAGGCTGATATTCAGCGTAAAAATATCGAACTGGCGGCCAGAACCATCGCCCAGCTTACGCGGCAATGGCGCGTGGTGTTAGTGCACGGCAACGGCCCACAGGTAGGACTGCTGGCGCTACAAAATAGCGCCTACGCTAACGTTACGCCCTACCCGCTCGATATTCTCGGTGCGGAAAGCCAGGGCATGATTGGCTACATGCTGCAACAGGCGCTGAAGAATCATCTGCCGGAGCGTGAAATCAGCGTCCTGCTCACCCAGGTCGAAGTCGATGCCAACGACCCGGCATTCCTCAATCCAACCAAATATATCGGCCCCATTTACGACGAAGCGCAGGCCCGTGCGTTACAGGCAGAAAAGGGCTGGGTATTCAAAGCCGACGGTAACGCCTTCCGCCGCGTTGTGCCCTCCCCGCAGCCGAAACGCATTGTGGAAAACGATGCCATCCGCGCGCTGATTAGCCGCGATCACCTGGTTATCTGTAACGGCGGCGGCGGCGTGCCGGTCGTGGAAAAAGCCGATGGCTACCACGGTATCGAGGCGGTGATCGACAAAGATCTGTCCGCCGCCCTGCTTGCCAGCCAAATTCACGCCGACGCGCTGCTCATTCTGACCGATGCCGACGCGGTGTATCTCGACTGGGGCAAGCCCACCCAACGCCCGCTGGCGCAGGTTACGCCGGAGCTGCTTCGTGAAATGCAGTTCGACGCCGGTTCGATGGGCCCGAAAGTGACCGCCTGCGCTGAGTTTGTCAGCCATTGCCGCGGCATTGCCGGAATCGGCTCGCTGGCGGATGGGCAAGCCATTCTCGCGGGCGAGAAAGGTACTTTGATTCGGTGTGAAACCGCCGACGTTGACGCATAAGGCTTTTTACCGGATGGCGGCTTCCGCCTTATTCGGCCTACAGAGCGCGCATAACCGTGGGCCGGATAAGCGCAGCGCCATCAGGCAATTCATTTTAACAAGGATATTGTAATGGTTATTTCACTGAAAAATCGTAACTTTTTGAAGCTGCTTGACTACACCCCGGCGGAAATCCAACACCTCATAGATCTGGCTATTGAGCTGAAAGCCGCAAAAAAAGCCGGATGCGAAAAGCAAACACTGATCGGCAAAAACATCGCGCTGATTTTTGAAAAAACCTCTACCCGCACCCGATGCGCGTTTGAAGTCGCCGCGTTCGACCAGGGCGCGCAGGTGACTTATCTCGGCCCAAGCGGCTCGCAGATCGGCCATAAAGAGTCCATGAAAGATACTGCTCGCGTCCTGGGGCGGATGTATGACGGCATCGAATATCGCGGTTTTGGTCAACACATTGTGGAAGAGCTGGGGGAATACGCGGGCGTTCCCGTCTGGAACGGCCTGACCGATGAATTTCACCCCACACAGATCCTGGCCGATCTAATGACCATGCTGGAACACGCGCCGGGTAAAACGCTGCCGGAACTGAGCTTCGCCTACCTGGGCGACGCGCGCAACAACATGGGCAACTCGCTGATGGTGGGCGCGGCGAAGATGGGCATGGATATCCGCCTGATAGCGCCAAAGTCCTTCTGGCCTGATGCCGCGCTGGTCGCGCAGTGCCGGGAAATCGCCAGCGTTACCGGCGCTCGTATCACCTTAACGGAGAGCGTTGAAGATGGCGTTCACGGCGTGGATTTCCTCTATACCGACGTCTGGGTCTCGATGGGAGAACCCAAAGAAGCCTGGGCGGAGCGCGTCAGTCTGATGACGCCATATCAGGTCAACCAGCAGGTGGTAAACGCTACCGGTAATCCTGATGTGAAGTTTATGCACTGCCTGCCCGCCTTCCATAACGAGCACACCAAAGTGGGACGCGAAATCGAAATGGCTTACGGCCTGAAAGGACTGGAGGTCACGGAAGAGGTGTTCGAGTCCGCAGGCTCGATAGTCTTCGATGAAGCGGAAAACCGGATGCACACCATCAAAGCGGTCATGGTGGCGACGCTCGGCGACTAATCCCACAGGATATGCGCCCTCGCGGCGCATATCCGTGATATCAGGAGAGAACATCATGGGTAAATTTAAATTTCCCACCGCTTATACCATCCTGTTTATTCTTATTGCCCTGGTCGCGGTGATGACCTGGATTGTGCCGGCGGGAAAATACCAAATGGCGATGAACGCCACGCTGGGAAAAGAGGTGCCGGTGGCGGGAACGTATGCCCCCGTGGACGCGCATCCGCAAGGGATTACCGCTGTTTTACTGGCGCCGATTGACGGCCTCTATAACCACGAAACCTACACCGCCGGCGCCATTGACGTCGCGCTGTTTGTCTTGATTATCGGCGGCTTTCTGGGGGTGGTGAATAAAACGGGGGCGATTGATGCCGGTATTGAACGGGTAACAGCCAAACTCAACGGCAAAGATGAGTGGATGATCCCCATTCTGATGGCGCTGTTCGCCGCAGGCGGCACTATCTATGGCATGGCGGAGGAGTCGTTGCCCTTCTACACGCTGCTGGTGCCGGTTATGATGGCGGCCCGCTTCGATCCGTTAGTGGCGGCGGCAACCGTACTGCTCGGCGCGGGGATAGGCACGCTCGGTTCGACCATTAACCCTTTCGCCACGGTCATTGCCGCCAACGCCGCCGGCATTCCTTTTACTCAGGGAATGCTGATGCGCGTACTGCTGTTAATTGTCGGCTACGTACTGTGCGTGTTTTGGGTAATGCGCTATGCGCGCAAAGTCCGCGCCCATCCTGAGCTTTCTATCGTGGCGGATAAAATGGAGGAAAATCGCACCCATTTCCTCGGCAATCGCGCCAATACACTGCTGGAGTTTACGGCTACCCGGAAATGGGTGCTGCTGATCTTCGCCGCCTCTTTCGCGGTGATGATTTACGGCGTGGCGGTTCTCGGCTGGTGGATGGCGGAAATCTCCGGCGTCTTTCTGGCGGCGGCGATTATCGTTGGCGTGATAACGCGGATGGGTGAGGAAGCGTTCACCAGTACCTTTATCGACGGCGCGCGGGATTTGCTCGGCGTGGCGCTAATTATTGGTATCGCGCGCGGCATTGTGGTGGTCATGGATAACGGTATGATTACCCACACCATTTTGCACAGCGCGGAAAGTCTGGTTTCCGGCCTCTCTACCACCATTTTCATAAACGTAACCTACTGGCTGGAAGTATTGCTCTCCTTCCTGGTGCCCTCCTCTTCCGGTCTTGCCGTATTGACAATGCCCATTATGGCGCCGTTAGCGGATTTTGCCCACGTACAGCGGGATTTAGTCGTAACCGCCTACCAGTCGGCCTCCGGGATTGTGAACCTGGTTACTCCCACCTCCGCCGTGGTCATGGGCGGTCTGGCAATCGCGCGGGTTCCCTATGTCCGCTATCTGAAATGGGTCGCGCCACTGTTGCTGATCCTGACATTGCTGAATATGGCGGTACTGAGCATCGGAGCGATGATGTAACGAGCCAGATGGCGACGCGTCTTATCCGACAGGACTGATAAGCACAGCGCCATCAGGCACGTCGTCACCTTTTTTGATCGGCTTCTCATTTTCCTGCAAAACCGCCCGATTGATCCGCAATCGATGTGACAAATGCGATGAATTTCGCCAGTCCGTTGATATTAATAATAAAGATAAGGTGCATTTATGAAGGAATACGATGATTACTCCGCCAAAGAACAACAGCAACTGGCGGTTTGTCAGCGCCTGATTAGTGAAAAAAGTTACCTGTCCCAGGAGGAGATTCGCCGCGATTTACAAAATGAGGGATTTGAAGGTATCAGTCAGTCTACGGTTTCGCGCCTGCTCAAGCTGCTGGGCGCAATAAAAATCAGAAATACGAAGGGACAAAAGATTTATTCCGTAAATCCCCAGCGGCGACCTTCGCCGGATGCCGGACGTTCAATAGCCGAAATGGTCGTTAGCGTTGAACATAATAGCGAATTTATCCTTATCCATACGGCGGCAGGTTATGGTCGCGCCGTCGCGAGAATTCTGGATTACCACGCATTGCCGGAAATTCTCGGCGTCGTTGCCGGTAGCAGTATTGTCTGGGTCGCACCACGGGTCGTTCAGCGCACGGCGCTGGTACACAAACAAATTAATTATTTGCTTAAAATGAATTTAAATTCATAAGAACCGTTTGCGATGAGTAAATCATGCATTAATCGCTTGATCCCAAAACAGAGCTGAGTATAATCGCGGACAATTTGCCGGGAGGAAGCATGGTTCAGTGTGTACGACATTCTGTCTTACCGCGTCTGAAAAAAGACGCAGGCCTGCCGTTTTTCTTTCCGTTGAAAACCAATACCAAGCCCCTCAATTGAGGGGCTTTTTTTTGCCCAGGCGTCAGGAGATAAACATGGCTAACCCGCTATATCAAAAACATATCATTTCCATAAACGACCTCAGCCGCGACGATCTTAATCTGGTACTGGCGACGGCGGCGAAATTAAAAGCCAACCCGCAGCCGGAGCTTTTGAAACATAAAGTGATCGCCAGCTGCTTTTTCGAAGCCTCCACGCGTACCCGCCTGTCGTTTGAAACTTCAATGCATCGCCTGGGCGCCAGCGTAGTGGGCTTCTCCGACAGCGCCAACACGTCGCTGGGGAAAAAAGGAGAAACGTTAGCCGACACGATCTCAGTGATTAGCACTTACGTGGACGCGATTGTGATGCGCCATCCGCAAGAAGGCGCGGCACGTCTGGCGACGGAGTTTTCCGGTCAGGTGCCGGTGCTCAATGCGGGCGACGGTTCGAATCAGCATCCGACGCAAACCCTGTTGGATCTGTTCACCATCCAGGAAACGCAGGGCCGTCTGGATAACTTGCATATCGCGATGGTCGGCGATCTGAAATATGGCCGCACCGTGCATTCGCTAACCCAGGCGCTGGCGAAATTTAGCGGCAACCGTTTTTATTTTATCGCGCCGGACGCGCTGGCGATGCCGCAGTACATTCTGGATATGCTGGATGAAAAAGGGATGGCCTGGAGCCTGCATGGTTCTATTGAAGAGGTCATGGCCGACGTCGACATCCTCTATATGACTCGCGTACAGAAAGAGCGTCTCGACCCGTCGGAGTACGCCAATGTGAAGGCGCAGTTTGTTCTGCGCGCCAGCGACCTGAACGGCGCGCGTGAAAATATGAAAGTGCTGCACCCGCTGCCGCGGATTGATGAAATCACCACGGATGTGGATAAAACGCCACACGCCTGGTACTTCCAACAGGCGGGCAACGGTATTTTCGCTCGCCAGGCGTTACTGGCGTTAGTACTGAATAGCGAACTGAGTCTGTAAGGGAGAAAAACGATGACACACGATAACAAACTGCAGGTTGAAGCCATTAAATGCGGCACCGTGATTGACCATATCCCTGCGCAGGTAGGCTTTAAACTGCTGAGTCTGTTTAAATTGACCGAAACCGATCAGCGAATCACTATCGGTCTGAATCTCCCGTCTGGCGAGATGGGGCGTAAAGACTTAATCAAAATAGAAAACACCTTTCTCACCGAAGAGCAGGTTAACCAACTTGCTCTGTACGCGCCGCAGGCCACCGTTAACCGCATCGACAACTACGACGTAGTCGGGAAATCACGCCCCAGCCTGCCAGAGCGTATTAATAATGTGCTGGTTTGCCCGAACAGCAACTGCATCAGCCACGCGGAACCAGTATCCTCCAGCTTTGCAGTGAAAAAACGCGCCAATGATATCGCCCTCAAATGCAAATACTGTGAAAAAGAGTTTTCGCATTATGTGGTGCTGGCCAACTAATTTGGGTTGGTTATGAGATCCTGGCTCCCTATAATGAGCGGGGACATTCTATTACCGCTGTAATTCAGGAGAAATCATGAGCAAAACTATTGCGACGGAAAATGCACCAGCAGCAATCGGCCCATACGTACAGGGCGTTGACCTGGGTAGCATGGTAATCACTTCCGGTCAGATCCCGGTCGATCCGAAAACCGGTGCCGTAGCGGAAGACGTATCCGCTCAGGCACGTCAGTCGCTGGAAAACGTTAAAGCTATCGTGGAAGCCGCTGGCCTGAAAGTAGGCGACATTGTGAAAACGACCGTCTTCGTGAAAGACCTGAACGATTTCGCGACCGTCAACGCCACCTACGAAGCCTTCTTCACCGAGCACAACGCCACCTTCCCGGCGCGTTCCTGCGTGGAAGTTGCCCGTCTGCCGAAAGACGTGAAAATTGAGATTGAAGCGATCGCTGTTCGTCGCTAACGCTCGTTTATAGATAGTGGCCGGATGGCGCTATCGCTTATTCGGCCTGATATGCCATCCAGGCCGATTCACAATACTTCGACGCTTACTGCCAGCCATAACGTCTGCTGTAAAACCCTTTCACCAACTGGGTTAACGTCATATATCCCGCCAGAATGGCAATCAGCCACGGGAAATAGCTTAACGGCAGCGCCTGCAACTGCAGGTAAGACGCCAGCGGCGAAAACGGCAACGAGACTCCCACCACCATCACCAACAATGTCATCGCCATCAGCGGCCAGGCGGCGCGACTTTGAATAAACGGCAGACGGCGGGTACGGATCATATGCACAATCAGCGTTTGCGACAGTAATCCCACCACAAACCAGCCGGACTGGAACAAAGTTTGCGTTTCTGGCGTATTCGCATGAAATACCCACCACATCAGACAAAAGGTCAAAATGTCGAAAATCGAGCTGATCGGACCGAAAAAGACCATAAAGCGCCCCAAATCCGCCGGATTCCAGCGCTGCGGCTTTTGAATTTGTTCTTCATCGACATTATCAAACGGAATCGCCACCTGGGATACATCGTACAGTAGGTTTTGAATCAGCAAGTGCAGCGGCAGCATTGGCAGGAACGGCAAAAAGGCGCTCGCTACCAGCACGCTAAACACGTTACCGAAATTTGAGCTGGCCGTCATCTTGATATATTTCAACATATTAGAAAAAGTACGACGACCTTCAATGACGCCTTCTTCCAGCACCATCAGGCTCTTTTCCAGCAGAATAATATCGGCGGCTTCACGGGCGATGTCCACCGCGCCATCTACCGAGATACCAATATCCGCCGCCCGCAACGCCGGGGCATCATTAATCCCGTCGCCCATAAAACCGACCACATGCCCCTCGCGTTTGAGCAAAGTGACGATGCGCTCTTTATGCATCGGCGTCAGACGCGCAAACAACGTCGTACGGGCGGCCAGCGCCGCCAGCGCGTCGTCGCTTAACCCCTCAATATCACTGCCAATAACGACATCGCCCGCATCCAGCCCAACCTCATGGCAAACTTTCGCCGCTACCAGCTCGCTGTCGCCGGTGAGAATTTTCACCGTAATTCCGCTCGCCTTCAGCGCTTTCAGCGCCGGCGCGGTGGTCTCTTTCGGCGGATCGAGAAAAGCAATATACCCTTCCAGGATCAGGTCAGATTCATCGATACGCTGGTAATCGCCCTCACGTGCAGGCAAGTATTTGGTCGCGACGGCGACCACGCGTAGCCCCTGACGGTTCAGCGTGTCGGTAACGCGTTTCACCCGGCGCAGCATATTGTCGTCCAGCGGCACAATATCGCCGTTGTGGCGCACCTGAGTACACACGTTCAGGATCTCCTGTAACGCGCCTTTGCAGACCAGTTGATGCACGCTCGAATCTTCGGCCACCACCACCGACATCCGGCGACGCTCAAAATCAAACGGAATCTCATCGATTTTCTGCCAGCGTCCGGAGAGCTGACGCGCGGCGGTTTCGTCTACTCCCTCCAGGACTGCCGTATCCAGTAAATTTTTTAGACCGGTCTGATAATGGCTGTTCAGCCAGGCGCAATGCAGTACATGCTCGCTGGGCTTACTAGAGATATCCGTATGATTCTCCAGCACAATTTTATCCTGCGTCAGTGTGCCGGTTTTATCGGTGCACAGAATATCCATCGCGCCGAAGTTCTGAATCGCATCAAGGTGCTTCACGATAACTTTCTGTTTCGAGAGCTTCACCGCCCCGCGCGCGAGGGTGGAGGTGACGATCATCGGCAACATTTCCGGGGTGAGCCCTACCGCGACCGAGAGCGCAAATAGCGCCGCTTCCCACCAGTCACCTTTCGTGTAACCATTAATAATCAGTACTACCGGCGCCATGACCAGCATAAAGCGGATCAGCAACATACTGACGCGGCTAATTCCTTTCTGGAAAGCGTTCTGCTCGTTATCTTGTTCCGACACGCGCCCCGCCAATTGACCAAACCAGGTGTCGGCGCCGGTCGCCATCACCACGGCCTGCGCCGTTCCGCTCACGACGTTCGTCCCCATAAAGCACAGCGTGTCGCACTCAAGCGGGTTATTTTGCCGGGGCTCACGCGTCGCGGCGACTTTCTCGACTGGCAGAGATTCGCCGGTCAGCGACGCCTGGGCGACAAACAGATCGCGCGCCTGGATAATCCGTAAATCCGCCGGGATCATATCCCCCGCCGCCAGCTTAATAATATCGCCGGGCACCAGTTGATCGATGGGTAATTCCAGCCAGGCGTTTTCGCCATTTTCATTAATAACCCGCAGTACGGTAGCGGTATTGCTCACCATCGCTTTTAGCGCGTCCGCCGCTTTCGTCGAGCGTGCTTCCTGCACAAAATTCAGCAACGTTGAGATACCGACCATCAGGGCGATAACGCCTGCGGCAAACAGATCCTCCGTGGCATAAGAAATGCCGCCAAGAATCGTGAGTAAGATGTTGAAAGGATTGCGATAACATACCCACAGATGCACCCACCACGGCGCGGGTTTCTGTGCCGGAAGGCGGTTTTCGCCATGCTTTTCACGCGCGCGCGTCACCTCGGCGGCGTTTAATCCCTCCGGGTGCGTATCAAAAACGCGCCAGAGAGTTTCCTGCTCCATTGCCGCGACTTTCAGACAGCGCTCGCTCAGCGAAGGCGGGATAGTCGCATTTACCGCGGTCTGCGCGCCGGGCAGCGGATCGCGGTGAACCAGACGATAAGGCAAATGGCGATTAAGCCGGGCAAAAAGCTGGCGGGTAATGGTTTTTAGCATAGGTAATCCCTCCGCGCCGAAGTCAGGCGCAGAAAATTCTTCAGGCACGGCAAAGCCTTGCCCGATGAGCAATGTTTAAATAAAAACAGGGACGTTATTGTGTCACTGTCTTACACACCGGTAAGACAGCAGAGGCAGGCTTACCGGAAAAGGAAAATTCTCCATCGCGGGAGAGGGGTGGGTTCAGGGTCCATGTCGCCTCCGGTAAGTAAATAATTTGCGCCGCGGATTATACGCATAAATCCATAAGTTTTGTGGCAATTATGGCGGTATCATACCGTTACGTAATTAAACCAACGATAAACCAGACTTTGCCCATTGCCCTTCGCTTGAGTAAAGTTACTCTTTTTATCACCATCAGCGTCACGCCACGGGAAAACAGGATGCAAAACCGGCTCACTATCAAAGACATCGCCCGCCTGAGCGGCGTAGGGAAATCAACCGTTTCCCGCGTGCTTAACAATGAAAGCGGCGTAAGCGAACGTACCCGCGAGCGTGTCGAAGCGGTGATGAATCAACACGGTTTCTCTCCGTCCCGCTCCGCCCGCGCGATGCGAGGACAAAGCGATAAAGTGGTCGCTATTATCGTCACTCGCCTTGATTCGTTGTCTGAAAACCTCGCGGTTCAGACCATGCTGCCTGCGTTTTACGAACAGGGCTACGACCCTATTATGATGGAAAGTCAGTTCTCGCCGACGCTGGTAATGGAACATCTGGGCATACTCAGACGACGTAACATTGATGGCGTGGTGCTGTTTGGCTTTACCGGCATCACAGAAGAGTTGATCGCCCCCTGGAAAGCCTCGCTGGTGCTGCTGGCAAGAGATGCGCAAGGTTTTGCCTCCGTCTGTTACGACGACGAGGGCGCGATTCATATCCTTATGCAGCGGCTGTATGAGCAGGGACACCGCAACATTAGCTTTCTGGGCGTTCCCCATAGCGATATTACCCCCGGCAAACGTCGGCATGACGCATACCTGGCGTTTTGCAAAAAACATAAACTTCATCCCGTCGCCGCCCTGCCCGGTCTTGCCATGAAGCAGGGCTATGAGCATACGGCAAGCGTCATCATGCCGGATACCACCGCGTTAGTCTGCGCCACCGATACGCTGGCGTTGGGCGCCAGTAAGTATTTACAGGAGCAACGTATTGAGACGCTGCAACTGGCAAGCGTCGGGAATACGCCGCTGATAAAATTCCTGCACCCGGAGATCGTCACTGTCGATCCTGGCTATGCTGAAGCCGGACGACAGGCGGCTTCGCAGCTGATCGAACAGATCAATGGCCGCTGCGAGCCGCGCCGGATCGTCATTCCTTCTACCCTCGCCTGAGTGACTGATTAAACGGAATACCACGAGTAATTTGTGATCGTCGCTGTGTTTCGGGAACGTTCCCATTTTTAAACCAACGTTGAAGAGATACTCTTGCGCCAACCCATAACATACCTCCTCTGCCATGAGGCTTTACGATGAGCAAAGTAAAACAAGCCGATATCGACCGGCTGATTGACCTGGTCGGCGGGCGCGACAACATCGCCACGGTGAGCCACTGCATTACTCGCCTGCGCTTTGTGCTCCACCAGCCCGCGAACGCCAGGCCAAAAGAGATCGAACAATTACCGATGGTTAAAGGCTGTTTCACCAACGCCGGGCAGTTTCAGGTGGTGATCGGCACCGAAGTCGGCGATTACTATAACGCGCTGCTGGAGACCACCGGCAAAGCATATGCCGATAAAGAGCAGGCCAAAAAAGCCGCTCGCCAGAACATGAAGTGGCATGAGCAGTTAATTTCCCACTTTGCGGAGATCTTCTTTCCGCTACTACCGGCGTTGATCAGCGGCGGTTTGATCTTAGGCTTTCGTAACGTGATCGGCGATGTGCCGGTGGGGATCTGCTGGTCGGCGGTGAAAAAAATGGGCGGCACGCCGATTCTTGGTATCGTGCTCGGCGTGACGCTGGTGTCGCCGCAGTTGATGAATGCGTATCTGCTGGGCCAGCAAACGCCGGACGTCTGGAACTTCGGCGTATTTAGTATTGAGAAAATAGGCTACCAGGCGCAGGTTATCCCGGCGCTACTGACAGGACTGGCGCTTGGATTTATTGAAACGCGGTTGAAACGCATCGTGCCGGATTATCTCTACCTGGTCGTCGTCCCGGTGTGTTCGTTGATACTGGCCGTCTTTCTCGCCCACGCCTTTATTGGCCCCTTTGGTCGTATGATCGGCGACGGCGTGGCCTTTGCGGTACGTTATCTGATGACCGGCAGTTTCGCCCCGATAGGCGCAGCGCTGTTCGGCTTCCTGTATGCCCCGTTGGTCATTACCGGCGTCCACCAGACAACGCTCGCTATCGATATGCAGATGATCCAGAGCATGGGCGGTACGCCAGTCTGGCCGCTGATTGCGCTGTCGAATATCGCGCAGGCCTCCGCCGTGGTGGGCATCATCATCTCCAGCCGTAAACACAATGAACGCGAGATCTCCGTTCCTGCCGCCATTTCCGCTTACCTTGGGGTAACTGAACCGGCGATGTACGGTATCAACCTGAAGTATCGTTTTCCGATGCTGTGCGCGATGATCGGATCTGGTCTGGCGGGACTGCTCTGCGGTCTGAACGGCGTCATCGCCAACGGTATCGGCGTGGGCGGCCTGCCGGGCATCCTGTCTATACCGCCGCGCTACTGGCAGGTGTACGGCATGGCGATGGTTATCGCGATCGTGATCCCGGTGATCCTGACCACCTTTATCTATCAGCGTAAGCATCGTCAGGGCACATTACAAATTGTCTAATACTTCTTCGGGGCGCAGTTGCGTCCCAACGCACTTGCAGGAAACAACAATGACTATTCCCCTCTGGTGGCAAAACGGCGTTATTTATCAGATCTACCCGAAAAGTTTTCAGGACACGACCGGCAGCGGCACTGGCGATTTACGCGGCGTCACGCAGCGCCTTGACTATCTACAGCGACTCGGCGTAGATGCCATCTGGCTCACGCCGTTTTATATCTCGCCGCAGGTGGATAACGGTTATGACGTCGCAAATTATACGGCTATCGACCCGACCTACGGCACGCTGGATGATTTTGACGAGCTGGTCGCGCAGGCGAAAGCACGCGGTATTCGTATCATCCTGGATATGGTGTTTAACCATACTTCTACCCAGCACGCCTGGTTTCGCGAAGCGCTGAACAAAGAGGGTCCATACCGTCAGTTTTATATCTGGCGCGATGGCACGCCGGATGTCTGCCCGAATAACTGGCAATCCAAATTTGGCGGCAGCGCCTGGCGCTGGCATAGCCAGAGCGAACAATATTATTTACACCTTTTCGCGCCTGAACAGTCCGACCTGAACTGGGAAAATCCCGCCGTGCGCGCCGAGCTGAAAAAGGTCTGCGAATTCTGGGCCGATCGCGGCGTGGATGGCCTGCGTCTGGACGTGGTGAACCTGATCGCCAAAGATCAGGATTTTCCTGACGATCCGACGGGCGACGGACGCCGCTTTTATACCGACGGACCGCGCGCGCATACGTTTTTACGCGAAATGAACCGTGACGTTTTTACGCCGCGTAATCTGATGACGGTAGGCGAAATGTCCTCTACCACGCTGGAAAACTGCCAGCAATATGCCGCGCTTAGCGGCGACGAACTCTCGATGACCTTCAATTTTCATCATCTGAAGGTGGATTACCCCAATGGCGAAAAGTGGACGCTGGCAAAACCTGATTATGTGGCGCTGAAAGCGTTGTTCCGCCACTGGCAACAGGGGATGCATAACGTCGCCTGGAACGCGTTATTCTGGTGTAATCACGATCAGCCGCGCATCGTTTCCCGCTTTGGCGACGAGGGTGAATACCGGGTTCCAGCCGCGAAAATGCTGGCGATGGCGCTGCACGGTATGCAAGGGACGCCTTATATCTATCAGGGCGAAGAAATCGGCATGACCAACCCACACTTTACCCGCATCACCGATTATCGCGACGTGGAAAGCCATAACATGTTTGCCGCGCTACGCGCCGCCGGACGCGACCCCGACGAACTACTGGCTATCCTGGCCAGTAAATCCCGCGACAACAGCCGCACGCCGATGCAGTGGGACAACGGTAAAAACGCCGGTTTCACCCAGGGCGAGCCGTGGATAAGCCTGTGCGATAACTATACGGAGGTTAATGTCGCGGCGGCATTACGCGATAAAAACTCGGTGTTTTACACCTATCAAAAGCTGATTGCGCTAGGTAAAACCCAGCCTGTACTGATCTGGGGCGATTATCAGGATCTCCTCCCGGATAGCCCATCAGTATGGTGTTATCGCCGCCAGTGGCAGGGGCAAATCCTGCTGGTTGTCGCTAATCTGAGTAACCAGTGTCAGGAGTGGCATCCACCGCATATCAAAGGACAGTGGCAGGCGCTACTGCATAATTATGGCGAGGTCGCCAGCCAGCCGCGATGACGCTCCGCCCATTTGAAGCCATCTGGTGGTTACAACGCTAACGCGACGTCCTTATACGGATAAACGCCACAAACCTATTGACACGGGCTGTGGCGTTGCTCCAGGTTACTGTCTGTTTTTGTTGAATAATTAATCAGATTTTTCTTGCTATCTTTTACAAACGCTACAGCGCCCGCCATCTGTACGCTCTGATTTTTACCTTGTTCTACATCAATAAAATTGCAAACATCCTTGATGCAAATCACTACATATAGACTTTAAAATGCACGCCGACCCAATATGTTGTATTAATTGACTACAATTGCTACAACATCCGTTCACTCGACACAAGGTGAATTGTGGATAACCTGGGTCAGGATTGCGGGAAGTCGTTGGAAAAGAGATGAATAAACCTGTTATGGCTTCCCCGGCCTCTGTGGATAACCTGTTCTTACAAATATGGAGTGATCATGACACCGCATGTGATGAAACGAGATGGCTGTAAAGTGCCATTCAAATCAGAGCGCATTAAGGAAGCCATTCTACGTGCAGCTAAAGCAGCGGGAGTCGATGACGCAGATTACTGTGCCACCATCGCAGAAGTCGTTAGCAGCCAAATGAACGCACGCAGTCAGGTGGATATTAACGAGATCCAAACTGCGGTTGAAAACCAACTGATGTCCGGCCCGTACAAACAGCTTGCCCGCGCCTACATCGAATACCGTCACGATCGCGACATTCAGCGTGAAAAGCGTGGTCGTCTGAACCAGGAAATTCGCGGCCTGGTAGAGCAAACTAACTCCGCGTTGCTCAATGAAAACGCCAACAAAGACAGTAAAGTCATTCCCACCCAGCGCGATTTGCTGGCCGGGATTGTCGCCAAACACTATGCCCGCCAGCACCTGTTGCCGCGTGACGTAGTACAAGCGCATGAGCGCGGCGATATCCACTATCACGATCTCGACTATTCGCCGTTCTTCCCGATGTTCAACTGTATGTTGATCGACCTGAAAGGCATGTTGACCCAAGGCTTTAAGATGGGTAACGCCGAGATCGAACCGCCAAAATCTATCTCTACCGCCACTGCCGTTACCGCGCAGATTATCGCGCAGGTCGCCAGCCATATTTATGGCGGCACCACCATTAACCGTATCGACGAAGTGCTGGCGCCGTTTGTCACCGAAAGCTATAACAAGCACCGCAAAACCGCCGATGAGTGGCAGATTCCTGATGCCGAAGGATATGCGCGTTCTCGCACCGAAAAAGAGTGCTACGACGCCTTCCAGTCGCTGGAATACGAAGTTAACACGCTGCACACCGCTAACGGCCAGACGCCTTTCGTGACCTTTGGTTTTGGCCTCGGCACCAGTTGGGAGTCGCGTCTGATCCAGGCGTCTATTTTGCGTAACCGTATCGCCGGTCTGGGTAAAAATCGCAAAACCGCCGTGTTCCCGAAACTGGTCTTCGCTATCCGCGACGGTTTGAACCACAAGTTTGGCGATCCGAACTACGACATTAAACAACTGGCGCTGGAGTGCGCGAGCAAGCGCATGTATCCGGACATTCTCAACTACGATCAGGTGGTCAAAGTCACCGGTTCGTTCAAAACGCCAATGGGCTGCCGCAGCTTCCTCGGCGTGTGGGAGAACGAAAACGGCGAACAGATCCACGACGGGCGTAACAACCTGGGCGTGATTAGCCTTAACCTGCCGCGCATCGCGCTGGAAGCAAAAGGCGACGAAACCGCATTCTGGAAACTGCTGGATGAACGTCTGGCGCTGGCGCGGAAGGCGCTGATGACCCGTATCGCCCGCCTTGAAGGCGTGAAAGCCCGCGTCGCGCCTATCCTGTATATGGAAGGCGCCTGCGGCGTGCGGCTGAAAGCGGACGACGACGTGTCTGAAATCTTTAAAAATGGTCGTGCGTCCATCTCTCTGGGCTACATTGGTATCCATGAAACCATTAACGCGCTGTTCGGCGGCGAACACCTGTACGACAGCGAGCAACTTCGCGCTAAAGGCATCGCGATTGTGGAGCGTCTGCGCCAGGCCGTGGATCAGTGGAAAGACGAGACCGGCTACGGCTTTAGCCTGTACAGCACGCCAAGTGAAAACCTCTGTGACCGCTTCTGCCGTCTGGATACCGCCGAGTTCGGCGTGGTGCCGGGCGTAACCGATAAAGGTTACTACACCAACAGCTTCCACCTCGACGTGGAGAAGAAGGTCAACCCGTACGACAAAATCGATTTCGAAGCGCCGTATCCGCCGCTGGCGAACGGGGGTTTCATTTGCTACGGCGAATACCCGAACATTCAGCACAACCTGAAAGCGCTGGAAGATGTCTGGGATTACAGCTATCAGCATGTACCGTATTACGGCACCAACACGCCGATCGATGAATGCTACGAGTGCGGCTTTACCGGCGAGTTCGAATGTACCAGTAAAGGTTTCACCTGCCCGAAATGCGGCAACCACGACGCCGCGCGCGTCTCGGTCACCCGCCGCGTGTGCGGTTATTTAGGCAGCCCGGACGCGCGTCCGTTTAACGCCGGTAAGCAGGAAGAAGTGAAGCGCCGCGTGAAGCATTTAGGCAATGGGCAGATCGGTTAATCCTCCGTTTGCAATGCGTAAATGCCGGATGGCGGTGTAAACACCTTATCCGGCCTACAACCGCTGGCTATAGTTCCAATTTCATGAGTTTCCTCTAAGCAGTTGGTGTTGTAGCAAGGCGGCAAACGAACGAATCCCAGGGAGCTTACATAAGTAAGTGACCTGGGTAAGTGAGAGCGGCCAACGCCGCTACAGCGCCAAATGCAACGAGGAAACATGAACTTTCACCAATACTACCCCGTAGACATCGTTAACGGCCCCGGCACCCGCTGCACCCTGTTTGTGTCAGGGTGCGTGCATGAATGCCCTGGCTGCTACAACAAAAGCACCTGGCGGCTCAATTCCGGCCAGCCGTTTACCAAAGAGATGGAAGATAAGATCATTGCCGATCTGAACGACACGCGCATTCACCGTCAGGGGATCTCGCTGTCGGGCGGCGATCCGCTGCATCCGCAAAACGTACCGGATATCCTGGCACTGGTACAACGCATCCGCGCAGAGTGCCCGGGGAAAGATATCTGGGTGTGGACCGGCTACAAGCTCGATGAACTCAACGCCGCGCAAATGCAGGTAGTCGATCTCATCAACGTGCTGGTCGATGGCAAATTTGTGCAGGATCTGAAAGACCCGGCGCTTATCTGGCGCGGTAGCAGCAACCAGGTAGTGCATCATTTGCGTTGATCGCTAAAGCCGTTTGTTTGCATCGTGATAGACGGCTGAATGTTCTCGCTTGCCGACCGCGACAACAAACACAATCACAACGTCATCCCGAACCTGGTACACCAGACGATAACCGGACGATTTAAGCTTAATTTTATAGCAGTCAGGAAGACCGTTTAAACGGGCAGAGTCGATTCTGGGGTTCAATAGCACATCAGCCAACTTTTTCTTAAGCTGAGCCTTCACCGTATCGCCCAGCTTATGCCACTCTTTTAAGGCCCTCGGGTCGAATTCCAGTTCATAAGTCATCCAGACTAACCTTGATTCCCTTTTGCGGACTAGACAGCCTCTCCCGAACTGTCTGAATCAATGCATCTTCACTGTCGCTAAGAGTGACAGTTTTCACTGGCATGCGCCCCGTTTCCGCGACGTACTGGAACAGTAATCGCACGGCTTCCGTTGGAGTAATGTTCAGTTTTTCCAGCACGGCATAAGCCTCATTTTTGAGTTTGTCATCCAGACGGACGTTCAGCGTGGCCATTATGCCTCCAGTAAAATCGAATGTGTAATGCAGTTTAGCATTACATTCGCATTACATCGAATTCTGGATAACGCCTCTCAAAAACGACTCACGCACTCCATTGCGACCGTTTTAAATTGCGTAAAATTCTGACATGCGCAGAGGCGCGTCATGGCGCGTCATGGCGCGTCATGGCGCGTTCGCGCAGGAAAGTGACGAAAATATCGTAGATGGCCATCGCCTCTTCATATTCACTTTTGCTGATGGCGAGTAAAAAAATAACGTGCGCCGTTTCGTCACCCCAGGCAATCCCCTGCGGCGCGAGCACCGTATAAACCACCGTTTTCTTCGCCAGCAGCCCCAGCGCGTGCGGCAAGGCAATCCCGTCGCCTAATAACGTACTGACGATAGCTTCACGTTCAATAACCGAATCGAGAAACGCCGCATCAACAAAGCCTTCCTCGTGCAACTGATCGCACAGCGTTTTAAACAGCGTCTGTTGATCTATTTCCCCCTCCACGATGCGAAAATGCGAGGCATCGAAATATTTATCCAGCATCCACGGACGGGTTCTGTCCACCAGCACCAGCTTACCGATCTGCTCCAATTGATAGTCGGTAGGAAAGGGGGCGATCATGATAACCGGTTTATCTTTTTCGCCGATCCGCGCCGTGGAAATCACAAAATCCTCCACAATACTGTCCCGCGCCTCATAGTCGCGTAGTGTCAGAGTGCGGGCAATCTCAATCTGCGGGTATTTCCGCGCCAGTACCGCTTCAATCATCCGCACCATCGCATTACCAGCATCGCACACCAGCAGTACCTGCGGCTGCCGCTGGTAGCCAATGTTGTAACTACGTTCCAGCCCAACGCCAATATGCAGCACCAGAAAACCGATTTCGTTTTCGCTAATGGTATACGGCGTGTATTTTCCCCAACTCGATATCGCCGCCAACGTCATATCCCACGCCATCGGATAGTGCTGCTTAATATTTTCCAGTAGTGGGTTGGGGATCATGATCTGGTAGCGCACGCGGGTGATCATCGTTTTGATGTGGGTCAGCAAGTCCGCGTGGAGCTGTTTATCATTCAACAGGTTATAGTTGTACTGGGTATTAATAAAATTGAGGATATAGCGCACCAGCGCCTCTTCATCATCGGCATTAATGGCGCTGGGGGCAATTTCCTGTACCTGGCGGGCGGCAATATGCACCTTCAGCCAGCTTACTTCCGGCTCCGACAGCGGCTTGTCGGCCAGCTGTTGTAGTAGCTCCGCAATCTCATGCGCCGCATGGCGCACCTTTTCATCGACCTCCTCTGCCACGCATTCCGATAACGGATACCCCTCGCGAATACGCCGTACCGCCACCGCGCAGTATAAACGCAGAAACAGCTCGCTCTCATCGGTCAGGCGGATTTGACAATGAGAGAAAATATCCGGCAAAAGAGACTGCAGCCGTTGAGACACCTCGGTGTTCAGCGTGGTACTAACAATTAACGGATGGGAGGACTCCTGCTGCGCCAGCGTCCATAAAAGGTCGGTCAGACAGGCGCGAATCGCCATCTCTCCGCCAAACAATTTCATGCCATGACGCGGACGCGTTTCCAGCGTCAGATGATAACGCAGCAAATGCTCGCGCACGTCCGCCATATCGTTCTGCAACGTCGCACGGCTGACAAACCATTCATCTGCTAAATCCTCCAGCTTCAGCGAGAAGGCGGAGGTTAAAAAACGCGCCAGCAAATAGTGTATCCGCTCCTGGCTGGTGCGCGGACCGCGCGCCAGGGCGGGAGATTGCTGCGTTTGCAGGGATTGATAACGTGCCGGATCATCAATTTTGAGCTGATACCCGTTGCCGCGGCTGAGAGTAAATTGCGCGCCATGCGGCGTCAGCAACATGTTCAGCGCGGCGATATCCGCCCGAACGGTACGCGTGGAGACCGACAACCGCTGCGCCAGTTCGTCCTGCGGCAGCGTCTCGTTTTGCAGCATCGCAAATAGCTGCGCTAAACGTTGGTTGGGGAATCGCACGTCTCTCTCCTCATGATTAGCCGACACGCGACCGGACGATAGCGAGTAACTGACGCACATCGTCCGCACGGGTGTTGCCGCTCACCTTATCAATAATCGAACTATAAATGTGAGGAATGATTTTGCTTACACCTGCATCAAGGGCGATGTGCAGAATCTCGGCGAAGTTTTCCAGATCGATGCCGCCCGTCGGTTCCAGCCAGAAATCATGGCGGGCGCAGGCGTCAGCCACCGCTTTATACTCGTCGCGACAGGTGAGTCCTCCCATCGGAAAGTATTTAACGGAGCTGCCGCCCATATCTTTGAGCAGCGCAATCGCCGTTTCTATGGGTACGATGCCCTCCGGCGCGCGGTGGCTTAGCGGGCCGGTAGAGATCGTCACCAGCCCCGGCGTGCCGGTCGGCGAGACAAGACCGTTCACCACCGTCTCGTTTTGCCCCAGCAGCGCCCGGCTGGCCCCTACGCCGGTAAACACCTGGTTGACATGCTGCGGCTGTACCTGACGCGAGATTTCGCTCACCATCGCCGACTGGTTAGGATCGCCTGCCCCCAGTCCGACGGAGAGCGCATTGTCGATAAGCGCCGCATATTCACGCATATCCGCGACTGCGCTTGCCACATCCGGATAGTTTTTGGAGAGCACGCCAACCAGCACATGACCTTCCGCCGCCGCGTAGATTTCCCGGGCGTTATCTTTCGAACCGGCCAGTACGTTCAGGCAAACGCGATCGCGGTAAAAGTTAGGGGTCAGTTTCATGCTTTTTTCTCCTGATTAATCACCTCGCCAATACGACGCGCCACAATCGCTAACTGCGCGCGATCGACGCTGCGGACATCCGCTTCAATAATCCCTTCGTTGGCTTTGTATCCGCGAAAGTAAATCGCGTATTCCCCTTGCTTCAGCGCGTCGACCAGGTCGCCAGTGGCGATGCCGGTAACGGCTTCATCAAACTTAATTTCCGTGCGCGCGATGTCGCGTCCGGCGCTGTCCCACACCACGCGGGCGCTGACGCCGTTAAACGTGTTCAACGTGTCGATAAAGGGCGCCATTTTTTCTACCATCTCCGCGCCGCTCTCTTTTTGCGCCCGCAGGTACAATTCAATGGCGCAGGTCAGGCCAACAATTCCCTCTTTGCCGACCTTCATCGCCCGGCCAATGCCCGCTGACTGACGTTTTACCCACTCAACATACTGCGTTTTGCCAATCACCAGCCCGCTGGTCGGCCCTTCAATCGCTTTCGCGCCGCTATAGATAACGAGATCTGCGCCCACGCGGTAGTAGCACTGCAAATCTTCCTCCGCCGCCGCGTCCACAATCAGCGGGAGATTATGCGTGCGCGCCACCACCGCAGCCTGCTCCACGCTGAGCATACTTTTCTGTACGCAGTGGTGAGATTTGATATAGAGAATAGCCGCCGTGCGCGGCGTAATGGCCGCCGCCAACTGCGCGGCGGAACATTCGTTGGCGTAACCGGCTTCCACCAGTTTGCCGCCGCCCAGCGCCACCATCTTTCCCACCGGCGCGCCAAAGTTGACGTTGTGGCCCTTTGGCAGGACGATTTCGTTATTTTCAATCGGTGTAACGTGCAGGTTTTCCAGCAGCCAGTCGCTGTCCTGAACCAGTACCGCGGCAACCGACTGGGCAAGACCCGCACTGGCGCAGGAGACTACCGTCGCCCCTTCCACCTCCAACAATTTCGCAATGTACTCACCGGTTTTATTCACCAGATCTTTCATCTCGAAATACTGATTCATTCCGGCCATCGCCGCGTCTATCACTTCCGGGCGCGGCGTAGAGACACCGAGCGCCGTCATACGTCCGGAGGCGTTAATCACCTGTTTTAATTGATACTTCTCAAAAATCGAAGGCATGTTCCGCGCTCCCTTGTTCGGTCATATAGCCCTTGCCTGCGCGTATCGCGGCAAGCGGCGTCAGCAATTCTTCAGCCTGTAAGCTGTCGTTTTCCGCGTCTACCAACACGGTGGGCTGGCGTTTAAGCGTAAAGAGGGTCAGGTCGGCATCCAGACCAGGCTGAAGGCGACCTTTGGTTTTCAGATTCAGGCTATCGGCGGCATTGGCCGTCACGCACGCAATGACCTGCTGCAGCGACATGCCGATGGCGAGGAATTTCGACATCACATTAGCCAGCGAATGCACCGGGCCATTGATGCGGTTACGGCAGTAGATATCGGAACTGATGGTATGCGGTAAAATCCCCAGGCTAATGGCGCGTTTCGCCACCGCAAAGCTCAGGCTGGCGGTGCCATGCCCGACGTCCAGACGCACGCCGCGCGCCAGCGCTCGTGTCACCGAGGCGCTCAGCTCGCCTTCCGGCGTCAGGATACGGTTCGGCTTACCGTTGTAACAGTGGGTAATGATATCGCCCGCCGTCAGACGCTCCGCGATTTCGTCCAGATCCGGTGGGTTATTGCCAATATGTACCATCAGTGGCAGGTTGCCGTTTTCTTGCTGCATGGCTTTAGCGCGTTCCAGCGGCGTGATGCCGTTAACGCCTACCACGCTGCTGCTCATCCGCGCCTTGAGGCCGACGATAAAATCCGGGTGGCGTTTTACCGCCTGCCGGACCGCATCGGCGTCAATATTGGCCATGTTAGCCAGCTCGTTTTGGGCAATAAGCCCAACGCGTGAAACATTCAGCAGCGCATAAACGTCGGTGGTCGCCTGACGCGTCAGAGCATAGAAATCATCAATGTCGTCTGCGCCAGTGCTGCCTGCATCCACCACTGTGGTAACGCCAGTGGCAATACCCACGATGTCCGGTTCGTCGTGATAAATCGGTGATGTCGGGTAGCAGTGAACGTGAGAATCAATCCAACCCGCACTAACGTAACACTCGCCGCGCAGGTCAATGGTTTTCAGCGCCGGACCATCAACGTCACCCAACGCCGCGATTTTGCCATCTTGCAGGGCAATATTAGTCAGCGTGTCATCGACCAGACGCGCATGGCGCAGGAGTAAATCAAACATCGTTCTCTCCTTTGCCGGATGGCGGCGCAACCGCCTTATCCGGCCTACAAATCAACAGTTAGCTAATCGCAATCGGGAAGATGGAACCGAGGATCATCGCGCCTAAAATCGCGCCGCCGGTAATCGGCTTCTGCCAGATATAAAACAGCAGCGCGCCCACCAGAGAGCCCAGACCAATGGGAATCGATGCCGTCATGGCGCTGAGGATAATCAACGGCCCCAGAAAACGGCCTGAAGTGTTACCGGCCCCCATCATGACGTCCGCCCCGTACGTGGAGTCGCTCTGATTGATGGTGAACTTACGCGCCAGAATAATGATGTAGCCAATCGCCAGGCCAATCACCAGACCGGTTATCAGCGAAGCGATAAAGTTCGCCACCGGGAAGACAAAGCCAGCCCCCAGCAGTAACGCCGGAACCCCTAAGCCCACGCCAGTCTGAATTGCCCCGCCGATATCCAGAATCCCGACCAGCGAACCTTCGATAATGCGGGCAAATAAAAAGCTGGCGCCGAAAGCGGCGACCGCGCCGTAGACGCCGGTATCCATCCCCGCTTTCAACATCGCCACAAAAGCGACTTCGTTAAATGCGCCGATACCGTACAGATAGTACATATGCGTCCCGGCGAAAACGCCGGAGGAGAGCAGGCCAACAAAGATCGGGAACGACCAGTCGGCATACCAAAAACCTTTATTCTCTTCCATTGTGGCCTCCGTTATTTGCCGCTGAGCGAGTTGTGGATCAGTTCAAGCCAGTTCGGTACCGTCATGTTGAAAGACTCGATCATTTTCATGTCGAAGCCGCGGAAGAAGCCGCTCAACACAAACAGCAAAACGATGGCGACCATCATCACTTTGGTGACATGGTTCCAGCCGCTCTCTTCTAGGCCTTTACCGATCAAAATACCCAGTACCAGCCCCGGTACAGCGTTCCCCATGATGAGCTGCGCCGCGCCGCCGAAAACGGTGGCCCAGAAGCCCGATTTTTTACCAGCGTCGATCGCCGCTAACCAGAAGATCACAGGCATGACGATGTTGACCAGCAGGTTTGCCGCCGGTACCAGCACCTTAACCGCCGTTACCTGTAGCGCTTCTGGCACGGATGAGGCGGTCAGGTTAAGGAACGTCACGACTATCATGCCGATGACGGCGCAGGCGATCGCCATTTTTTTCGGGTCGTGCAGCGTCTCGCCGACGTTACGGTTTTTGATCATTAGCGCCGCCGCGCCCCAGTTAGGGATGATGCGGTGATCGACATCCTGGGTGAACGATCCGGCCGCCACAGACGAGGCCCAGGCGTTAAAGAAGAAACCCAGCCCAAAGGAGAAGTGAGATGCCGGGTCGCCTTCACAAGGGTTCAGTTCGCCCAACGTACGGAACGCGCCCATCCCCTGCGTGGTTGGCGCGTGAAACATGCGTGCAGCCCCAGCGCCCACCCCTACGCCGACCAGCGCGCCGATAATGAGCGATTTAATTAGTATTATCAGGAACATAACTATGCCTTTTTAATAAAAATCAGCGTTTCGCGACGAAATCCACCCTGTCGAGATTGATGGCGGTCACGTTGACGGTCACATCCAGCTCCACGCTGTAAGTGCGTCGTTCCCGGCGCAAAAAGAAAAACAGAAAGGCCTCTTTACGCACCGACTCATGCGCCTGAACAATCCGCACATCCTGTGGCTCAATACGCAGTAAGATATACGGCGACTCTCTCATCACCGCCGACTGAACATGGTTCAGCGCATCGGCAAAGGCGCGTGCTTTGGCGTCGCCCTTGCCTTTTACTCTCACCGTGGTGGTGAATTGCTCTTTCATCATCAGGCGCCGTATTTCTTTTGCCACGCCTGCACCAGGCGCTCGCCGAGCTCTTCTTTATCCATAAAGCTGAAACCCAACACGTTGCAGCCTTCATTGATAGCGGTGACGCCTTCATCCACTGACCGCATTCCATATTTGGCTTTGTAGCCATGCTTGTTTTGCGCGGTGATAGCGCCCGCGCCGCCGCTGCCGCAAAATGAAATGCCGAAGGTGGCGTTTTCCGCTTTCATCACATCGCCCAGCTTCATGTCTGCCGCGACGCCCGGTACGACGACCGCGCGACCGCCCGCTTTTTCCACGCCTGCCGCCACTTTCTGGCCTTTACCCAGGCGATCGCCAATCACGACGGTAATCTGTTCCATTTTTTGCTCCTTAGAGGTTGTCTTTCGCGACTTCAAAATGTACCGATAATAGCCAGGCCTCTTCGTCAGGAAGGTTGCCAAACGCCGCCACGATTTCGCGGGCGAGCGCCATTGATTCGGCTGAGATTTCATCAAACAAGCTGGCATCAACTTCCGGTAAAGGCTCGCCGGTAATTGACCGGTGCGCCATCGCGCGAACGTGCGAGGTCAGCATTTGCGTCTGTACCGCATTGGGGACAATGTGATGCCGCCCCAGCAGGCCATCCACCTGCGTTAACACCTGTTCAGCCAGTTCGTTAATTCGCTCACCGGCATCGTGTTTTACTGCTCCGTTATCCACGCGTCTCACCCCGTTAATGGCAATGAGATAAAACTAGCGGTAAGGGTTAAAAGTTTGTAGCGAGTTATTTTCCACCTCGAAGTGGAAACGCGAGTGGGATAGGTGATCTGCGCCACAGAAAAGGCGGCATTAATGAATTATCGCCGGGAAAGTGTGAGATCTATCGCGGCATAAAGAGGAAATAGCGTGGCAGAAACAAACAATGACGTTGTCGTATAAAGCGAGAAAGTGTGATGGGTATTACATTTTGCCGGATGGCGACCTGCGGATAAAGCGAAGCCGCCATCCCACAAAAATTAACGATACTTCTTATGATACGTATTGCGGGTGGTTTTTAGCGCTTCCGCCGCCGCTTTCGCTTCTTTAACGTTACCTTCGTTCGCCAGCTTCAGCGCGCCATCAATTTGGCCGACCAGAATGTCAAAACCGTGACGAAAATCCTTCATTTCTGGGCTATCCGGCGCTTTATCTTCCAGCTTTGGCGGCGTAGCTTTTTGAGCATCCAGCGCGGCCGCGCGCATTTTGGTTAATGCCGCTTTCAGTTCAGGGGCACTATCCGTTTTCTCAACAACTTTCAGGTTATCATTGAGAATATCCATATTATCTTCAAGATCGGCAGCAAAAACAGCCGAACCGAATACCAGCGATGACACAGCAAGAATAGCTAACAGGCTTTTACGCATTGCTCACTTCCTTTTTTATTATTAACGATAAGTGTAATACCCTGAATAATTCGGGTTGCAGGCAGCCAACGCGCCTGCAGCCTGAAGTATGACGGGTATTATTGTCCGGCGATTTTCATCTCCGGTAACAATACCGAACCGCACTGTATATTACTGCGCGTTTCAATATCATCACCTACGGTGACAATATTACGCCACATCTCTTTTAAATTACCGGCAATGGTAATTTCACTTACCGGGTACTGGATTTCACCATTTTCAACCCAGAATCCCGCAGCGCCGCGGGAGTAGTCGCCGGTAATACCGCTGACGCCCTGGCCCATCAGTTCCGTCACCACCAGGCCGGTGCCCATCTCTTTTAGCAACTGCTCAAAGTTCAGCCCCTGCCCGGCGATACGCCAGTTATGAATGCCGCCGGCATGACCGGTACTTTTCAGCCCCAGTTTGCGGGCGGAATAGTTGGTCAGCAACCATTGCGTCAGTACGCCATCCTTCACAATGTCCCGGCGCTCCGTACGCACGCCTTCGCTGTCGAACGGCGAAGACGCCAGCCCTTTTAGCAGATGCGGGTGTTCTTCGATGGTTAACCATTCCGGCAGAATTTGTTTGCCCAGCGAGTCGAGCAGAAAAGTGGATTTACGGTATACCGCGCCGCCGGCAATCGCCCCGACCAGATGACCAAATAGCCCTGTCGCCACTTCATTGGCGAAGATGACCGGCGCTTTCATGGTGGAGAGCTTGCGCGGCGACAGGCGGGATAAGGTGCGGCGCGCGCACTCGGCCCCGACCCATTCCGGCGCTTGCAGATCCGCCATTGCCCGACCGATGGTGTAAGCGTAATCACGCTCCATATCGCCGTTCTCTTCGGCGATGACGCAGCTTGAGAGCGAATGGCGCGTGGAGCAATATCCCTGCAACATGCCGTGGCTGTTGCCGAACACTTTAATGCCGTAATGGCTGTTAAAGCTCCCGCCTTCGGTATTGGTGATGCGTTTATCCGCCTTTAGAGAAGCCTGTTCCGCACGCGCGGCCAGTTCAATGGCTTCGTCTGGTGTAACCTCTGCCGGGTGGAACAAGTCCAGATCCGGCGCGTCAAACGCCAGCAGTTCTTTGTCCGCCACGCCTGCGCACGGGTCCGGCGACGTGTAACGCGCGATATCCAGCGCGGCCTGCACGGTACGGGCAATCGCCTGCGGGCTTAAATCCGTCGAAGAGGCGCTGCCTTTGCGGTTCTGGTGATACACCGTAATGCCCAGCGCGCCGTCGCTATTAAATTCGACATTCTCTACTTCACCATAACGGGTGCTGACGCTAATGCCGGTGGTCTTGCTGACGGCGACTTCCGCCCCATCCGATTTGCCTGAGGCTAACTCCAGCGCTGTCGAAACTGCTTCTTCCAGAATCTTACGCTGCGCTTCAACTTGTGAGATTACTTTCATTGCAAATGCCATAATGTAGAGAGAGTTTCTCTGAAGTCTAACAGAGAACCGTTTTTCAGTGCGCATCTTAACTGGTAACATTAGCCTCTTTTTTTAAGGAGCCTGACATGACAAAGCAGCCCGAAGACTGGCTCGACGACGTTCCCGGTGATGACATCGAAGACGAAGACGATGAAATTATCTGGGTCAGTAAAAGTGAAATTAAACGCGATGCCGAGGAATTAAAACGCCTGGGCGCGGAACTGGTGGATCTGGGGAAAAACGCGCTGGATAAGATCCCGCTGGACGCCGATCTGCGCGACGCCATTGAACTGGCCCAGCGTATCAAAATGGAAGGACGCCGCCGCCAGTTGCAGCTTATCGGAAAAATGCTGCGCCAACGCGACGTTGAACCTATTCGCCAGGCGCTGGACAAGCTGAAAAACCGCCATAATCAGCAGGTGGTGCTGTTTCACAAGCTTGAGCATCTGCGCGATCGTCTGATCGTCGAAGGCGATGACGCGGTAGCCGAAGTACTGACCCTGTGGCCGCACGCCGATCGTCAACAGCTTCGTTCATTGATCCGCAATGCGAAGAAAGAGAAAGAAGGCAACAAACCGCCGAAATCAGCGCGTCAGATCTTCCAGTATCTGCGCGAGCTGGCGGAAAACGAAGGGTAATTTTACACGTTGGTAGCGTCTGCCGGATGGCGGCGCCGGCGCCTTATCCGGCCTACAGGAATGTACGTATTGTAGGCCCGGTAAGCGCAGCACCACCGGGCATTTTTTACTCCACAACCAGTGCTTTTTTCGCCAGCCCATCCAGCAATTTCTGATGGATGCCGCCGAAACCGCCGTTGCTCATCACCAGGATGTGATCGCCAGGCTGTGCGGTTTTCACCACCATTTCCGCCAGCGTATCGACATCGCCACTCCAGTGAGCAGGCTGTACGCAGGCTTCAGCGACTTCCGCCACTTGCCACGGAATATGCGGCGGCTGCAGCAGGAACACTTCATCCGCACGCCCTAACGACGGCGCCAGGTCATCCTTGCATAACCCCATCTTCATCGTGTTAGAACGCGGCTCCAGCACTGCGATAATGCGCGCGGTGCCGCCCACTTTACCGCGCAACGCCGCCAGCGTGGCCAGAATTGCCGTCGGGTGGTGAGCAAAATCGTCATACACCGTCACGCCGTTCGCTTCGCCGCGTAGCTCCAGACGGCGGCGGGCGTTAATAAATGACCCCAGCGCGCTGGCCGCTTCTGCGGGCGCGACGCCCACGTGGCGCGCGGCGGCAATCGCCATCAGCCCGTTGTGCATGTTATGTTCGCCGACCAGGCCCCATTTCACATCGCCGACTTTTTCGCCGTCCAGCCACACTTCCCACTCGGAAGCATCCGTAGTCAGCTTCTTCGCCTGCCAGTGTCCCTGCTCGCCCACCAGCTCCTGCTCGCTCCAGCAGCCCAGCGCCATGGTCTGTTTCAGGTTGATGTCGTTTTCCGGCCAGATGATGCGCCCCTGCCCCGGCACGATGCGCACCAGATGGTGGAACTGCTTCTGGATCGCTTTCAGATCGTCGAAGATGTCGGCATGATCAAACTCAAGGTTGTTGAGGATCAGCGTCCGCGGGCAGTAATGCACAAATTTAGAACGTTTATCAAAGAACGCGCAGTCGTACTCATCCGCTTCGATAACAAAGAACGGGCTCTCGCCCAGGCGCGCGGAAACCTCAAAGTTGCCCGGTACGCCGCCAATCACGAAGCCCGGTTTGTACCCGCACGCTTCCAGTATCCAGGTCGCCATGCCTGCGGTCGTGGTTTTGCCGTGGGTACCGGCGACCGCCAGTACCCAGCGATCGCGCAACACAAAGTCATGCAGCCACTGTGGACCAGACATAAAGGGAATGTTTTTTTCCAGCACCGCTTCCACGCACGGATTCCCGCGCGTCATCGCATTGCCGATAATCACCAGATCCGGCTGCGGATCGAGCTGGCTGGCGTCATAACCCTGGATCAGATCAATGCCTTGCTTCTCAAGTAAGGTACTCATCGGCGGATACACATTGGCGTCCGAACCCGTTACTTCATGACCAAGCGAGCGAGCCAGCATCGCCAGCCCCCCCATGAAAGTGCCACAAATTCCCAAAATATGAATGCGCATACGTCACTATCCTTTTTTTATCTGCGAGCCATTTTACGCACATGTCTGGCAAGTGAGAAACGCATTTCAGGTAAATCTGTACTTTGCTGGCGCGATTCACCTGAGCGCATCATCTGAAATGTTTGTTAAGATTGTTACGGTCGCTTTACTCCAATCAATTGCAGGGAAAGTGTTATGAAAACGTTAGGTGAATTTATTGTCGAAAAGCAGCACGAGTTCTCTCAGGCTACCGGTGAGCTCACTGCTTTGCTGTCGGCAATAAAATTGGGCGCCAAGATCATCCACCGCGATATCAACAAGGCCGGTCTGGTCGATATCCTGGGTGCCAGCGGTGCTGAGAACGTACAGGGCGAGGTTCAGCAGAAACTCGATCTGTTCGCGAACGAGAAACTGAAAGCTGCACTAAAAGCGCGCGATATTGTAGCGGGCATCGCATCGGAAGAAGAGGACGAAATTGTCGTCTTTGAAGGCTGCGAACACGCGAAATATGTGGTGCTGATGGACCCTCTGGATGGCTCTTCTAACATCGACGTTAACGTCTCTGTCGGTACGATTTTCTCGATTTATCGCCGCGTGACGCCTGTCGGCACGCCGGTCACCGAAGAAGATTTCCTGCAACCCGGCAACAAACAGGTCGCTGCGGGATATGTCGTGTATGGCTCGTCCACCATGCTGGTTTACACCACCGGCTGCGGCGTACACGCTTTCACCTACGATCCGTCGTTGGGCGTGTTCTGTCTGTGCCAGGAACGTATGCGTTTCCCGGAAAAGGGTAAAACATACTCCATTAACGAAGGCAACTACATTAAGTTCCCGAATGGCGTGAAGAAGTACATCAAATTCTGCCAGGAAGAGGATAGTTCAACAAGTCGCCCTTATACCTCACGTTACATTGGCTCTCTGGTGGCCGATTTCCACCGCAACCTGCTGAAAGGCGGCATCTATCTCTACCCCAGCACCGCCAGCCATCCGCAGGGAAAACTGCGTCTGCTGTATGAGTGCAACCCGATGGCGTTTCTCGCGGAACAGGCCGGCGGCAAAGCAAGCGATGGTAAAGAACGTATTCTGGATATCATTCCGGAAAGCCTGCACCAGCGCCGCTCGTTCTTCGTCGGCAACCGCCATATGGTTGACGATGTGGAACGCTTTATCCGCGAATACCCGGACGCGTAATCTTTACCACCATGCGGAATAACGCATGAAGCCGCCATTGGGCAATAACATGTCCAATGGCGGCGTTGCCTTATCAGACACGTGATTTTTCCGGTTCTTAACCTTTGGCGTTCATGCTCCGCAACGACGCGCCAGATGAGGCGGAAACGAAAACAAGCGAAGACTTTCGGCGTGAGTTGGCTATAATACTCGCCACTTGTTTGTCATAAATTCAAAGGAAACAGACATGAGCTTACTCAACGTCCCGGCGGGTAAAGAACTGCCGGAAGATATCTACGTCGTTATCGAGATCCCGGCTAACGCAGATCCGATCAAATACGAAGTTGACAAAGAGAGCGGCGCGCTGTTCGTTGACCGCTTCATGTCCACCGCGATGTTCTATCCGTGCAACTACGGTTACATCAACCATACCCTGTCTCTGGACGGCGACCCGGTAGACGTTCTGGTCCCGACGCCGTACCCGCTGCAGCCAGGCGCCGTCATCCGTTGCCGTCCGGTTGGCGTACTGAAAATGACCGACGAATCCGGTGAAGATGCGAAACTGGTTGCCGTACCGCACACCAAACTGAGCAAAGAGTACGATCACATTAAAGATGTGAACGATCTGCCGGAACTGCTGAAAGCGCAGATCACTCATTTCTTCGAGCATTATAAAGATCTCGAAAAAGGCAAATGGGTGAAAGTTGACGGTTGGGACAACGCCGAAGCGGCTAAAGCGGAAATCGTTGCCTCCTTCGAGCGCGCAGCGAAGAAATAAGTTCGCTTTTACATAAGCGTCAAGATAAAGGCTCTCATAGTAATGAGGGCCTTTTTATTGGCTAATGAATAGAACACAATTTTTATCATTATTAGTTTAACATTCACGGAATGAATAAGACTTTACCTTATTTTTTATTAAAAAGGGTTGAATACGCTCACATTTTCTCTAAAAAGCTTAAGATAATAATTGTTTTGTGAATGCCCGCAGACTCCTCTGGACTTACGCCCTAAATATTAGCAAGCGCCAAATTCTTATTTAGTGCATAGGCCCGATTACCTTTTTAATAAGGTATCCTAAGCTCTCCCTACCAATAACCGTATTTTTAATCCAACATAATATCCGCTCAAAACACACTTTTTAATATATTTTTAAGGGTTGCCATAATTATTTACTATTTTAAGAGATTATGATGAAAAATGATATATTAATTACCGGTGGACATATCATCGATCCCGCTCGTAATATTAATGAGATTAACAATTTACGCATCATTAACGATATTATCGTTGATGCCGATAAATATCCTGTAACTTCGGAGACCCGGATTATCCATGCCGACGGCATGATCGTCACTCCCGGTCTTATCGATTATCACGCGCATGTTTTTTATGACGCGACGGAAGGCGGCGTCAGGCCTGATATGTACATGCCGCCGAATGGCGTCACCACCGTCGTGGATGCAGGTTCTGCCGGTACGGCAAACTTTGATGCCTTCTACCGAACGGTGATTTGCGCCAGCAAAGTTCGAATCAAAGCGTTTCTGACCGTGTCGCCGCCGGGCCAAACCTGGTCACAAGAAAATTATGATCCTGACAATATTGATGAAAATAAGATCCACGCGCTGTTTCGTCAGTATCGCAACGTTCTTCAGGGATTAAAACTCAAGGTTCAGACTGAGGACATTGCTGAATATGGCTTAAAACCGCTGACTGAATCCCTTCGTATTGCCAACGATTTAAAGTGCCCCGTGGCAATACACTCGACTCATCCCGTCATTCCCATGAAAGAACTTGTCTCCTTGCTACGCCGCGGCGATATTATCGCTCATGCGTTTCACGGCAAAGGTAGCACCATTCTTACTGATGAAGGCGCTGTCTTAGCCGAAGTCCATCAGGCAAGGGAAAGAGGCGTTATATTTGATGCCGCCAATGGTCGCAGCCATTTTTCAATGAACACGGCACGCCGGGCCATCGCCAATGGCTTTCTTCCGGATATCATCAGTAGCGTTCTCTCAACCATCACTAAACTCGCCTGGCCTGTTTACGCCTTACCATGGATTTTATCGAAATATTTAGCACTCGGCGTCGCGCTTACCGATGTCATTAACGCCTGTACCCATACCCCAGCAGTTTTATTGGGCATGGCAGCAGAAATTGGTACGCTGGCCCCGGGGCATTTGCCGATATCGCCATCTTTAAATTAAAAAACAGGCATGTTGAATTTGCCGATATTCATGGTGAAACGCTCACGGGGACGCATGTGCTGGTACCACAAATGACCATAAAATCCGGTGAGATATTATTTCGTCAAATTGATTTTGGCGCGCGGCCAAACGGAGTTGAAAAATGACCTCAATGCAAAAATGGCTACGGATCGGCGCGACATTAATGTTCGGCCTTTTTGTTGCTTATCTTGACCGTTCTAATCTTTCCGTTACGTTACCTACGATTACACACGACCTGAATATTGATGGCGCAACGGCCAGCATTGTATTAACCATATTTCTTATTGGCTATGCCTTTTCAAATATTTTTGGCGGCGTATTTACCCAGCGATACGATCCGAAAAAAATAGTCATTCTGATGGTGCTAATCTGGTCGATTGCGACCGTTTTTGTCGGATTTACCTCATCAGTATACGTTATTTTGATTTGTCGGCTGGTGCTTGGTATTACCGAAGGCATTTATTGGCCGCAGCAGTCCCGCTTCGCCAGCGACTGGTTTTCAGACAAAGAACGGACGCAGGCGAACAGCATTATCCAGTATTATGGACAGTTCCTAGCATTAGGCCTGGGATTTATGATTTTGTCCCCGCTGGATGCTGCCTTCGGTTGGCGAAATGTTTTTATTATCACTGGTGTGATCGGCATTGTTGTTGTGGTTCCACTTTATATAACAATGCTGAAAAAACAGGAAGAAGCGCCTTATTATCGTGCGCCGGCGCCAACAGAGAAAACTAAACTTACCCTGGAATCGCTGGGCGGAACCCCCTTCCTACTTCTTATTTTTACCTACATCACTCAAGGGATGTTGTTCTGGGGAATTACGTTATGGATACCCATGGTTGTCAATTCTCTCGGCTATACCGGATTCAGTAAAGCATTGGTCAGTTCTCTGCCTTATCTGACTGCGGTTATACTGGCAATCCCTATCTCATGGATCAGTGATAAGACACAAAAACGTGTACTTATTGCTTCACTGGGCCTACTAATCCCCGGTGTGATGTTATTTCTCCTGCCATTTGTCGATGCGCCGGGCTTTAAAATCACGCTCATTACCCTGGCGATGGGTTATTATGCCGCCAGCTTTACCCCCAATATCTGGTCGATTATCCAGTCGAACGTTAAACCCCATGCGATTGGCCCAGCCTCCGGTATTATTAATGGCATCGGCGCCGGCGGCGGCGGTACGTTGGCAGGCCTTATGGTCGGCTATTTTTACCGGACAACCGGCAGCTACATGCAGGGATTTATGGTTCTCGGATGCATTGTTATCCTGGGCGGCGCGTCATTATTGATCTACGGCAGAATAAGAGCTCACCATGCCCGGCGCTAGCGCCATCAGCCAGAATGTAAAAAACAACGCCACCCGAGGGTGGCGTGTTCAGTTCAGGGCTGGTTTCTGTCTAACCAGTCACCGCTTTCAATCAGAGTTAACCCATCAACAGGACGTTGATATACATACATCCATGCGCTGCCGTAAGGCGTCTGGATTAACTGGCGTGCGTATTCACCGCCCCTGGTGCGCAAAGCATCAAGTTCGGCCAGCGTGGCGTTATCAATTCGATAAACTTCACCGTATACCGCTCCGTTTCCCGGAACTGCGCCTGGATAGTGGCCCAGACTATACAACTGGTAGTTATCGATACGGTAATCGCCAAGCAATTGGGCATTGGTCATCCAGTGACTGTTGCCTTGTTTCTGTCGTAAACTGCCATAGACAAATATTCGCATTGCTAAAACTCAAACTGATAGAGCAAATCAAGTGCCTGATCTACGCCAGACACTGCTTCCAGATATAGCTTAGGCATCAGGCGATAACGTAACGTGAGCGTCGCCAGAGAGTCAAATATCCCTACACCATACTTCACCTGTAGACCCGGCAGTACATAGCCGCTGACCACAACCTGGGACGAATCGCCCACCCCTTGCGTGTCCAGCGCCAGATTACTTACACCGAATGTCTCTCCGATTTTACCCACAACCTGACCACTTTGCGCAACCCCCAGGCCAATAAGCATGGAAGTTATTGCTGCGCTATCACTCTGATTGCTGTCCAACCCCTGCCCACGCAGCAGATAAGAAAGCGCTTCAGCCTGCGGCATCGCCGGATCGGAGAAGATTTCCGCTTTGGGTTCATCAGCAGTGCCTGTGACGCGCACGCCCGCAATGACATCGTCTTCGGTGGCGTCAGGGTTACGGATCGCTTCGATATTGAGCAGCGGCTGATCCGGCGGGCCGGAGAACAGCAGCTCGCCTTTACGGACAAGCAGGTCCTGGCCGTAGGCGCGGAATCGGCCGTCAGGAATATTGATTTGACCATTCAGCCCCAGCCCCTGCTTATCCTGCGCGACTTTCAAAACGCCGGTCAAACGCGCTTTAAGCCCGAAGGCGTCGATGCGCACGTTGTTGCCGACGTGGACCGTCAGATTACTGTTGATGGGAATAGACGCTGTCTGCGGCGTTTCTGGTTGCAAGTCATTGTTGAGCATAACCACATCGCTGGAGACGCCGACCGCGCTCTCCGGCAGGTCGTGCACCACAATTCGTGCCCACGGAACGTCCACACGCCCATCCAACGTGAACAGCGAAGGCGTCGCGTCAAAGACCACATCCGGCGAGACATCCAGGCGCACCATCGGCGGAACGGTAATCCGCACCCGGCTGCCTTTCGCCGTCACCCGCGCGCGCCAGTTGTCAATCTGACTCCAGTCGGCGTTACCGTTCAGGTTAATTTGCCCTTGTTGTGTTCGCACGATACCGGCGAGTGTCGAACGCGTCCCGCTAAAGTTCATGGTGAGCTGGCTCGGCTGCATCTCAAACGGCATAAAATTACCGTCAATATCCAGCGCGCTAAGCTGCAACTGACCAAACAACTGCGGGCTTTGCACATCGCCGCCCAGACGTAGCCTGGCGTTTAACATTCCCGCCGCTTTTTCGCCGCGCGAAAAGACAGGGTTGACCATCGCCAGATTGAGATTGCGCATGTTGACGTTACCGCCGAGATTGCGCCGCCCCTGAGGATCGGTTACCTGCACCTGGCCATCGAATTGACCATTGTTCGTCAGGCGAATCAGCCATCCCAACTCGGCGCGATTATTGTGCAGATCGGCGCTGAGGTTCAGCGTCTCAAACGCGACCGGTAACGGCGCGTCATTGACGGTCTGCGTGACCTTCACATTACGACCGGAAAGCGTGACCTTCCCCTGCGGCAATCCCTCCTGGGTGGTGTCCCACGACACGTCCGCTTTCCCGCTAAAGATCCCGCTGGCCTGAGTGGTATCAGGCATAAATGGCTTCAGCATCGCCAGATCAAAGCGGTTGAGATTGACCACCGCCCGTCCTGCGGCGCCCGCATCAATGGTTTGCGGGATGCACAGCTCGGCGTTCGGGTTCAGCCAACAATGTGGCCCGATACTGATTTTCTGTTCTTTATTACGGTAGTCCAGCGCAATCGCGCGGGTCAACGACCATGGCCCCACTGGCGTCTGGAAACGGGTGTCGCTTAACGTCCCTTTCCAGCGCGCCGCCTCGCGATCAAAACTGCCTGTCAGGGAGAGTTGACCGGATACCGGTTCTCCCTGAACACGGAGCTGTAGCTGATGCTGCTTCTCGCTGCCTTTGGCGTCAAGCGTCACCAGATTGATGTTAACGTCGGGCTGCGAAATCCGCTCTACGCGAACGTTGAGATGGCCCGCTATCTGATCGGTGGATTTAATATCGCCCTCAATGCGCGCCTGGGCGACAGACAGCTCCTGCCAGCGCAGACCGCGGGCGGTGATATCCGCCAACAGCTGCGGCGCTTCTACCGTACCGCGGACTTTAACGATTCCTTTTGCCATGCCACCCAGTCCTGGCAGCGCATTATCCAGCCCTGGCGCATCGATGGCGGCGTCAAGATTCAGCTCCTTAACGCCAAGCTCGCCTTTTATATCGGCGCTGTTTGGGCCCAGCGCAAGGTGCAGCCCCGGGATCGTCCACTGCATGTAGCTGTTGCCCTTTAGCGTCCCGTTGACGTTAACGCTGTTCTGCTTCACATTGCCGGTCAGCTTGAGCTCCGGGACATCCATCTGCCAGGTGCCGCCGTAGAGGCTGCCTTTGGTTTTCATGACGCCGTTAAGCTTCGCGGGCCAGTCCGGGATCTCTTTAGCGGTATTGATGCCATTCAGCGTCAGTTCGCCACGCCAGCTAATCGCCTGCTGCCAGTCCACCAGCGCTTTCAGTTCGGTTTTTCCCTCCAGAGCGGCGATGGTAAGTTTATCGAGATTAATCTGCCGCTCATTCCCTTTGGCATCCAGCGTGATGGTCGCCGGCGGAATATCTTGTCCTTTCACGGCGGTTCGCATCGACAACGTATAGTCGGTCATCTTACCGCTCAGTTTGAGCTTCAGATCGTCAGCCTGAAACTGGGTATCACCCGTCAATGGCCAGGCAATGCGTTGGCTGACGACTTCAAGATTGAGCGGTAAACCGGCCTCCGCCAGCCGCGTCTGGGCGCGAAGCGCGACATCCATCGGCCCGGAAAGGTTCACCCCGACCTCCAGTTGTTCGCGTAACGCGCCGCCGACCTTGAGTTTTATCTTTTCACCCTTTAGCGGATCGATATTTAGCGTACTGTTGAGCGTAATATCAACCGGCCAGTTATTGGCGAGCTGCGCCGTACCGGAGGCTTTCACCGTGCCCTGGTTGGCGTCGATATCCAGCGTATCCAGCTTCATATTACCGTCGATACTGCTGACTTTAAGCAGCATCGTGCGCACCGTCAGATCGGTATCGCCGGTGATGCGTAGCTGCTCGCCGCGAAACGACTCGATATTCAGATTGAGCGGCAGGTGAACATCGGTCATCTCCGGCATTACTGGTTTTGCAAACAGATCTTTTAGCGTTTCGCCAAGCGGCTTTTCATCCGGTTGAGGTTTCTCGATTTTGGGTTCAACCACCTCTTCCTGCGCCACGTCAGCGACCTTCGGCAGCGCGATCAGCAATCCCTGAAGCCGCGTCGGTTTCAGGGTCAGGTTTTTCTCCTGCCATGCCAGCCCGGAGGTAAAATCCAGCACCGAAACGGTAGTGTCATCAATCTTGATATTGATGTTATTCAACGCCACGCGCGACAGCGTGATGGGCCAGTGCGTGGAGAGGTTCAGCGGTCCGCTTTCTTCCTCTTCTTGCGCCGGTTCGGAAGGCGGCATTTTTTTGCTGTCGATAGCGACATAAATGTCTTTTAGCGCCAGATCATTGACGCACAGGCTACTGCGCCACAGGTAATCAAGCCCGACGGCCAGATGAATTTCGCCCGCATTTACCGCAACGCCCGGCTGCTCATAGCGGATATTTTTTAACGATAAGTCCCGCCAGCCGCCGGTGACCTGCCCAATCTCCAGCCCCGGCACCCAGCGGTTCGCCGCACTGAATACCAGATGCAGCCCCGTCGTCGTCCCGACCAGAAACGCAACGCTCGCCAGTAACACCACAATGAAAATCAACACGCCGAGGCTTATTTTCTTCCATAAACTCATAATTCAGGCCCCAGACCGATATAAAACTGTAAACCGTGTTCGTCTTTGTCGCCGACCGGTACGGCAAAATCGAGTTTGATAGGCCCAACCGGCGACGCCCAGAGCACGCCGCCCCCGGTCCCGGTTTTGAAATCGCTACGGCGAATATCACTCACCGCCTCGCCGCTATCGACAAACACTGCCCCCCACCATTTACCGGTGACGTTATACTGGTACTCCAGCGATCCGGTTGCCAGTTTTGAGGCGCCTTTAAGATTGCCGTCGCTATCTTTAGGCGAAATAGATTTGTATTTATAGCCGCGAATACTGCGGTCGCCCCCGGCGAAGAAACGTAAATCCGGCGGAACTTTGTCGAAATCACCGGTTTCTATCCAGCCCAAATTGGCGCGCATCACAAAACGGTGGCGATCGTACAAAGTCCGAATCCAGACGTTTTGCGCCTGCAGCACGGAGAAATCCACGTCGGAGCCCCAGGCCGTATTCGAATAGTCTACTGAATAGCGCTGCGAATCGCCCCAGGTTGGCATCAGTCCCCCTCGCGAGCGGGTTCGGCTGATCATCACGCCCGGGTAGAACAGCATGGTGGTATTGGTGACGTTCCCCTGGGTAAAGTGGTCGAAACTCCAGCGCAGGTTAATCGCCCGCTGCCAACCACTGGAAAGGTCCCAGTAACGCGACACGGCAAGCGTGGTCGAGTCCTGCTCCGTATCATTCAAATCGGTACGTTTAAAACCGCCCTGTACCAGATAGTATTGCTCCAGCGGTTTTTTCAGCAGCGGCATTTTATAACTAAAATCCAGCACCTGTTCCGGCGCAGAAATACTGGTGCTGGTGGTAAGACTATGACCGTAAGAGTTCATCCACGGTTTTTTCCACGACGCTTTCACGCGCGGCCCGACGTCGGTGGAGTACCCCCCCCCGGTTTCAATCGTATTTTCGGTTCGCGGCGATACCACGCCTTTTAACGGCAGAATTTTTGTTTTACGCGATTTCTCAAATTCCGGCGCCACCACGACAGAATTAAACCATCCGGTAGCGGAAAGTCGGCGGTTTAGTTCCGCCAAATCTTTCGATTCGTACTCATCACCCTCTTTAAACGGCAACAGATTTTGTAAATATTCATCACGAATCTGCGAACCTTCGAAGGTGACAGGTCCGAAGCGATAGCGCTCACCGCTATCATAATCAATATCCCAAAACGCCTGATGGCGGCCCAGAGCAATTCCCAACTGACTTTTAACGAATTCGCTGTCGAAATAGCCTTTACGTAGCGACACGCTGGTTAACGACTTTTTAAAATTGTCATAGTCTCCCTGGTTCAGCACCGTGCCGATTGCCGGACGCGTTTTCAGTAAGGCCAGATAATCTTTGTCCGTACGCGCGCCGCCGCGTAAAATGACTTCTGTACAGCCAATCAACACCGGCTGGCCGGGCGTAACCCTGGCGATTAATACCTGCCGTCCTTTCGCAGGCGGTGGAAGCAAGTCGAATTTGATAGTGGGTTCGTAATAGCCTAACGCTTTAAGCCCTTCGCGAATCGCATCATCAACTCGGGCGCGAAAGCGCCGATCCGGCGTCACCTCATCGCTCTGAATCGTAGAGAGCTGTGCGCGAACGTTTTTTTCCAGCTCTCCGGATAGCCCTTCGACTTTCAGACGAACATTTGCGGCTACCGCAGAACTGCTCAGGCACAGTAAGCTAACCCAACATAACTGACGGATATGTGGCACATTTTCTCCTGAATATCCCCTATTCCCACCCCTGGAAAAAATCACACTACCGCTCCGCGGCTTAACATAAAATCAACAATTTCGATTGAAAAGCAGACGACTGCCCAAATATTTCTTATGGTTAAATCCAGATACATTAATGTTGTTATTGTGTGCAAAGATGCGTCTCGTTACAACCTTAACGCCAATTAACGCTTTCGGGAGAATAGCTCATGAATTTATTTGATAAAAAACATCTGGTTACTCAAGCAGATGCGTTACCAGGACGCAACACCCCGATGCCGATCGCCACTCTGCATGCGGTAAATGAACACTCTATGACCAATGTCCCTGCCGGGATGGAGATCGCCTACTTCGCTATGGGCTGTTTCTGGGGCGTAGAACGTTTATTCTGGCAATTGCCCGGCGTATATAGCACCGCGGCAGGGTATGCGGGCGGTTACACGCCTAATCCAACCTACCGGGAAGTCTACTCCGGGCAGACCGGTCATGCCGAAGCGGTACGGATAGTGTACGATCCTGCCGTTATCCGTTATGAGCAGCTTTTACAGACCTTCTGGGAAAATCACGATCCGACGCAGGGGATGCAACAGGGTAACGATCACGGTACGCAATACCGTTCTGCGATTTATCCCTTAACGCCGGAACAAAATGCCGCCGCTCACGCCAGTCGCGAGCGCTTTCAGTCGGCAATGGCCGCCGCCGGAGACCATCGCCCTATTACCACGGAAATCGCCCATGCGACGCCGTTTTACTACGCCGAAGATGAACACCAACAGTATCTGCACAAAAATCCATACGGTTACTGCGGGATTGGCGGGATCGGCGTTTGCCTGCCGCCTGACGCGTGACGACGTTGGCGTAGGGGGAACTTGTCGGAGTTGAAAATGAACCCTCTGGCGACTTTACAGTAGCTTACGCTATACTAGCCCTGAACTTATCGGCTCACTGCTACGAGCCGGTTTTCATTAAACGTTACCACACGGATTTATAAACTTCCCTTCCGAGGATCTGGCGTTTCGCCGGATAAGATATGTTAAACAGTATATTCATTATATTCTGCCTGATCGCTGTAAGTGCGTTCTTCTCCATCTCCGAGATCTCGCTTGCCGCATCACGTAAGATTAAACTTAAGTTATTAGCTGATGAAGGCAGTATCAACGCACAACGCGTATTGAAAATGCAGGAAAATCCCGGCATGTTTTTCACCGTTGTGCAAATTGGCCTGAACGCCGTCGCTATTCTTGGCGGTATCGTCGGCGATGCGGCATTTTCGCCCGCCTTTTCCGCCCTTTTCTCGCACTATATGTCGCCAGAACTCTCCGAGCAGCTGAGCTTTATTCTCTCTTTCTCGCTGGTGACGGGGCTGTTTATCCTGTTCGCGGATTTAACCCCGAAACGCATCGGTATGATTGCGCCAGAAGCTGTGGCTTTGCGTATCATCAACCCGATGCGCTTCTGCCTGTTCGTTTTTCGCCCGCTGGTGTGGCTGTTTAACGGCATGGCAAACAACATCTTCCGCCTGTTCAAAATTCCAATGGTGCGGAAAGACGACATTACTTCTGATGATATTTATGCAGTGGTGGAAGCCGGCGCGCTGGCGGGCGTCTTGCGCAAGCAAGAGCACGAACTAATTGAAAATGTGTTTGAACTTGAATCCCGCACCGTACCGTCTTCTATGACGTCGCGCGAAAGTATCATCTGGTTTGATCTGCACGAAGACGAACAAAGCCTGAAGAAAAAGGTCGCCGAACATCCGCACTCAAAATTTTTGGTGTGTAATGAAGATATCGACCACATCATCGGCTATGTAGACTCCAAAGATCTGCTAAATCGCGTGCTGGCGAACCAAAGTATGGCGCTGAATAGCGGCGTGCAAATTCGCAATACCTTGATTGTGCCGGATACGCTGACCCTTTCTGAGGCGCTGGAAAGTTTCAAAACGGCGGGCGAAGATTTCGCGGTCATTATGAATGAATACGCACTGGTCGTCGGTATCATTACGCTGAACGATGTGATGACCACGCTAATGGGTGACCTGGTCGGCCAGGGACTGGAAGAGCAAATTGTGGCGCGCGATGAAAATTCCTGGCTGGTTGACGGCGGCACGCCGATTGACGACGTCATGCGCGTGCTGGATATCGATGAGTTTCCGCAATCCGGCAACTATGAAACCATTGGCGGCTTTATGATGTTTATGCTGCGCAAGATCCCAAAACGCACTGATTCGGTGAAGTTTTCCGGCTACAAATTTGAAGTGGTGGATATCGACAACTACCGTATCGATCAGTTGCTGGTGACGCGTCTCGACAATAAAAGCAACGTACCGGCGCCGAAACTGCCCGATGCGCAAGGTAAAGAAGACAGCGCGGCCTGAAATCCGTTTGCCAGAAACATCAACGGCTCCTGATTCAGGAGCCGTTTTTTTTTACTTTTTTAACCTACTGCATAGCACTTTTGGTTACGCCATCTCAGTTTGCAGACGCATAACCTGACGGTTAACTTCAGACATCACAGACAAGTGCTGCTTGTCCCTCACTTTTGGGATAAGAATCTTACCCTTATCGAACTCAAAAGCGCCAACATCCTTGATATATAACCGTCCACGGAACAGGATCTTCACGTACTTCGCCACCTGTAGCGGGTTGTAGCGTTGGAAAATTTTCATTGTTGTCTCCTGCAGAGTATTACGCCCTTGCGGTGCCACAATCGGCCCAACAGTTTTAAGGCGCAAATTTTAATGCCATATGACTATAGACCATATCTACGTCGTTTCCAGTGTGCATAAGTATATTTACCTTTTGATTACAGTTATTCAGAATTATCTAAACATCAGCTCATTTTTCTCAGTATATGCCTTCATTTTTCACAGGAAGTGAGCGCCCGCCCGCAAACTGGCATCCCCTTTGCGAGAAAAAGCATCAATCGCACATATGATTAACTATCGGCCCAAAGTGGTCGGATCACCTGCAAAAAAATAAAGAAGGAATGACCATGACCCTACGTAAAATTCTGGCGATATCGTGTCTGCTACTCCCCATAATGGCTTGTGCGCATAACCTTGAAGATAACCAACGGGTGCCGCCGGTAGGCATTGCCGACCGTGGCGAACTGACGTTGAATAAAGATGAGTTTAGTTATAAAAACTGGAATAGCGCGCAGCTGGCGGGAAAAGTGCGCGTCCTGCTGCATATTGCGGGTCGAACGTCAGCGAAGGAAAAAAACGCCACGCTGATTGAAGCGATTAAATCCGCCGGGCTTCCGCATGACAGATACCAGACGACCACAATTGTGAACACCGATGATGCGATCCCCGGCTCCGGTATGTTCGTGCGTAGCAGTATAGAAAGTAATAAAAAGCTCTACCCGTGGTCGCAATTTATTGTCGACAGCAATGGCGTGGCGCGTAACGCCTGGCAATTAAAAGAAGAGGGGTCCGCCGTCATCGTGCTTGACAAAGACGGTCGGGTTCAATGGGTGAAAGATGGCGCGTTAACCCAGCAAGAGGTACAGCAGGTGGTCGACCTGCTGCATAAGCTCCTCAGTAAATAGTCACCCGGAAGCCGGGGTTAAGGAACGACTCACGAGGGGTATAGTCCAGCGTTTTTCCCTGCCAGTCGTGAACGTGCGCCCCGGCTGCAACAGCAATGGCATGACCTGCGGCAGTGTCCCAGACGCTGGTCGGCCCAAATCTGGGGTAAAGCTGCGCCTGGCCTTCCGCCACAAGGCAGAATTTCAGCGAGGAACCAATAGAGGTTGTCTGATGTTCGCCAAGCTGTTGGAGATATTCGGTGAGTTCATCATCCGTATGCGAACGGCTAATCACCACCAGCGGCGGGCGGGCATCCCGGACCTGAATCTGCTTACGCACCCCGCACTCCTCTTTCCAGGCCTTACCTTCCGCCGCGTAGTACATCACTTTCAGCACCGGCGCATAGACCACGCCCAACACCGGCTTGCCCTGCTCAATCAGCGCGATATTGACCGTGAATTCGCCATTGCGCTTGATGAACTCCTTGGTGCCGTCGAGCGGATCGACCAGCCAGTAACGCTGCCAGTGCTGGCGCACTTCCCAGGCAGGCGGATCTTCTTCTGAAAGCACCGGAATATCCGGCGTGAGCGTGCGTAACCCTTCGAGAATCACGGTATGTGCAGCGATATCCGCCGCAGTGACTGGAGAATCGTCCTGCTTGCGGGCGTACTCCATCGGTTTGGCTCCATCATAAACCTGCATAATGGCATCGCCCGCGTTCCGTGCAAGCTGGCATACTTGTTCTAACATTCTCCACCTCTTTATGACAGGGGCGTTAACTCGTTGTTTTACTTATACCCGATCGTTAAGGGTTCCGCCAACTGTGATACCGTCTGCGGTTTTGATAATACCTTTCATGGCATGATTCACCCTTCTGTGAACACTCGCAAAAAATCGGCCGGATGGGGCGGTTTCGCCTTCTTCTGGCGACGGTCGGAACGATATCGGGTTTCACTGTTTATCATCGCTATTTTTCACTATCCGGCTTTTCTATTGCGTTCTTAAAAGGTGCCTCTGATGATTAAGTTTAGTGCAACGCTTCTGGCTACGCTGATCGCCGCCAGCGTGAATGCGGCCACCGTCGATCTCCGTATCATGGAAACTACTGATTTACATAGCAACATGATGGATTTCGATTATTACAAGGATACCGCAACCGAAAAATTCGGATTGGTACGTACCGCAAGTTTGATTCATGCCGCCCGAAATGAAGTCAAAAACAGCGTGCTGGTGGATAACGGCGACCTGATTCAGGGGAGCCCTCTGGGCGATTATATGGCGGCAAAAGGGCTCAAAGACGGTGATGTTCACCCGGTCTATAAAGCGCTCAACACTCTGGATTACGCGGTTGGAAACCTCGGCAACCATGAGTTTAATTATGGTCTGAACTATCTGCATAACGCGCTGGCTGGCGCGAAATTCCCTTATGTTAACGCCAATATTATCGACGTTAAAACCCAAAAACCGCTCTTTACGCCTTATCTGATTAAAGAGACGAGCGTTATTGATAAAGACGGCAACCCGCAAACTCTGAAAATCGGCTATATCGGCTTTGTTCCGCCGCAAATCATGATTTGGGATAAAGCGAACCTGAGCGGCAAAGTTACCGTCAATGACATTACGGAAACCGCCCGGAAATATGTGCCCGAAATGCGCGAGAAAGGCGCTGATATCGTGGTAGTCATTGCTCACTCAGGCCTTTCTGCCGATCCGTACCACAGCATGGCGGAAAACTCGGTTTATTACCTCAGCGAAGTTCCCGGCGTCGACGCGATTATGTTTGGCCACGCTCATGCCGTCCTCCCCGGTAAAGATTTTGCCGACATCAAAGGCGCGGATATCGCCAAAGGTACGCTTAACGGCATTCCTGCGGTAATGCCTGGCATGTGGGGCGACCATCTGGGAGTGGTCGATCTGGTGCTCAATAACGACAGCGGCAAATGGCAGGTTACACAGGCGAAAGCGGAAGCGCGGCCTATCTATGACGCCGCCGCTAAAAAGTCGCTGGCGGCGGAAGACAGTAAGCTGGTCGGTATTCTGAAAGCCGATCACGATGCCACCCGCGAGTTTGTCAGCAAGCCCATCGGTAAATCCGCCGATAATATGTACAGTTATCTTGCTCTGGTGCAGGACGATCCTACCGTACAGGTGGTGAATAACGCGCAAAAAGCGTATGTGGAACACTTTATTCAGGGCGATCCGGATCTGGCGAAACTGCCGGTGCTGTCCGCCGCCGCGCCGTTTAAAGTTGGCGGGCGTAAGAACGATCCTGCCAGCTTTGTCGAGGTGGAAAAAGGCCAGTTGACCTTCCGTAACGCCGCCGATCTTTATCTCTATCCGAATACGCTGGTGGTGGTGAAAGCCAGCGGCAAAGAGGTAAAAGAGTGGCTGGAATGTTCTGCCGGACAGTTTAATCAGATTGATATTCACAGCAACAAACCGCAATCGTTGATCAATTGGGATGGCTTTCGCACCTATAATTTCGATGTCATTGACGGCGTGAATTATCAAATCGATGTGTCACAGCCCGCCCGCTATGATGGCGAATGTCAGATGGTGAATCCGCAGGCAGAACGTATTAAAAACCTGACCTTTAAGGGTAAGCCTGTCGGCCCGAACGCTACGTTCCTAGTCGCCACGAATAACTATCGCGCTTACGGCGGCAAGTTTGCCGGCACGGGCGACAGCCATATCGCCTTTGCGTCTCCGGATGAAAATCGCGCCGTGCTGGCGGCATGGATTGGCGCAGAATCAAAACGCGCGGGCGAAATCCATCCGGCGGCGGATAATAACTGGCGTCTGGCGCCAATCCACAGCGATACGGCGCTGGATATCCGCTTTGAAACATCGCCAGGCGATAAAGCCGCTGCCTTCATTAAAGCGAAAGGACAGTATCCGATGAAGAAGGTTGCCGTCGATGATATTGGTTTTGCCATTTATCAGGTGGATTTGAGCAAGTAACGTGAGTCCCGTATGGCGCTGCGTTTATTCGGCCTGACTGGCAGGCCGAATAAAGCGCTAGCCGCCATCTGATAAACGGTCCCGTTGCGCCAATACCTGGGACAAATTCAGTTCTATCCAGTCCGCCAGCGCGGCGACTTTATCGCTCACCTGCTCGCCAAGCGGCGTCAGGCTGTACTCTACATGCGGCGGAACAACTGGATATGACACCCGGTTGAGAAATCCGTCCTGTTCAAGCGCCTGTAACGACTGCGCCAGCATCTTTTCACTCACGCCTCCCATCTTGCGACGCAGGTCGCTAAAACGGTGTGTACCGTCGCGTAACGCGACCAGAATCAGTACGCCCCAGCGACTGGTGACATGTTTTAACACCTCACGGGACGGGCACTGTTCAGCAAAGAGATTGCCTTCACGCAACTGCCGGGAAAGAGTATGAGCGCGCATTGATACTTACCTTTTTGTACGTACTTACTAAAAGTAAGTTTAGGTGGTAGCGTAATAAAACACAAGACCAACACTGAGGAGTTCACCATGATTGCTATCACTGGCGCAACAGGCCAACTGGGCCAACACGTTATTGAAAACCTGCTAAAAACGACGCCCGCCAGTCACCTCATCGCGATCGTCCGTAACCCGAAAAAAGCCGCCCCGCTCAGTCAGCGCGGGATTGCCGTTCGCCAGGCGGATTACGCTAACGAAGCCGCGCTGACCACCGCCTTACAGGGCGTTGATAAACTGCTGCTTATATCATCCAGCGAAGTGGGACAACGCACCGCGCAGCACCGCAACGTCATTCAGGCCGCCATTGCCGCGAAGGTGAAATTCATCGCCTATACCAGCCTGCTACATGCAGATAAATCGCCGCTGGCGCTCGCCGATGAACATATTGAAACGGAAAAAATGCTGGCTGAGTCAGGTATTCCTCACACGCTATTACGTAACGGCTGGTATACGGAAAACCACCTGGCGAGCGTCCCTGCCGCGCTGAAGCATGGCGTCTTTATTGGCGCAGCGGGAGAAGGGAAAATCGCCTCCGCAATGCGCGCTGACTATGCCGCCGCCGCCGCGCGCGTCATCCGTGAAGAGGGTCACGCCGGGAATGTCTACGAACTGGCGGGTGATGACGCCTGGACATTAAGCCAGTTGGCGGATGAACTTACTCATCAAAGCGGAAAAAAAATCGTCTACCAGAACCTGAGCGAAGTCGATTTTGCCACCGCGCTGAAAGGCGCAGGCCTGCCTGACGGACTGGCGGATATGTTGGCCAATTCTGACGCTGGCGCGGCGAAAGGCGGTCTGTTTGATGACAGCCATACACTGCGTAAACTCATCGGTCGCCCGACGACGACGCTCACAGAAAGCCTTCGCTCCGTACTGTAAGTGTTAAAATTTAGTTAATTTATGTGGCATCCTCATAGACCTTCTCTGATAATGACGGAACGGTTTGTGAGGAGAATCTGATGATTAGCGGCGTGCTATACGCCCTGCTGGCAGGGCTAATGTGGGGATTGATTTTCGTCGGCCCGTTAATCGTGCCGGATTACCCGGCCCTCTTACAGTCAATGGGACGCTATCTGGCGCTGGGGCTGATTGCCCTGCCGATTGCCTGGTTAGGCCGCACGCGGTTACGCCAGTTAACGCGCAAAGACTGGTCCACCGCCCTGTCGCTGACCCTGATGGGCAATGTAATCTATTACGCCTGCCTCGCCAGCGCCATTCAGCGAACCGGCGCGCCGGTGTCGACGATGATCATCGGGACATTGCCGGTCGTCATTCCGCTTTTCGCTAACGTTCTCTATAGCCAACGAGACGGCAGATTATCCTGGCGGCGTTTAGCGCCCGCGCTGGCGCTTATCGGTTTTGGCCTGCTGTGCGTCAATATTGCTGAACTTAGTCAGGGATTATCCGATGTTAGCGGCTGGCGCTATGGTTCAGGCATTGTGCTGGCGCTGATTTCCGTAGCGTGCTGGGCATGGTATGCGCTGCGCAACGCCCGCTGGCTGCGGGAAAATCCCGACAAACATCCCATGATGTGGGCAACGGCGCAGGCGCTGGTTACGCTGCCGGTCTCGTTAATCGGCTATGCGGCGGTCTGTCTGTGGCTGAGTATCCAGAAACCGTTGTTTACCCTGCCCTTTGGCCCGCATCCCGCGCTGTTTATCGGTCTGATGATCGCCATCGCAGTGCTGTGTTCCTGGGTGGGCGCGCTGTGCTGGAATATCGCCAGCCAAAAATTGCCAACCGTTATTTTAGGGCCGCTGATTGTTTTTGAGACGTTGGCGGGACTGCTCTATACCTTCATTCTGCGCCAGGAAATCCCGCCATTCCTGACGTTAAGCGGCATTGCGCTCCTGGTGGCGGGCGTGGTCATTGCCGTGAGAGCGAAACCGGAAAAAGCGACCGTCGTTCCGGTCACGGAACGCTAATTTCATACTCGCTTAAATTATACGCACCCCGAAAGAGTTATAGCCTTGCCTTAAAGATGCATTTAAAATACAACTTATATTATTGCAAATGAGGTAACGGCTATGGCTTATCGCGATCAACCTTTAGGCGAACTGGCGCTCTCTATTCCCCGCGCATCGGCGCTGTTTCGCCAGTACGATATGGATTACTGCTGCGGCGGAAAACAGACGCTGGCGCGCGCCGCCACGCGTCACGACGTCGATATTGACATCATTGAAGCGCAACTGGCGCAGTTGGCTGAACAGCCCATCGAAAAAGACTGGCGCGCCGTTCCGCTGGCAGACATTATTGACCATATCGTTGTGCGCTATCATGACCGACATCGCGAGCAACTGCCGGAGCTTATCCTGCAGGCAACCAAAGTGGAACGCGTCCACGCGGATAAGCCAAACGTCCCACGCGGCCTGACAAAATATCTCACCGCGCTGCATGAAGAGCTTTCCAGCCATATGATGAAAGAAGAACAGATCCTGTTCCCCATGATCAAACAGGGTATGGGTCGCCAGGCAACGGGCCCGATAAGCGTAATGGAAAGCGAGCATGACGAGGCGGGAGAGCTGGTAGACGTCATCAAACACGTCACCCAAAATGTAACGCCGCCGCCAGAAGCTTGTACCACCTGGAAAGCGATGTATAACGGCATTAATGAGATGATTGATGATCTGATGGAGCACATCAGCCTGGAGAATAACGTGCTGTTCCCACGCGCGCTGGCCGGGGAATAATCCACCGCCAATAAACGATCCTGAACGTATAGACAGGATCGTTTATTCTGAATCGACTAACGCTTTTTAGCGAGAGGTGAATGCATTATTAATAACCTCATATTTCCCCTCCTCAGTGACCAGATAATAACCGCTCTTGTCGATATGCGCAGTATCCAGCGTCCGCGTTACGTTACGCCGTTGCCCGCTATCCACCAGCGTATCACCGAAGAAATAGAGATAACGATCGTCATGAGCAAAAACATCAGAAAATGAACCATCGGGATTTTTAAACCACACCAATGGTCCAATAGGATCGATAATCTGCACGCCCCCATCGCCGATAAAATAGATCTGTTTACCCACCAAATTAGCGCCAGCTTTCAGCTGTACCTGCGGATCAGGCAAGCGGGTGATGGTTAATACCCTGTCGACCGGAGAGACATACTTCACCTGGTACAATAGATCTTTGTACTGTGCTACCGTCCAATTGTAATGAATGGGATGGAAATATTCTGGATCAACATTGGGAATAGTCGCTATTCGGCAGTCATCGCCTCGGCGCGATGCCTCTCGCGTCATCCATGTCACCTTATCCCGCTGTACATTAAACGTATTGAGACAGTCTTTGCCGAAGTAATAGCGTTTTACGCCTGCTTTGTCGCGATAGAGTAACTGCACACCAGCGACCCAGCGCACAACATGAAAAGAGTTCGGATCGGCATCAATTGCCACACCATTAACAAAAACCTGCGTGGCGGTACGTAGAATAGTGTCCCACGGGCCAGGATTAGATGTAGTATCGCAGCTGGTCGGCGAAAACAGAATATTACGCTGCTCCCAGGATTTAACGCCCAGGATGGAATATCCCTGCGCACTAGCCAGCCAGCGTCCCTGAAAGTAGAGGTTGCGCCTGTCTTTAAGCACATCGCCGGAGTCGCTTAATTTGATGTTGCCGCCAACCTGCTGCAACGAATCTATATCGACCCTTTTTTCACCATGATTATCATCTGTGCGCTCGCCGTCGAAGTAAAGACTATCTTTATCAGCGGCAAAGCGTCCATACGCCCGAAAAGTCGCTGCATCCACTGGCGGCTTACCCGGTGGATTTTGTACGATTTTCCCAGCCCATAAAATATGCTGGCCGTCGGTTAGCCAATAAAACTGCCAGAAATCATTTTTTATTAGCGATGAAAAAGCGGCGACATGAACAAAATCATTACTCATTTTTCCACGGTCATTATATTCATTAACAATGCGGTCAGGAACGTGCCGTAGTTGACTAAATTTTACCTCTCGAATTTCAATATCTTTAAAATTAATACCATAATCATAATCTTCTTCAACTACATATTTCGTTCCCTGCCCCCACGGCTGATAGTGAAACAAAGCATATGGAATGCCGGAACAGGCCAGAGCTAACACTGGTGCCAGCATTAATAAAATCGATAAACAGAACTGTTTTATTCTCAACATTGCGCCATCCTGCGCTAGTGGTAATCAGAGGGAAGCAAAGAGATAACGTCAGTGGGCGCTGGTGATACCGTCGTCCACTCTGTTAATATCGGGTTATAGCGCTGCCATTGATCACGTGAGATCTGGCGATATAATTGCCCATCCGCGGACAAAGCCAGATGGTAGTAATTATAGGTAACTCTATCTATTTTCAGCGCCGGAAGTTTTTCCTGCGACGTAAAAATGCGCAGTACCCCCTCGCCCAACGCATTCGTGCTCACCTGATAAATACGATCCTTATACCAACCGGTGTTCCCGTTCAGACGAAAAAAATACTCCGGATCGACACCCGGCAGGGTTTCCACTTTACAACTGCTCCCGGCGTTGGTTGCCTCATGTTTCAGCCATGTCACCTCACGCAGGCCAATATTAAAATAGCCGCAGTACCGACTGGAATTATCAATCTCATAGTCATGCTTACCGGTTTTATCACGATAAATTAGTACCTCGCCAGGCATCCAGCGAATGATTTGAAACGTATTAGCATCAGCGGTAATGGGTATGCCGTTCACAATCACCCGTTGCGCCGTCGTCACAATAAACTCCCTTGCCGAAGTGGAATCCAGCCTCAACACGCGAAACCCATCGGCCCGCCCCAGCCAGCGGCCTTCATAATAGAGATTATTTTTATCCCGCAGCAGATTCCAGATTTTCGTCTCTGCCAGAGTCGCCATATCCACACGTTTTTCACCCGCATTGCTATCACGACGTTTACCATCAAAATAGAGACCGTGTTTATCGGCGGCAAAGGCGCCAAAAGACTGAAAGCTGGCAACATCAACGGCAGGCTCATCCCCGGTATTCTGGACGATTTTGCCTGCCCACAGGATAAAGAGCCCATCGCTGAGATAAGCGTGCTGACAAATATGATTGTCGTCGCAGTTATGGCTGTCGGGATTGATTTCTATTAACGGGCGAGGGTCTTGCGGGTGAGATAAATCGGCAATACGCCGTAAATGCGAATAGCTAACGTCAGGCAGTCGGGAGAGAATTTGCGGTTCGTCGTCGGCGGTATAAAAAACGCCGTCCTTATCCTGCTGATACTGAAAATCTGCGAACGCAGGAACAGGCAGCAGCAAAAGCGTAACGCTTAAAATCCAGCGTCGAATGGTCATAATTACAGTTTGAAATAGGAGATTAATTTGTTACTTAAACCACTTTTTCAACGTATTATCCAGCGCGAGCCGCCATTATAGGAATTCATCAAGGCGGCACTTACCGTCAGCCTGCAATTTACAGCTGCCCTTCCTGAAGAAACGTTTTTCGCGTCATTGCATCAGCGGACAAACACTCATTTCCTGAGCTTTTCATCTCCATACGCTATCAAATGTGGCGAGAAAAATAGCTCGTTAAGGAGCGGGAAGCGACAAAATGGGGCGTAAAAATGAAGAAAGCGCCCCGGCGGGTACGTTATGCGCATACCCCCTCGCCTAAGCGAGAGGGATAAATCCGTCATTTAGCCAGTTTGTTCTTACGCAGGAACAGCCAGCCCAGACCCAACGCGATAAACCACAGCGGCGTCACGATCAGCGCCTGGCGCGTATCGTCTTCCAGCGTCAGTAATACCAGCACGAACGCAAAGAACGCCATACAGACCCAGCACATCAGCTTACCGAGCGGCATCTTATAGATGGATTTCTCATGCAGGTGGGGACGCTTTTTGCGGTACACCAGGTATGAACACAGAATGATGGTCCAGACAAACATAAACAGGATAGCCGAAACCGTAGTGATCATGGTGAATGCGCCAATCACGCTCGGGTTGACCATCAGCATAACCACGCCGCCCAGCAGGCAGATACAGGAGAAGGTCAGGCCTTTCGCCGGTACCGCGCGTTTCGATAGCTTAGCGAACGCTTTTGGCGCCACGCCTTCTTGCGCCAGGCCAAACAGCATACGGCTGGTCGAGAAGACGCCGCTGTTGGCGGAAGACGCCGCCGAGGTCAGCACGACAAAGTTGATCACGCTCGCAGCGGCAGGCAGACCCACCAGTACAAACAGCTCAACAAACGGGCTCTTATCCGGCACCACGGAACTCCACGGCGTCACCGACATAATGACAATCAGCGCAAAGACGTAGAACATGATGATACGGATCGGTATTGAGTTAATCGCGCGCGGCAGCGATTTTTCCGGATCTTTAGTTTCTGCGGCGGTAGTACCAACCAGCTCAATGCCCACGAAAGCGAACACTGCAATCTGGAAACCGGCAAAGAACCCGCTAATACCTTTCGGGAACCAGCCGCCGTCATTCCACAGATGCGCGAAAGACGCTTCAACGCCTGTCGGCGATTTAAAGTGCATCGCAATCATCACCAGCCCGACCACAATCAACGCCACAATGGCGACGATTTTGACCATAGCAAACCAAAATTCCATTTCACCAAACATTTTAACGGTGGCGAGGTTGAGGCTTAGCAGCAGGATCACTACCGCCAGCGAGGCGACCCAATCGGAAAGGCCGGGAAACCAGAACTGCGCGTAGGCGGTAATCGCCACCACGTCAACCATACCGGTCACCACCCAGCAAAACCAGTACGTCCAGCCGGTGAAATATCCCGCCCAGGGGCCAAGCAGGTCGGAAGCAAAATCGCTAAACGATTTATATTCCAGATTCGAGAGCAGCAATTCCCCCATGGCGCGCATCACGAAAAAAAGCATAAAACCGATGATCATATATACAAAAATGATCGACGGTCCGGCGAGACTGATCGTTTTACCCGATCCCATAAACAGACCGGTACCAATAGCGCCGCCAATAGCGATAAGCTGTATATGACGGTTTGTAAGATTGCGCCGTAGCGACTGTTCAGCCGGAGCCTGTTCGTCGGCTGCGACTTTTACCTGATCTACCATGTTTTTCTTCCTGTACCTGTCTGTGTTGTGCGGGCTCTACGGCCTTTGGTCTATGATACGACGATCCTGTTATCAGGACTCATCGATATTAGGTAAGAATCGGCGGGATGAATACTAAGATTCAAATACAATGTTAATTTTATGTTTAAAATGAGTGTTATATCACTTTGATAATGCGAATTAGCTCACAAAAATACACGTAACGACGCCATTTGCAAAATAAAATATTGGCATCTGCTGAAGTCAGGGTTGCCGGATAAGGCGTTTACGCCATCATCCGGCAAACCCGGGGCGCTTAGAGAATTTCCAGCAGTTCCACCTCAAACACCAGGGTGCTGAATGGCGGAACAGAGGCCCCGGCCCCACGCTCGCCATAGGCCAGCTCCTGTGGGATAGTCAGTTCCCATTTGGAACCTACCGGCATCAGAGTCAGAGCTTCAATCCAGCCGGCGATCACGCCATTTACCGGGAATTCAGCCGGTTCGCCGCGCGCGACGGAGCTGTCAAATACGGTGCCATCAATAAGCTTACCGGTGTAATGCACGCGTACGCGGTCGGTACGCGCCGGAATCGCGCCTTCGCCCTGCGTCAGAACGCGGAACTGTAAACCAGACTCAGTACTGTTCACACCGTCTTTTTCGCGGTTTTCTTCCAGGTATTTCACGCCTTCGGCCGCCATCGCTTTGAAACGCTCACGACGCACCGCGTCCGCACGCTCATGAATTTCACGCAGCGCACGATGCACCACATCAACAGGAACCGCCGGGTGTTTACCTTCCAGCGCATCAGCAATGCCTGCAACCAGCGCTTCAGGCAACAGCCCTTCAAGACCGGATTCGCTGAGCTGCTGCCCTACCTGCAAACCAATGCCGTAGCTCGCTTGCGCTTCAATAGTGTCAAAAGTCGGGGTGGCCATTATTTTTCCTTCATCGGATATCAAAAAAGTAGCGGGCAGCATAACAGCCACGCTTCTTCTGGTAAAACTTTGTCTCAGGGAGGATGACAAATCGCAGGGAAAAAGAAACAATAGATTATCCGTATTGATGTCACGAAAGCGGATAGCACTACCAGTATCATAGCGTTAGCCATCTATACTCTATGATTAAGGAACGAGATGCGGAGCAGGAGGTAAACCATGCCCGGGCGCTTTGAATTAAAACCAACCCTGGCGAAAATCTGGCACGCGCCGGATAATTTTCGCATCATGGAACCGCTGCCGCCTATGCATCGTCGTGGCATTATCATTGCCGCTATCGTGCTGGTGATCGGTTTCCTGCTGCCCGCCAGCGAGACCAGCGACTCACCTGTCGTCACGCGGGAAGCGCAATTGGATCTGCAATCGCAATCACAGCCGCCGACGGAGGCCCAGCTTCAGGCGCAGCTGGTCGCGCCGCAAAACGATCCGGATCAGGTGGCGCCCGTTGCGCCGGAACCTATCCAGGAAGGCCAGCCGGAAGAACAAAACCAGCCGCAGACGCAGCCTTTCCAGCAGGATAGCGGCATCGGTCAACAGTGGCGCTCGTACCGGGTAGAGTCTGGTAAAACTCTGGCGCAACTGTTCCGTGACCACGGGCTGCCCCCGACAGACGTTTATGCAATGGCGCAGGTAGAAGGCGCTGGCAAACCGCTGAGTAATCTCAAAAATGGTCAAATGATTAAAATTCGCCAGAATGCCAGCGGGGTGGTGACAGGTTTAACGATAGATGGCGATAACGGTCAACAGGTGCTGTTTACGCGTCAGCCTGACGGCAGTTTTATTCGCGCACAGTAACGCCGGCTACGCCTTATCCCGCCTGTACCCTATTCGTTCAGGTGAAGCATTACCGCTTCACCTTATTCACCCACCAAATCCCCGAACATACCAGCACCAGCGCAATCATGTATTTCCACTCCAATATATTCTCGCCGAGAAAAATAGCCGAAAGAGCCGCGCCGGAAACCGGGATCAGAAAGTTAAACGGCGCAATCATCCCCACACGGTTATATTTGAGTAAAATGCTCCATAGCGCAAAAGCGACCGACGAGAGTAACGTCAGGTAGACTAAAATCGCCACCGACGAGAAGCCATGTATCGTCAGCGTACCGCCAAAAACGTAACCGCCAATGACCAGTACCAGACCGCCAATCCCCAATTGATAGCCAGTCATGACCATCGGATCGACCGTCTGCGAGAGACGTTTGCCATACAATGTGGCCGCAGAAAGAATAAACGCCGCCAGCACCACGGAGCCTTCTCCCGGCAGATTAAAGCTGAAATCCAGGCCGTTGCTGACGTTCACCGCCATAACGCCCGCAAAGCCCAGAATACAGCCGAGCGTTTTGTTGTAGCTCAATCGGTCGTTCTGATAAATAAAGTGCGCCAGCAATACGCTGAAGAATGTGCCTGTCGCGTTCATGATTGAGCCTTTCACGCCGGAGGTGAACGCAAGGCCGATATAGAAAAAGAGATATTGCAGCGACGTCTGAGTCAGCCCCAGTAACGTTAACTGAGCAAACTGGCGCGGACGAAACCGACCAATCGGTTTACGCTGAAGCAGCGCGAACAGTAGCAGCAACCCACCCGCAAACAAAAAACGATAACCAGCAAAAACAATTTTAGAAGGGATATCGTCGGTGGCTATCTGAAAGAGGTCATAACCGCTTTTGATGGCTGGATAAGCGCTGCCCCATAGCAGGCAACAAAATGCGGCACACACATAAACGACGTTTTTGCGGGCAAACGGGGAGGCCTGGCGTTGGGTATCCATTCTTTCACCAAGAAATTAAAATAATGTTTTATTTTTAATTATCGCGAAAAGAGGGGGAGATAGCCAGTCGAAAAGCGATGGGGTTAAAAAAGCAAAACGCCGGCGCTGGGCCGACGTTTCGTTGCTAGCAAAAACGAGAATGCCTGATTACTCAGCAACCACGTTGATGATAACTTTTGCGAATACTTCGCTATGAACCTGGAAGTTCACTTCGTGTTCGCCAGTGGTACGCAGAACGCCGTTCGGCAGACGAACTTCGCTCTTAGCCACGTCAACGCCAGCTGCAGTCACAGCGTCAGCGATGTCGCGAGTACCGATGGAACCGAACAGTTTACCTTCGTCGCCTGCTTTAGACGCGATAGTAACGGTTTCCAGGGCGTTGATTTTCTCTGCGCGTGCATTTGCAGCAGCCAGAACGTCAGCCAGTTTAGCTTCCAGTTCAGCGCGACGTGCTTCGAAGTATTCAACGTTTTTCTTGGTAGCCGGAACAGCTTTACCCTGTGGTACCAGGAAGTTACGAGCATAGCCCGCTTTAACGTTAACCTGATCACCCAGGCTACCCAGGTTTGCTACTTTATCAAGCAGAATAACTTGCATTACCTTATCCTCTCAAAGTCGTATTAATGGACCGTGACCGATTACTGATGGCGATCAGTGTACGGCAGCAGAGACAGGTAGCGAGCGCGTTTGATAGCGCGAGCCAGCTGACGCTGGTATTTTGCACGGGTACCGGTGATACGGCTTGGGACAATCTTACCGCTTTCGGTGATGTAGTTTTTCAGCGTAGCGATATCTTTATAGTCGATCTCTTGAACGCCTTCCGCGGTGAAACGGCAGAACTTGCGACGACGGAAATAACGTGCCATATGGCTAGTCTCCAGAATCTATCAATTCAATCTGCTCGGCATGCAGAACCATTTTGCTCAGACCGTTCTTTGCCTTGTGGCAAGAAATAAACCCCTGAACGGTTATGCGGCTGCCGACCGTTATACTGTGAGTAATGGCCTGGTTTTCGTGTCCGCTAACAATAACGGGCATTTGGCACCACGCCTGCCGGTGAAAGCCGGCTTCCTCTTGCACAGAACGATGCTCAAGCACGAACTGGCAATGCGGAATTCCTGATGGACTGACCTTTCGAAGGGGGGCCCTGCACACGGTGCCGGACAACGCCAGACGGTTGGTCATCAGAAATTACTCTTCAGAATCCCCAGCTTCAGCATCATCTGCGGTTTCGTTAGCGAAATCATCGCGACGCTCACGGCGCTCGTCTTTCGCTTTAACCATCGGAGAAGCTTCGGTAACAGCGTGCTTAGTACGCATAACCATGCTGCGGATAACGGCATCGTTGAAGCGGAAGGTAGTTTCCAGCTCATCGATCACTTCCTGCGGCGCTTCAACGTTCATCAGAACGTAGTGCGCTTTGTGCAGTTTGTTGATCGGGTAAGCCAGCTGACGGCGGCCCCAGTCTTCCAGACGGTGGATCTTGCCTTCTGCGCCAGTGATGGCAGCAGAGTAACGCTCGATCATGCCCGGAACCTGTTCGCTCTGGTCAGGATGGACCATAAAAACGATTTCGTAATGACGCATCGAATTGCTCCTTACGGATTATTCAGCCTCCTGTCTGGGTCAGCCGCAGCCCATGGAGGCAAGGAACGTGTTAAAGGTCGGCTGAAAAATGACGCGTTATAATACTGGCGCCTGCGGGCAAACTCAAGGTGATTGTACAATTATTTATCGTGCCGAACGTAACGCCTGTCCCGTCGCATTTTGCTGCTGAGATATTAACTTCATATCGCATGCCACTATAAACGGCCTGTTGCGGCAGAGAAATTGACACTGTGGTCAGCGCGCTTTTTTGCCACACAGGGTTTCTTAAACATAGCGGCATACATCAACGGGTTGTTAATCAGGTAAAAAACGACAATACGATAATTTTTTGAACAACAGCATCAGAAAAGGTCGCCATCTCTGCGGCGGGTTATGGTTAAAATTAAACCAGAAGCGATTCACTAAAGGGGGATATCGCTAACCAGACCGCGCTGCTGAGGAGGTACTCTATGCGAGCCCGGATAATGTTATTTCTGGCTGCGCTTTTGCCTGGCATAACGGCAACGGCAGCCATCGAGTTAAATAATCACCAGGCCAGAAATATGGATGATGTGCGCAGCTTAGGCGTGATCTACATCAACCATAACTTCGCCACGGAAAGTGAAGCCAATCTGGCGCTGAATGAAGAGGCCGACGTGCGAAACGCAATGTATTATCACGTCATACTTATCCGGGAACCGGGTAGCAACGGCAATATACACGCCAGCGCGAATATTTATCGCTAGCATCAGGAAAACCAACGAAAAAGCCATAGTTGATTTGCCCCCTGAGCAGGGGGCTTTTTTCGCGGAAAGATGGCTCCGGAATTAGACCTGTGACATCCCGATAATATTCACATTCCGGAGCTCATACTTCACTTCTGCCCGTAATACGCATTCGGGCCATGCTTACGCATGAAGTGTTTATTCATCAGATAATCGTCGATGGGATTCAGCGCCGGGTTAATGCCGCGCGCAATCCACGCCATTTTTGCCACTTCCTCCATGACCACCGCGTTATGTACCGCATCGTGCGCATCTTTCCCCCAGGCGAATGGCCCGTGTTGATACACGACAATGCCTGGCGTATGCAGCGGTTCCACCTCGCCCAGCGTTTCGATGATCACCTTACCGGTGTTCAGCTCGTACTCGCCCTGCACTTCTTCTTCGCTTAACGCCCTGGTACAAGGAATATCGCCAAAGAAATAGTCCGCGTGCGTGGTACCGAGCGCCGGAATAGCCATCCCCGCCTGCGCCCATGCCGTGGCGTGGGTGGAGTGGGTATGAACGACGCCGCCAAGCGACGGATAGCGTTGATACAGCGCCAGATGGGTAGCGGTATCGGAAGAAGGACGATAACCTCCCTCCACCACTTTGCCATCCATATCCACTACCACCATGTCATCTACCTTCATGGTTTCATAGGCGACACCGCTTGGCTTAATCACCACCAATCCGCGTTCGCGATCGATAGCGCTGACGTTGCCCCAGGTAAACGTCACCAGTCCATAACGGGGCAAATCCATGTTAGCGTCAAATACCTGCTGCTTGAGCTTTTGCATTAGGCTGCCTCCACCAGACCGGCGCTGGCCATGCGCGCTTTCACCCAGTCACGCGCTTTCGCTACCTCTGCCGCCGGGTTCTCTGCTGTTTCGCTCCACATCTCAATCAGATAGGGCCCGCAATAGCCACTCTGTTTGAGCGTTGCAAAACAACTCTCGAAATCCACCACGCCTTCGCCAAACGGCACATTTTTGAACACGCCGGGTTTAGTATCTTTGACGTGTACCGCGACGATATGCCCGATTCCTGCCTGTAGCTCCATCTGTACGTCGTTATCCCAGGCAGACAGATTGCCGATATCCGGATAGAGCTGGAACCACGGGTTATTGAGGTAGTGAGCATAGCCCAGCGCTTTACTGATGGAGTTCATCAGCGGGTAGTCCATGATCTCCATCGCCAGCGTCACCTGGGCGCGGCTGGCCATATCAACGCTCTCTTTTAACCCATCGCGGAAGCGGCAACGCGTTTCGTCGTTGGCCTGCTGATAGTAAACGTCGTACCCCGCCAGTTGAATGACGCGAATCCCGACGTCCTGCGCAAACTGAATCGCTTTACGCATAATCTCCAGCCCCTGCGCCCGTACCGCGTCATCTTCGCTACCGAGCGGAAAACGACGATGCGCGCTCAGACACATGGACGGCACGCGCACGCCGGTTTCAGCAACTGCGCTCACCAGCGCCAAGCGCTGCTCGCGACTCCAGTCGAGCCGCGCCAGTCGGGCGTCGGTCTCGTCCACCGACATTTCAACGAAGTCAAAACCCAGCGTTTTCGCCAGCCGCAGGCGCTCCAGCCAGCACTCCCCGGCAGGGAGCGCTTTTTCATAGATGCCGAGCGGAATTTGTTTCGACAGCATAGCCGCTCCTTAGCCCCACAGTTGGGCAATGGAGCGTTTGAACTGCCGTGCGGCTTCTACCGGCGATTCGGCATCGCGAATGCTGCGCCCCGCGATAAAGACATGGATCGGAATGCCTTTGAACAGCGGCAGGTCTTCCAGCGCCAGTCCGCCGGTCACGGTCACTTTAAAGCCCATATCGGACAGCCGTTTAATCGCGGTAATATCCGCTTCACCCCACGCCACGCCTGCGGCCTGCGCGTCACGGCTGCGGTGATAAACCACCTGCTGAATACCCGCATCACGCCACTGCTGCGCCTGTTCCCAGGTCCAGTAACCGGTCAGTTCGATCTGCACGTCGCCGTTGAACTCTTTTGCCACATCCAGCGCGCCTTTTGCGGTGTTGATATCTGCACAGCAAATCACGGTCACCCAGTCCGCGTTGGCTTCGAAACACATACGGGAGAGGATTTTACCGGCATCGGCAATTTTGGCGTCCGCCAGCACGATTTTGTGCGGGTAAAGCGCTTTCAGGTCGCGAACCGCACGCACGCCTTCGCCCACGCACAGAATGGTGCCCACTTCGATAATGTCGACTTCTTCGGCAATCAGGCGAGTGGTTTCATAGGCGCTATCCATAGTCTGGTTGTCCAGCGCGACCTGCAACATTGGTAATGACATTTTCAATTCCTTCTTAAGCTGCCGCGTTGGTGCGGTCAATGAGATCCAGGACTTCCTGCGCGGTACGGCAGGCGCGTAAACGGTCAAAATTAGCTTCGTCTTCAAACAGGTTGACGATCTGCATGATGCCCACTTCCTGGTGAGTGTTGGCATCAACCGCCGCCATGGTGATCAGAATATCGACCGGGTCGTTATCTTCGTGGTTGAACTCCAGCGGCTTTTTCAGGGTCACCAGCGAAAAACCGGTTTTCTTCACCCCTTCTTCCGGGCGGCCATGCGGCATCGCCAGGCCGGGGGCAATCACAAAATAGGGGCCAAACTGCTCAACGCCATCCAGAATCGCCTGGTAATAGCGCGGCTCTACCACGTCTGCAGCCACCAGTAAATCGACGCCGATCTTGACGGCTTCCTGCCAGGTATTCGCTTCAGCCTGCAGGCGGATAGAATTATTCTCCGCCAGTGAATCACGTAATTTCATGTTGCATCCTTACTTCACGTCTTGCGGGAAATGTTCTTTGATCACTTCCAGCAGTTTCGGGCCAAAATCCGCAGGCGACAGCATGTTGCGCACGCCAACCACATATTTGTTGCCGGTCACGCTGATTTCGCCTGCAATATGGGTAGAAGCGATGATGATATCCGCGCCGCTCAACTCGCTTTTGTACTCGCCAACCGCGCAGCTGTTTACCGTGTGGTCAATGTTTGATTGGGTTAAAAACTGGTCCACTTTCATTTTCATGATCATGGAACTGCCCTGTCCGTTGCCACACACAGCCAGAATACGTACGGTCATAATCAAAACTCCTTATTAAGCAGACTGTTCTGCCAGTTGTTTTTCTGCATCTTCTTCTGCGCGCAGTGCGCGGCCAGCGAAGAACATATAAGCCAGTGCAATTACAATGATGACGGCCATAAAGGCGATACCGAGGGAGAAGAAGCCCTGCATCATCGGCGGCGCCAGAATCGACCAGTCCGCCATACCCATCCAGGCGCTCATACCGGTGAGTTTCACCGCCCAGACGCAACCAAAGATTTCGATCATCCCCATCACCAGACAAATCTTCAGCGCCGCACGCCAGCCGCCGAAGTGGTTAGCGAACACGCCGATAGTGGCGTTAGAGAAGAACATCGGGATAAAGCCAGGAATAATCAGGATCGAGGAGCCGCAGGCAACCAGGATGCCAACCGCAATCAGCTGGCCGATGGTGCCCCACATAAAGCCCCAGACCACCGCGTTAGGCGCGAAGCTATAAATAGCGGCGCAGTCAATCGCCAGTACTGCGCCCGGAATCAGACGCTGAGAGATACCGTTAAAGGCCTCAGAGAGCTCGGCGACAAACATACGCACGCCCTGGGTGATGATGAAGATCGCCACCGCAAAGGAGAAACCGGTTTGCAGGATATAGATTGTCCAGTGGGTTTTACCCGCCATCGCCTGTACGGTATCGATACCAAAAGAGAGCAGAATGGCACCAAAGAAGATGGTCATTACAATCGCCGTGGAGACGATGTTGTCATGGAAAATGTTCAGCCAGCCCGGCAGTTTGAGGTCTTCAACGCTTTCCTCTTTTTTGCCCAGGAACGGCGCGACTTTATAGGCAATCCAGGAAGCAAACTGCTGCTGGTGACCGATGGAGAAACCGCAGCCGTCCGTCACTTCCTGAGTCGGCTTGTACATCATGTTGGAGGTAATACCCCAGTACAGGGAAACCAGTATCGCCGTGCAGATAATGGTGGTCCACATGGAATAGCCGAAGATATAGAAAGAGACCGCAATCAGCCCCGCCTGCTGGAACATGATGTGCCCGGTCAACATGATGGTGCGAATACCGGTAATGCGTCGCAACAAGACGTAACAAATATTCAGCGCCAGCGCGAGCAACACCGCGTAGCCTACCCAGCTATACGCATCACCCATCCGTTCGATCGTTGCCATCATCGAAGCATAGGTATCGGAAATCGCGCCGTTGATGCCGTAGACCTCAGACATTTTCGCCACCACCGGTTTAAAGGTGCTGGTCAGAATGCCGGACCCGGCCTGTAGCAGCATGAAGCCAATGATGGTTTTGATCGTCCCTTTGATGATCACGCTGACGCTTTTACGCAGCAGGATATAGCCCAGGCAGGTCACAATACCCAGTAATAGCGGGGCATTGGTCATTACCTGATTAAAGAAAATGGTAAAGATGTTGTAGAGGATCTCCATAACGATCTCCGGTAGACGAGGTTGCTGAGTCACAGGCGCTCAGGATAATGTCCCTTCACTGTAATTTTCAAAAGTAATCACAACAAGATTGAATTTGATTAAATGTGACGTAGCGCGCAAATAATTAGCGCACTTAATACATGGTTTACTTATAGGTAACTCATTTTTTCATTAAATAAGTAAAATCATAAAGATGGCTACATCCCCATGACGCCAGGCAAGATTAAACTTTCTCCTGACTGCGTTATCCCCTACCCAAAAGTCAAAAAATAGCCCATTGCCTTCTTGAGAAAATAGTATCAGAATTAATCAAAACAAATCACGCTTTGAATTATTTTGAACAAACATGAAGGTAAATGCGATGAGTAAAGTACAAAGCATCACGCGTGAATCATGGATTCTGAGCACGTTTCCGGAGTGGGGAAGCTGGCTGAACGAAGAGATTGAGCAAGAGCAGGTCGCGCCGGGTACGTTCGCTATGTGGTGGCTGGGCTGTACCGGTATCTGGCTAAAATCTGAAGGCGGCACTAACGTATGCGTCGATTTCTGGTGCGGTACCGGTAAACAGAGCCACGGTAATCCGTTGATGAAAACCGGCCATCAGATGCAGCGTATGGCTGGCGTCAAAAAATTACAGCCTAACCTGCGCACCACGCCGTTTGTTCTCGATCCTTTCGCTATCCGTCAGATTGACGCCGTACTGGCGACCCACGACCATAACGATCACATTGACGTCAATGTCGCGGCTGCCGTAATGCAGAATTGCGCCGATGATGTTCCGTTTATCGGCCCGCAGACCTGCGTGGATTTATGGGTTGGCTGGGGCGTGCCGAAAGAACGCTGCATCGTGGTAAAACCGGGCGATGTCGTGAAAGTGAAAGATATTGAAATTCACGCGCTTGATGCCTTTGACCGCACCGCATTAATCACCCTGCCCGCCGATCAGAAAGCCGCTGGCGTACTGCCGGAAGGCATGGATGTACGCGCGGTTAACTATCTGTTTAAAACGCCGGGCGGCAATCTCTATCACAGCGGCGATTCTCACTATTCCAACTACTACGCGAAACACGGCAACGAACATCAAATTGATGTCGCGCTTGGTTCTTACGGTGAAAACCCGCGCGGTATTACGGACAAAATGACCAGCGCGGATATTCTACGCATGGCGGAATCGCTGAATACCAAAGTGGTGATCCCGTTCCATCACGATATCTGGTCGAACTTCCAGGCCGATCCGCAAGAGATCCGCGTGCTATGGGAAATGAAGAAAGATCGCCTGAAGTATGGTTTTAAACCGTTTATCTGGCAGGTTGGCGGCAAGTTTACCTGGCCGCTGGATAAAGACAATTTCGAATACCACTATCCGCGTGGGTTTGACGATTGCTTTACCATTGAACCCGATCTACCGTTCAAATCCTTCCTGTGAGTCGATATCATGCCGGGATTACCCGGCATTTTTTCCATTTACTTTAGTATTTCCAGGCTATTTCAAATATCATCTTTTCAAATCAATTTGTATCGGAATAGCTCATGACTGAAGCACAAAGACATCAAATACTGCTGGATATGCTGGCACAGTTGGGCTTTGTTACCGTCGAAAACGTGATTGAGCGTCTGGGGATCTCCCCGGCGACAGCGCGCCGCGACATCAACAAGCTCGACGAAAGCGGGAAACTTAAAAAAGTGCGCAACGGCGCAGAGGCCATTACCCAACAGCGGCCCCGCTGGACGCCGATGAATCTGCACCAGGCGCAAAACCACGATGAAAAAGTACGCATCGCGAAAGCGGCGTCGCAGCTGGTGAACCCGGGTGAAAGCGTAGTGATTAACTGCGGCTCCACCGCTTTCCTGCTGGGGCGTGAAATGTGCGGGAAGCCGGTACAGATCATTACCAACTATCTGCCGCTGGCGAATTATCTGATCGATCAAGAGCATGACAGCGTGATTATCATGGGGGGTCAGTACAACAAAAGCCAGTCGATTACCCTGAGCCCGCAGGGAAGTGAAAACAGTCTCTATGCGGGCCACTGGATGTTTACCAGCGGAAAGGGCTTAACCGCGGATGGCCTGTACAAGACCGATATGCTAACCGCCATGGCGGAACAAAAAATGCTCAGCGTCGTCGGGAAACTGGTCGCGCTGGTCGATAGCAGTAAAATTGGCGAGCGCGCGGGAATGCTGTTCAGCCGCGCCGATCAGATCGCTATGCTGATTACCGGCAAAAATGCCAATCCGCAGGTTTTGCAACAGCTTGAAGCCCAGGGTGTAAGCATACTCCGCGTTTAAAGATGCTGTCGGAAAAAAGCTACCGTCGCCGACAACGCTTCTGGCGTAATGCGATGCCGCACGCCTGCGGCCCATAAACAGGTCACATGCTTATCCAGCTTCGCCCCGGCGAGTGCCTGCTGGAGCCGGAAGGTTTCGATAGCAGGCACCACGTCATCCTCCTGACCATGCCACAACAGAAGCGGCCTGTCGGCCAGTCGCTCTAACTGGTGTATGACTTCCCATTCACGTAGAGGCGCGATGATATTGTCGAATTCCGCCTGCTGTGCCGGGTTCTGCGGGGATAACGGCGGGAAAAGCGTCCGGGCAAGCCCGGTAAAATAGCCCGACCCCATTAAACTGGCCCCGCATTTTACCTCTCGGTGACGCGTCATAATGCCCAGCGCCGTCATACCGCCCATGGATGCGCCGCCCACCGCCAACCGCCCGTCAAGTAGCCAGTTTTCCGCCTGAATCGCCGCACGTAACGTCGTAAATTCCTGCATGTTTTGGTGCAGAATCTGCCAGAATCGGTGTATTCGTCCCTGTGAGTCGCCGCCGAAGCGAGCGCCATGCTCCGGCGCATCCGGCATGACTACCCGGAATCCTGCCTGTGCCAGGGCAACGGCAAAATAACTATAAACCAGGCTGGAGGAGGTGAAGCCATAATAGAACACCACACAGGGAAGCGGCACGGCGCGTTTCCCTTCCGGGAAGGCATGTAGTACGACGCCTCCGGCTAATTGTCGTGTTTCAATCGCTATCATTATTCTCTCCTTTTTATCCGGTATGCCACGGAGAAATACTTAACGCAAGTTTATGGATAGCGCAATAATTCATAATGTTTGAGAACTGGGTTACGCTTTCGCAACGTTTTCATTCGAAAATCGCGTGACAGGTAACACTTCGGGAACATTCCCCCTAAAGGGAGATCAATAAGGCATTACACTATGATTATCAGGAAACGAGATAGAGTTATGCGTCGGTTTGCTTCATTGATAGCAGCGCTGTTATTAAGCGCGTGTAGCGTGCTGCAGGGTACGCCGCAACCTGCACCGCCTGTCGCCGATCACCCGCAGGAAATCCGTCGCGATCAAACGCAAGGACTACAGCGGATGGGGACCGTAAGCGCGCTGGTTCGGGGCTCCCCGGATGATGCAATAGATGAAATCAGAGCGAAAGCCGCCGCTGCGAAAGCCGATTATTACGTTATCTTAATGGTTGATGAAACGGTTGTAACCGGCCAGTGGTATTCACAAGCCATTTTGTATCGTCAATAACAGTAGATTGATTTTTAGTCAGTTTTACATTGCTTTGCGCCCCTATGCGTTTACCTGTGCACAATACACAAACAGGTTTACCGTGATGGAGCGTCCTGTTAAATGCGGGGTATGTAATAAGGAGCTGACGATGAAACAAGAACTTGCCTTATCCTCACTGCTGCTTTCTGCCGGACTGGTGAGTACGACGGCACAGTCTGCCGAATTCGCCAGTGCTGACTGCGTAACGGGTCTGAATGAAATCGGCCTGATCTCGGTCAGTAATGTTGCAGGAAACCCACAGGATGTAGAGCGGATTATCGCCCTGAAAGCCGATGAACAGGGTGCGTCCTGGTACAGAATTATTCAAATGTATGAAGAACAACAGTCGGATAACTGGCGCGTACAGGCGATACTCTATGCCTGATGCCGCGTGGCTCGCGCCGGATGGCATGTACCACAGGCCAAACGTTACCGCAGTCCCCCGGTCGCCCTTAACAGTAAATCATTTTGTACCTGGGCAGACAGCGGCATTTCGCCGCGTGTATCCAGCATCATCTGACACCACGCTTGCGCCAGCGGCGGCGAGGCATGACGCAGCATTTCCGCTCCGCATCCCAGCAAGAAAAGCTGCTGCGTAATCTCTCTGCCCATTGCTTCGTCCGGTTTGCGTAAACGTTGCTGTAGCTGACGTACCGCGCGGTCGTAATGGCGATCCTGACCTTTGACTTCCGCAAAAGCTTCACTCAATACGTCATAGACGCCGTGTTGTTTTGTCAGCACCCGAAGTACATCCAGACACATGATATTGCCGGAACCTTCCCAGATACTGTTCACCGGCATTTCACGGTACAGGCGCGGGAGTTCGCTCCCTTCGCAATACCCCATCCCGCCGAGAACCTCCATCGCCTCAGCCACAAAAGGGATTCCCTGCTTACAGATGGCGAATTTCGCCGCTGGCGTGAATAATCGCGCCCATAATGCCTCTTTCGCCTCGCGACGTTGCTCCCAGGCGCGCGCCAGCCGAAACAAAAGCGCCGTCTGCCCCTCCAGGCATAGCGCCATACGACTTAAGGTTTGTCGCATCAACGGTTGTTCGATCAGCGGCTTACCAAAAGCCTGACGCTGATGAGCATGGTAAATTGCGACTGAAAATGCGCGCCGCATTAAGCCATGACTCCCGAGCGCGCAATCAAGACGCGTCATACCGCCTATCTTTAAGATATGCCGAATCCCTTCGCCCTCTTCTCCCAGCCGCCAGCCGACGGCATCCTGAAACTCGACTTCGGCGCTGGCATTAGATCGATTACCGAGTTTATCTTTCAGGCGCTCAAGACGAACAGAGTTCCGTTGCCCGTCTGGCAGGAAACGCGGCACAAAGAAACAGGATAGTCCTCCTTTTGCCTGCGCCAGCACGAGGTGCGCATCACTTTGCGGCACAGAGAAAAACCATTTATGTCCCACCAGCCGATATGAATCATCCGCCAGCCGCTCCGCGTGGGTCGTATTACTGAGTACGTCAGATCCGCCCTGCTTTTCCGTCATTCCCATGCCGATAAGCAGGCCCCGTTTTTGCCCGCCCGGCAGCAAATGCGAATCGTAGCGATCGCTGCGCAGCGGCGCCAGCCAGTCATGGAAAGTGGTGGGAAGCATCTGCAATAGCAACGGTGTCGCGGCAAAGGTCATCGTGACAGGACAGAGTGTTCCCGCTTCTACCTGAGCATGTAATACAAAACGCGCCGCCCGGGCGACAAAACTTCCCGCCCTTGCCTCTTCCTCCCAGGCCAGGTTATGTACCCGATTAGCGCAAAGCCCCTGCATCAACAGGTGCCAGGCGGGATGAAAGCGAACGTCATCCAGACGCTGTCCCTGGGGATCGTAACGTAGCAACTCAGGAGGATGCGCGTTCGCCAGACGCCCCAGTTCCAGTGATTCTGCCGTTCCCAGTTGTTGGCCAATGCTGGCGAGAAGATCGCTATCCCATCCCGCGCCTTCCCGGGAAACCGCTTCACACAGCGCGCCATCAGACAGGAATAAGTTACTGTTATTGAGCGGAGCTGGTTGATTAAAAACGGTATGTGTTTGCCAGGACATGGTGTCTCCCTCCTTCAATGGCGCTGAAGTCAAGTATGGTCATGACTGCGCCATTGACGCCGGAGCAAGATCACAAAAGTATGATTAACCGGCAATATAATGTGGGACGAAACGGGAAGTGTCTTTGGTAATTAGCGTATTGTCCTCGCGAATCCCCATCCCGGAGGCTTCATCGTCAATGATCCAACTGCCAATCAGCGTATAGCTATCGCCAAAGCGCGGCAAAGGCTGAAACGCCTAGTAAATCATCGGCTCGTCAGCGTAGTCGCCGTCGGCATGATCGATAACATTTTGCCGCTCGTCGAAAATCGTGACGTTGCCGCCTTCACGTGAATAAAGCGGCTTCCGCACGCTGCTTTCACCTGGCGCTGCGAGCGATTTTTCGCCCTCAAACCAGGCCGGCAGCAGATTCGTATGGCCAGGGAAAAAGCGCCACAATAACGGCAACAGCCCTTTGTTACTCAGAATACTTTTCCACAATGGCTCAATCCATTGCTCACGACGTTTTCGCAACAGCGGGCCGTTGTCGTCGCGCATCATCCACTCCAGCGGGTAGAGCTTAAAGGCGCGGCGAATCACGTTATCGTCCAGATCGGTCAGAACGCCGCCTACGCCAAGCCCCAGTTCTTCAATATAGATAAATCGCGTTTCCTGGCCCGCCTGCTGCGCGCAATCCTGAAGGTACAGCACCGTCGTGCGATCTTCGTCGGTATCTTCACAACAGCAAAAGTAGAGCGGTTCCCGACTGTACAGCTCGCTGAAGCGGGCGATCAGCCGCTCCTGTATCGCGTTGTATTGATCGGCATCACGCGGGATGGCGCCGCTACGACGAGCATCCTCCAGCCATAGCCATTGAAAGTAGGAGGACTCATAGAGCGACGTCGGCGTATCCGCATTGTATTCCAGCAATTTAACCGGATCTTTGCCGCACCAGACGAAATCCATCCGCCCGTAAAGCGAAGGATCGCGGCTGCGCCAACTTTCGGCGATGACATCCCAGTACAATGGCGGGATCGCCAGCTGCTGCATGATCTGCTCATCCCGGACGGCCCGCTCGACAATCTCCAGACACATCTGATGAAGCTCTGCGGTCGGTTTTTCGATCTGTTCTTCAATTTGCCGTAATGTAAAACGGTAGGCCCGGCTTTCATCCCAGTAAATTTCGTTATCGATAACATGAAAGTCAAAACCGTGATCGCATGCGATCTTATCCAGATCCCGGCGTACCGGTACGTTATGTCGTAGCATGGTTAGCCTCCCCAGTGCCCGCGGGCGCTGGAAGAACGGCCATAGCCGCCGCGGGAGACGGTGGACGCTTTCCGTGTGATATAACCAGGGCTGGTCACGGTATCGCTTTTCCCTGTGCCGCTGCGCCACGCATAGTCGCCGGATGTGGTGCGCCAGACGGGACGGGAGACGTAGGATGAACCGCCGCTGCTATAGATGTATTGTTCGTCACGGTTCTGACGAATCGCGCGGCTGAGTAAAAAGCCGCTTAATACCGGAACCCAGCTCCGCTCGGTGATATCAAAGTAGCAATCGCCAAACTGCGACTGACAGCGCTCCTGCGTCAATTGCTTAGGCACATTAGCGTAAAATTCTGTTTTCGCATTATTCCAGCCGTCAGCGCAAACGCTGGCGCTATTGCCATCGTCAATACAGTCGTTCACCGTGGCGTAAAACGTCCCATCGCCGTCGTTGTCACTATTGCTGCCGTCACCGTACCCTTTCAGGAGAAAAAAGGCCGCTCCGCCCATAATCGCCAGCGTCAGGTATTTTGGCGTGTAGCGATTTCGTTGCCGCTCAAAGGGATTGACCGGTTCGGCTATCCGTCTTATTGCCGAATGGCCTACGCCGGATGTGCTTCTGGATTTTCGTTTTTTTGCCATGATCTTCCGTTACCATGTCATACAGGCAGCGTTAAAAATACCGCCAGCCAGCGCTGCGGTTCCCATAAATAGCCCCGCCGCCACGTTGTGATTAATAATTTTTTCGCTCAGCGTAGGCATGTATAACCTTACGCAACCATAAATCAGCAGTTGAATCACCAGTGCAATGCCGCCCCAGGCAAAATAGTCCGGGATACTGACCGAGTTTATCGCCGCGCTGGATAAGGGGATGACATAGCCCAGCAACGTACCGCTAAAGGCCAGCGATGCCGCAGTATTGTTATTTTTTATCAGCTGCCATTCATTATGCGGCGTTATCTTTGAGTAAATAAAAAGAAATACAATGACCATTGCCGCGCCAATAAAAAAATAGGCGCAGAAAGCCAGTAATGCGTCCAGTATATGCATAATTTCCCTGTATGTGCTTAACCAATAACCGTCAGTGAAGTGAGCGGGATATCCACGCCGAGGGCGCGTGAAAACACCCATTCAGGCTCACCGCGCTCATTAAATGATTCTTCCCCGTTCAATAGAAGATACTCCCAGGCGTCATCCGTCACCTGGCGCTGGAAGCCCATCGTAAAATTGTGAACGTCCCATTTCTCTGCCTGCTGATTTTCAACCTTTTCCAGCATGTAGACAGGTTCAATATTGCCCGGCTCTTCATGGTTAAAAAAGCGCTGCCAGCGCCGTTCTTGCCAGTTGAGCGTCATCGGCCCTATTGCCGCTGGCGCAATGGCTGAACGCCAGTGACGTTCCTCGTTAATACCGAAACTTTCCTCATATACAAAAAGTTTGATGTCATCAATGTCGTCAACATCCGTGCCGCCAGTGGTGTTAATTTGTAGAAACTCATCGCCAGAGGTGTAGTAGCGAAAAATCTGACTGCCGCCGCCTAAATCTATGCGACTCGCTGCCGCGACAGTGTATTTTTCACCCGGTAGCGCCACCAGCAACGACGACTTCAGTAGCCGAAATGCCAGCGTATCCAGCGTGAAACCGGCGTTAAGATGTAATCCTAATGGTCCGCGAATCGGCGCTGGCGCGCTTGTTTTACCGAGCAAACGCTGAAAAAATTGCATCATAGGGGAACCTCTATCTCTTGCCATGCGACCTCTTCAGCCAGAATGCGATTATTACCGACCAGATGTAGCCACATACCGCCTCTGACTTCAGTTGAAATCACCGGATTCAATTCCATACCACGACCATTCTTGCAGTGACTGATCCCCAGCACCGTCGCGTCATGATGAAGCTTCATATAACGCATTAGCGCGCCGTATCGCATAGGCGCGACAGAAGCCGGGACAGACAGCGCGAATCCGGTATCGCCCAGCATCGGATTCATAATGGAAGCGACAGATTGCGATGATCCTGGGTCCTGAATGGAACGGGAAAGTTGTTCAGCGGAAAGGTTACGGACTATCTCCATGCGCGGGCAGTGGGTTTCCAGTAATCCGGCATAACGCTCGTCTTCCAGATAAACCACAATATGGCACTGCGCGGGTACATAGTCTGCCAGCGAGAGCGCCGCCGTGAAGGTCTGCTCATCGGTACGAGCGAAAATAATCACGCTCTGGCACTGCTCCAGCCCCATGCGCTGGTGTTCCTGCGGATCGTTAAAGTTGCTGATGCGGATAAAATCCACCCAGTTATTACCCGGCAGCGGATGCTGAATATCTTCCAGTTCGCACAGCAGAACCCGTTCAAAGGCACGCCGCTTGTCATATAGCAGCAATGAGATCATCTTTTCGGTTTGATGACCCCGCCAGCCAATCACCAGCATATGATGGTGTAAATGGCGATAATCGCCCATGCCCGTTATTCCTTTCGCTAACATTCCCTGTACCTGCGCAATCACTTTTCCCATTAACGCGCCGAACAACCCGACGCTAACCGGAATTTGCCACAGCGCGGTGAACAGACGTCCTGGCGCCGTCTGCGGGCTAAGATCGCCAAAACCTAATGTGGAACCCACCACCGAGCAGTAATAGATAAAATCGCTTAACTGGCTCACCAACGCGCTTTCGCGCAACAGGCGCAGCACCAGATAGCAAAGCAAAACAGGCCCAGCAAAGCGGGCCAGGTCAGTCTGGACAAATGACGCTGGCAGGTTTTGACAATCCACGTAAAGAGCATTATTCGCCTTGTTGACGCTGTAAACGCGCCAACACATCCTGAGCATTGCTTTTATTGGTTGCGCCAATACCGGCCTGCGCCAGTTTTTCATCCAGGTCGCGTCCATCGGCGACTTTTTCCAGCTGCGCGGCGGCATCCAGCCGGGCCTGGCGTTCAGCCTGACGCGTTTGTAAACGTTTAAGCGACTCCGCCGCCGTAGACACATTCGACGCGGCTCCGACGGTCGAGGTCGTCACCGCCTGCTGCGCGCGCTGCATGGCTTCTGTCGCCTTAACCACTTCAAGTTGCTGCTCAAACTGCGCAATCCGCTGGCCTGTCGCCGTTACGGCCTTCTCCACCGCATCGCGAGAGGCTTCCAGATTAGTCAGCACCTGTTCTTCGGCAAGAATGGCATTTTCCAGACGGGCTATTTCTTCCGCCACTTCGTTGAGTAAAGCGGCGTCGACATTCTTACTCATTGCATTGCTGCCAACGCCCGTGTTTCAAGGCTGGCTTTACGCTCACGTAAATCATTCAGCTTGTCATGGCTTAGCTTCACCCGCGCCAATAAATCCACTCTGGATTTACCCGCTTTATCCAGCTCGGCTTTTGCGTCGCGAATATGCTGCTCCAGCATACGTACACCCTGTGCTTCATCAATGGCTTCCTCTGCCTGAGCAACGAATGATTTACCTAACGTGAACAAACTTTTTAAAATTCCCATGTAAGCCGCCTGTATTATTCCTGTGAATAGACTTGTGTTATTTCAGCGATATCAAACGCATTTTCTACAAGCGTGGTGATTTCCAGCATCACGTCGGCAAGCGACGAATTTAACGACAGCGCGCCAAAAGCGACATAATATTCCTCCTGTTTTACCTGGGTAATACCGACCGAAGACAGCGGTAAAACCTTCTGATTTCTCAGTAAGAAAAGATTAAATTCCGCGGTATCTCTAATCGTATTTACCGGACAGATATAAGTCTCGATAACTATTTGTTGCGAGGTAAATAAAACCGCCAGTGGTAAATCGCCATAATCATTCATTTTTATTATTAATGAAGATTCATTATTTTCTATATCAATATCTAATTCGGCGATGTTGTTTAATGCATCCGCCAGCGTCCGTGGAGTCCATGCCATATTTTTATCTCTATCTCATTTTTATAAATAAAAGAAATTACAGGGTAGGTTTTGCTTTTTATATTACCAGTCAAAGATAAAAAAAAACCATCCGATTATGGATGGTTTTTTCTTAAAAAATACTATCAGCATCAGGTGCGCTGGCGAACGGCTTCAAACAGACAAATCCCGGTCGCCACAGAGACATTCAGCGACGACACGCTACCGGCCATAGGAATGCTGATCAGCTCATCGCAGTGCTCACGGGTCAGACGACGCATACCTTCACCTTCTGCGCCCATGACCAGCGCCATGCGGCCAGGCATTTTGCTCTGATACAGCGTATGGTCAGCCTCGCCCGCCGTCCCGACAATCCAGATATTCTCTTCCTGCAACATGCGCATCGTGCGCGCCAGGTTGGTGACGCGGATCAACGGCACGCTTTCCGCTGCGCCGCAGGCGACTTTCTTCGCCGTCGCGTTAAGTTGCGCGGAGCGGTCTTTCGGCACGATTACCGCATGTACGCCTGCAGCATCGGCGCTGCGCAGACAGGCGCCAAGATTATGCGGATCGGTGACGCCATCGAGGATCAACAAAAAAGGGCGATCGTGTAATGCGATCAGATCCGGCAGATCGTTTTCCTGATACTGCCGGCCTGGTTTCACGCGAGCGATAATACCCTGATGCACGGCACCGTCGCTTTTCTCGTCGAGATATTGGCGGTTTGCCAGCTGGATAACAACGCCCTGGGACTCAAGGGCGTGAATCAGCGGCAACAGACGTTTATCTTCACGGCCTTTTAAAATAAAGACTTCCTGAAAACGTTCAGGGGCGCGCTCCAGCAGGGCCTGCACTGCGTGGATGCCGTAAATCATTTCGCTCATTAATGTACTCGTTGTTTACGTTTTGCCGGGAGCGCTACGCTTGCCCGGCCTACAGATAATTCACCCTCTTCTGTTTGAAGAGGGTATTGCTCACTCTGCCGCTTTTTTCTTCGCCGCACGCTTCGCTTTGGTCGCTGCGGCTATTTTCTGCGTTTTAGCCGATGGCTTTTTTGCTTTTCTCGCGTCTTTCTTCGCTGCTTTCGGCTTCGCTTTTTTCTCGCCGCGGAAGGCGCTATCAGGCTCGAAGTTAACTTTTTTACCTACCTGACGACGTTTACCGGCGTTTTTACTTTCACCTTTTTTCGCTTTTTCACGCGCCGTTTTGCCGACGTTACGCGGTGCGCGCTCGCTGGAGATCAGGCTAAAGTCAATTTTCCGTTCGTCCATATTCACCGCTTCGACGCGCACCTCGACCCGGTCGCCCAGGCGATATGTCTGCCCGCCGGACTCGCCAATCAGACGTTGCCCTACCTGATCGAAGCGATAGTAATCGTTATCCAGTGAGGAAACGTGTACCAGCCCATCGATAAACAGTTCATCAAGACGGACAAAGAAGCCGAAACCGGTGACGCTGGCAATCACGCCCTTAAAGACGTTGCCTACCTGATCCAGCATAAAGTCACATTTCAGCCAGTCGGAGACATCACGCGTCGCTTCATCAGCGCGGCGTTCCGCCATCGAACAGTGCTGACCGAGCTGCAACATCTCTTCCATCGAGTAGTGATAACCGCCCGTTTCTGTGGTGTTGCCCTTGTTCCCTTGCTCTTTCGCCAGCAGGTACTTAATGGCGCGGTGCAAAGAAAGATCCGGATAGCGGCGAATCGGCGAGGTAAAGTGCGCATAAGACTGCAACGCCAGGCCAAAGTGCCCGCGGTTTTCCGGATCGTAAATCGCCTGCTTCATTGAACGCAGCAGCATAGTTTGCAGCATTTCGGCGTCCGGCCGGTCGGCAATCGATTCAAGCAGTTCGGCATAATCGCGCGGTTCCGGTTTGTTTCCGCCCGGCAGCTCCAACCCCAGCTCCGCCAGTACGGAGCGGAATGAGGTGATCGCTTCGGTGGTGGGCTTATCATGAATACGGAATAACGCTGGCTCTTTAGCTTTTTCGACAAAGCGCGCCGCCGAGATATTCGCCATGATCATGCACTCTTCGATAAGCTTATGCGCGTCATTACGCTGGGCCTGTTCGATACGCTCAATGCGACGATCGGCATTAAAGATAAATTTCGCCTCTTCGCTCTCAAACGAGATCCCCCCGCGCTCTTCACGCGCTTTATCCAGCACTTTGTAGAGGTTGTGCAGCTCTTCAATATGCTTCACCAGCGGCGCATATTGTTCACGCAGATCCTGATCGCCCTGCAGCATATGCCAGACTTTGGTATAGGTCAGACGCGCATGGGAGCTCATCACCGCTTCATAGAATTTGTAGCCGGTCAGCCGACCTTTCGCCGAGATGGTCATTTCACAGACCATACACAGCCTGTCAACCTGCGGGTTTAGCGAACACAGACCGTTGGAGAGCACCTCCGGCAACATTGGGACAACCTGTGACGGGAAGTAAACCGACGTGCCGCGATTGCGCGCCTCGCGATCCAGCGGCGTTGGCGGCCGTACATAATAGCTCACGTCAGCAATAGCGACCCACAAACGCCAGCCGCCGCCGCGTTTTTTCTCACAGTAAACCGCGTCGTCAAAGTCACGGGCATCTTCGCCATCAATAGTGACCAGCGGCAAATCGCGCAGATCGACACGACCGACTTTCGCCTCTTCCGGCACCTCTTCTTTCAGCCCGGCGACCTGCTGCTCTACCGCCTGCGGCCAGATGTAAGGTATTTCATGGGTACGCAGCGCCATATCAACCGCCATACCGGTGCCCATATTGTCGCCCAGCACTTCGACGATTTTCCCTACCGCTTTAGTACGGCGAGTTGGACGTTGGGTCAGTTCAACCACGACCACGAACCCCATCCGCGCGCCCATGACGTCTTCTGGCGGGATAAGAATGTCGAAGCTGAGACGGCTGTCGTCCGGCACTACAAAGCCGACGCCCGCATCGGTGAAATAACGCCCGACTATCTGACTGGTTTTCGGTACCAGTACACGGACGATACGCGCTTCGCGGCGACCTTTACGATCGGCGCCCAGCGGCTGCGCCAGCACCTGATCGCCATGAATACAGGTTTTCATCTGCTCGCTGGAAAGATACAGATCGTCTTTGCGGCCTTCGACACGTAAGAAACCGTAACCGTCACGATGACCGATCACGGTGCCTTTCAGCAGGTCGAGGCGTTCCGGCAGCGCATAGCACTGGCGGCGGGTAAAGACCAGTTGTCCGTCGCGCTCCATCGCGCGCAGGCGGCGACGCAAGGCTTCAAGCTGCTCTTCGCCTTCAATATTCAATTCTACGGCCAGTTCTTCGCGACTGGCCGGTTTTTCACGTTTCGTTAAATGTTCGAGGATAAATTCCCGGCTCGGGATAGGATTCGCGTATTTTTCTGCTTCGCGTTCCTGGAAAGGATCTTGTGACATTGAGGTTCCTCCATTGTCATCTCTAATGAAGTTTACTTCACTCCACCAGTAATAATTTATAAAGCGGTTGATTCTCTTCAACCAAATCGGCAAGCGTGTAGTTATCCAGCTCCTTGAGAAAACTCTGCACGGCCTTAGAAAGCGCCTGTTTCAGACGACAGGCAGGGGTGATGTGGCAAAATTCGCTGCTACAGTTGACCAGTGATAAGGGTTCCAGCTCACGCACCACATCGCCAATACAAATAGTATTAGCCGGTTTACCCAGGCGGATACCGCCATTTTTTCCCCGAACGGCGGTGACAAAGCCCGCCCGGCTAAGCTGATTGATAATTTTGACCATATGATTACGGGACACGCCGTAGACTTCTGTCACCTCAGAAATGCTGGTCATTCGTCCATCTGGTAACGACGCCATATAGATTAGCGCACGTAAGCCGTAATCGGTGAAACTCGTTAACTGCACATCAACCTCAGGAAAAGGGAAAACGGGAAAAATACATTTATATTGATGATAAACCAGCCACAAGCTGTGTCGCTAATTTATTTCAGTTCGGGGAAGGAAAAAAGCGAGGATTTAACACTGTGTCGGATAGCGTAATGGCTTACCCGACACAGCAATGTATCACACTGTTAGCCCGGCAAGCAAAATATCTGCCAGGCGTACCAGATTTACGCGTCGAACGGGTCGCGCAGAATCATCGTCTCAGTACGATCGGGGCCGGTAGAAATAATATCAATCGGCACGCCGGTCAGTTCTTCAATACGCTTGATGTAGTTCAGCGCCGCCTGCGGCAGGCCGCTACGATCTTTCACGCCGAAGGTGGATTCAGACCAGCCCGGCATGGTTTCGTAAATCGGCTCTACACCTTTCCAGTCGTCAGCTGCCAGCGGAGTGGTAGTCACTTCGCGACCATCCGGCATACGGTAAGCCACGCAGAGTTTCACCTCTTTCAGGCCATCCAGCACGTCCAGTTTGGTCAGGCAGAAGCCAGACAGGGAGTTCAGCTGTACCGCACGACGAACGGCAACGGTGTCCAGCCAGCCGGTACGACGACGACGGCCGGTAGTAGCGCCATATTCGTTACCCTGCTTGCAGAGGAACTCGCCGGTTTCATCAAACAGCTCAGTCGGGAACGGACCTGCACCTACACGAGTGGAGTAAGCCTTGAGGATACCCAGAACGTAATCAACATAACGCGGGCCCAGGCCGGAACCGGTCGCTACGCCACCTGCAGTGGTGTTAGAAGAAGTTACGTACGGATAAGTACCGTGGTCGATATCCAGCAGGGTACCCTGCGCACCTTCAAACATGACGAAATCGCCACGCTGACGCGCCTGGTCGAGCAGGTCCGAAACGTCAACAACCATAGAAGTCAGGATGTCGGCAACAGCCATCGTATCATCCAGAACTTTCTGGTAATCAACCGCTTCAGCTTTGTAGTAGTTAACCAACTGGAAGTTGTGATATTCCATCACTTCTTTCAGTTTTTCAGCGAAGGTTTCTTTGTCGAAAAGGTCACCAACACGCAGACCGCGACGTGCCACTTTATCTTCATAAGCAGGCCCGATTCCACGACCGGTGGTGCCGATCGCTTTCGCGCCACGCGCTTTCTCACGCGCGTTATCCAGCGCAACGTGATAATCAAGGATCAGTGGACAGGCTTCAGACAGCAGCAGACGCTCACGAACGGGGATGCCACGGTCTTCCAGTTCTTTCATCTCTTTCATCAGCGCGGCCGGAGACAGCACAACACCGTTACCGATGATGCTGGTTACATTCTCGCGAAGAATACCTGATGGAATAAGATGGAGAACGGTTTTTTCACCGTTGATTACGAGAGTATGGCCTGCGTTGTGACCGCCCTGGTAGCGTACAACATATTTAGCCCGTTCAGTCAGAAGATCGACGATCTTTCCTTTACCTTCGTCACCCCATTGGGTGCCCAGTACGACGACGTTGTTACCCATTTTTCAAAATCACCGTTTGCTTAAAAATGGATTCTACCATCGCTTTTTCAGATATACAGCACTTTTTGCACTCAATCTGCGGCAAATCCGACCACTTTTTGCTCAGCCAATCGTTTTCCTCAACATGTAGTAGACCACAACTCCCGCAACCACAAGTCCGCCGCCAAAACGGCGTAAAACATTTTCCGGCAGTTGCGCCAGTGCCGAAACCATTTTTTTCCATGCGCCGGGATACAGCATCGGTCCCAGCCCTTCGAGGACTAATACCAGAGCAAGCGCCAACCAGATTGTTGAATTCATTTATCGCCCTTATAAAAGAAAACCACCGGCATCCTTTGGATGCGGTGGTTTTGCTGGTCTAAAACCGCTGACGCTATTTTAGCGTGTCGTCGAACTCGGTGTCTTCATGTAGCGGAAGAAATCGCTGTCCGGGCTCAGTACCATCACGTCCTGATTACCTTCGAAGCTCTTCTCGTAAGCGCGCAGACTACGAATGAACGCGTAGAAATCAGGGTCCTGACTGAACGCGTCGGCAAACAGCTTCGCGGCTTCAGCATCACCTTCACCACGCATGATACGCCCCTGACGCTCGGCTTCCGCCAGAGTTTTCGTCACCTCATAGTCAGCAGCCGCACGCAGTTTTTCCGCTTCTTCCTGACCTTGTGAGCGATGACGACGCGCGACCGCTTCACGCTCGGCGCGCATACGGTTGTAAATCGCCTCAGAAACCTCGGTCGGCAGGTTGATCTGCTTAATACGCACATCGACCACTTCGATACCCAACGCCGCCATACTGTTCGGGTTGATGACCGGTACTTTACCTTTGGTTTCCGCCGTGACGCGTTCCGCCGCTTCGGCAATCGCGTCATCCGCCGCCGGGGTCGCCACTTCATCATCAGTGCCGGCTGAACCGGAGTTCAGCGCGTCGCGCACTTCCAGAGTCAGACGACCACGAGAATCGGTCACGATGTCTTTTACGTCCAGGCGACCAATCTCAGAACGCAAACGGTCCGAGAACTTACGTTTTAACAGCACTTCGGCTTGCGAAATATCGCCGCCGCCGGTCGCCAGATAGTAACGGCTAAAGTCGCTGATACGCCATTTGATGTAGGAGTCGACAATCAGGTCTTTCTTCTCTTTAGTCACAAAGCGATCGGCCTGGTTATCCATCGTCTGGATACGCGCATCAAGCATTTTCACTGATTCAATAAACGGGATCTTAAAGTGCAGACCCGGCGCGTAAACCAGCGGTTTGTTCTCATCGTCACGCAGAACTTTACCAAAACGCAGCGTAATGCCGCGCTCGCCCTCTTTGACCACAAAGACGGACATGTAGAGCACTACCAGCACGATGATGATAATCGCAATAACTGACTTACGCATCGTTATTCCCCCTGACGCTGGTAGTCGTTACGCTGCGCATTCGCGCGGCGTTGGTCCATAATATCGCCCTGATTTGAGGACGACGTGTTGCTTGCTCCGCTGGCGTTAGACTTTGTGGACGGCGGCAGGCGCAGCAGGTTGCTGGCGCTATTGTCGCTCTTTGCCGCCGGCGCATTCCCGCCTTTCAGCATCTGATCTAACGGCAGCACCATTAAATTACCGCTCTTGTCGTTAACCAGTACTTTACGGGTATGGCTCAGCACTTTTTCCATCGTTTCAATATACAGACGCTCGCGTGTAATCTGCGGCGCGGCTTTATATTCCGGCAAAATCTTCGCAAACCGGGCGACTTCACCCTGCGCTTCCAGGATAGTCTGGGTTTTATAGGCGCGTGCCTCTTCCAGAATACGCTGCGCCTGACCGTTGGCGCGCGGCTGAACTTCGTTGGTATACGCTTCCGCTTCACGAATGTACTGCTGCTCGTTTTCACGTGCGGCAATCGCGTCGTCAAAGGCGGCTTTCACCTCTTCCGGCGGGCGCGCAGCCTGGAAGTTCACGTCCAGCAGGGTAATCCCCATGTTGTACGGTTTGATAGTCTCTTCCAGCTCGCGTTGGGTATCGCTACGAATAACGGTACGGCCTTCGGTCAGGATGCGATCCATCGTGTATTTACCAATGACGCCACGCAGCGCGCTGTCGGTGGCCTGACGCAGGCTATCGTCCGGGCTGGTCACGCTAAACAGATATTTCTGCGGATCGGTGACGCGGTATTGCACGTTCATTTCAACGCGCACGACGTTTTCATCAGACGTCAGCATCACGCCTGACGCCGCCAGTTCGCGCACCGCTTCGACGTTCACCGGCGTGACGTCGTCAATAAATGTCGGCTTCCAGTTCAGACCTGGCTCTACCAGATGGCTGAATTTACCAAAACGCGTCACAACGCCGCGCTCGGCTTCTTTAATGGTATAAAAACCGCTGGCCGCCCAGATAATGACTACTGCCGCCGCGGCGATGGCGACAATACGGCCTCCCAGTTGCGGACGCGGGCCTTGCGATGAGCTACCGCCGCCGGAACCGGTGCCTTTACCGCCCCCAAAACCACCGAGTTTTTTACTCAGCTTACGGAAGATATCATCCAGATCGGGAGGTCCCTGATCGCGGCCACCTTTGTTTCCATTTCCCCCAGAGTTGCTGCCAGGTTTGCTGCTTCCCCACGGGTCGCGGTCCTGTCCGTTATTACCGGGCTGATTCCACGCCATGTTTGTGCTCCATATTTGTTATGCGGTGATCCCCGTTGTCTTTCGACCTCAGAGGATAAGGCGAAATTACTCCATGCTTCAGACGAACCGCCGTTACAGACATCATCTTTCAGGCTGCGTCTTGAGTGGCGGCTTTTTTACCCCAGGTCACTTCGTTGTGAGCTCCTGAAATTCTCTCAGCTACCGCTTCAATACGACCTGAATGACTTCGCGTCTAGATCACGTATTCGATCAACGCCGGTTCTTGTTTACAGAGGCGACGCCAGTCGACAATCGGCATTCGTACCTGCAGACTGACACTACCGTCTTCCTCCATCCACTCTTTTTCTATTGCCTGAAGCTGATAAAACCGGCTTCTCAGACGCCCTTCCTGCGGCGGCAAACGCAGCGTATGCTGCGCCACCTCGCCGGAAAGACGCTCCGTCAAAGCCTGAAAAAGCTGTGGTATTCCCACGCCGCTTTGCGCTGAAAGCCAAACGCGGATGGGTTTATTCTCTTCATCTCTGTCGATACGCGGTTCAAAGTCGTCCAGCATATCGATTTTGTTCATCACCATTAAGGTGGGGATTTCGTGAGCGTCAATCTCTTCGAGAACGGTGTTTACCGCCTCGATGTTTTCCTGCACACGAACATCCGCCGCATCGACCACATGCAGCAGCAGCGTCGCCTGACGCGTCTCTTGCAGGGTAGCTTTAAAGGCAGCCACCAGATCGTGCGGTAAATGGCGGATAAAGCCTACCGTATCCGCCAGAACGGTTTCACCGACATCCGCTACATCAATACGACGTAACGTCGGGTCCAGCGTCGCAAATAGCTGATCTGCCGCATAGACCCGCGCTTCAGTGATCTGATTAAAAAGGGTGGATTTTCCGGCGTTGGTATAGCCCACCAGCGATACCGTCGGAACATCGGCCTTGATGCGCGACTGCCGCCCCTGCTCACGTTGCTTCTCAACTTTCTCCAGGCGCGACTGAATCTGCACAATGCGATTACGCAGTAAACGACGGTCGGTTTCGAGCTGGGTTTCACCCGGACCGCGCAAACCAATCCCGCCTTTCTGGCGTTCAAGGTGGGTCCAGCCACGCACCAGACGCGTAGCCAGATGGCGTAGCTGCGCCAGCTCAACCTGCAACTTACCTTCATGGGTACGCGCACGTTGGGCAAAAATATCTAAGATAAGACCGGTGCGATCGATAACCCGGCACTCGCACAAACGCTCCAGGTTTCGCTCCTGGGCAGGACTCAATGCATGATCAAACAATACGACCGCTGCGCCAGTCGCTTTCACGGCTTCCGCAATTTCAACTGCCTTACCTTCACCTACAAAGTACTTCGGGTGCGGTGCTTTACGGCTACCGGTAATCACCTGCATTGCTTCGACACCGGCGGAAGAGACCAGAGATTCAAACTCCTGGAGGTCTTCCATATCTTTGTCTTGCGAAAAATAGATGTGTACCAGTACCGCCTGCTCACCGGCATCATAACGGTCAAACAAGCGTAAACCCTCTTAATAACCAGCGGGGGCGATTATCCGACGCCCCCGACATGGATAAACAGCGCGTGAACTTATTCAGTCTCTTCGCTGTCCTGTTGCGCAGTAGAACCCTGCGCGTTGCTACCGTGATGGTAGTTATTGCTGGCGCCGCCACCGGCATTGTTGCTGTGATGGGAAACCGGGCGAGACGGGACAACAGTAGAAATCGCGTGCTTATAAACCATCTGGCTGACCGTGTTCTTCAACAGGATCACGAACTGATCAAAGGACTCGATTTGACCTTGCAGCTTAATACCATTCACCAAATAAATAGAAACTGGAACACGTTCCCGACGCAATGCGTTCAGGAACGGATCTTGTAAAGATTGCCCCTTAGCCATTCTCTTTTCCTTATATGCTTATTTGTACTTTGAACCTTTCGATTCTGAAAAATTGCGCACGATACGTCTCAATTGTACACATTCAGTTTGCGATAGCACCAACAACCTGTAATACTTCTTTTCGCGCCCGATCGGGATTCTCACTGTCAAGCCAGCGCACCCCTTCCCAACCGCGCAACCAGGTCATCTGGCGCTTCGCCAACTGTCTCGTGGCGCAAACACCTCTATAAACCATTTCATCATATGAGATTTCGCCCTCAATGTATGACCACATCTGGCGGTATCCCACACAACGGATGGAAGGCAAGTCCGTATGCAAATCTCCTCGGGCAAAAAGCGCCCGGACTTCTGCTTCAAAACCTGAAGCCAACATCTGATGAAAACGCAGTTCAATGCGCTGATGGAGCAGTTCACGGCTCGCCGGGGCGATAGCGAACTGATGCACCTGGTACGGTAGCGCGTCTCCTGACGTTTGCGTTAGCTCCGTTAAAGTTTTACCCGAAATGAAAAAAACTTCCAGTGCCCGGGAAAGTCTTTGCGGATCATTTGGATGAATTCGCGCGGCGGCAACCGGATCTATCTCCTGAAGTTGCTGATGCAACGCCTCCCATCCAAGCTCCGCTGCTTGCTGCTCTATCCGGGATCTGACTTCCGGATCTGCCGAAGGCAGCGGCGATAACCCTTCCAGCAATGCCTTAAAATACAGCATGGTACCGCCCACTAACAGCGGGATACGCCCCGCAGCAGTGATCTCCGCCATTTGCGCTAACGCGTCGCGGCGAAAATCCGCCGCCGAATACGCCTGCGACGGGTCGCGTATATCCAGCAGTCGATGCGGCGCCGCTTTCAGCTCATCGGCATTCGGCTTAGCCGTGCCAATATCCATTCCCCGATAAATGAGGGCGGAATCAACGCTTATCAACTCTACTGGCAAAACTTTACGCAGTGCTATCGCCAGCGCCGTTTTGCCGGAGGCCGTCGGCCCCATCAAAAATATCGCCTTAGGCAGGCTCGCCTTGCTTACATCATTCATGCTTCAGGGCGTTCATCGCCGAATGTAAATCAACAGGTTGTAACAGGCCACCCGGCGGCGCTTTTACCAGCTGCGGACATAGCCGCTCAACATCCGCCAGCAGCGATATGGCCTGCGCCATCGACCACTGCGGATGTTCGCTCTGCACATTACGCGCTATCCATTGTGCAATATTGACCGTTGCAAATGTGGTCTGCTGCGCCAGGTAGCCTATCAGTTCAGGAATCAAGATTTGTAAATTTTGTTGTCGTAAGGGTAAAGGCACCGCCCGAATGGTCACATGCTGCGCATCTGACTGAAATTCAATACCCAATTCTCCCAACAAAGATTGGGCTTGTTGCAGCGCGGCTTTTTCATCGGCGCTCACTTTTAAACGCAGCGGAATCAGCAACGGCTGCGCGCAAACCGGGCTTTGACCCGGTGTAAGCTGCGCCTGACGCAGCCAACGCTCCGCAACCGGCAGCGACAAGAGCTGGATAGTCCCCGCGTGTTCCAGCAACGCGCAGTCACCGCCGACTATCGTCAGTACGCGACCAAAACTCTGGCTATGTCCGTCAAGCGCAGGCGCAACCGGCTCCGGCACGGGGCTCGTCGTCGGCGTCTGTAAAAGCGCGCGATAAACCTCGCCCTGCTGCTTCTGATAACCTGGCTGCGCGTGCGGCCAACCACCAGCGGTCTGACGCCCGCCGTTACCGCCCGATGCGCCGCCGGAATAACGCGGTGTCGCGGGCTCGCGCGCCGCAGTTGGCTCGGCGGGTACAGCAAAATGGTTGCGCCCGGCGGCGATACGGTTTTCCGGGACATGCCGCGGCGCTGGCGCAATCTCCTCCAGCGGCAGAGTCGTTTCCGTCTGCTGTTGTAGAACGCTCAGCACCCCTTGATAGATGAAGTCGTGCACCAGCCGGGATTGATGAAAACGCACTTCGTGCTTGGCGGGATGAACATTGACATCCACCTGATGCGGGTCAATCTCCAGATACAACACAAACGCAGGCTGTTGGTCCGCGCCCAGTTTATCTTCACAGGCCTGGCGAATGGCATGGTTGATCAAGCGGTCGCGCATCATGCGGCCATTCACATAGCAGTACTGGATCTCCGTTAACGCCGTGGTGGTGTGATTCGGATCGGCGACCCAGCCGCGCAGGGTCAGATCGCCATGCTGCCACTCGATCGCCAGTGCCTGTTCGAGAAACGGCGTGCCGCAGATGGCGCCTAACCGGCGCTCTTTTTGCCCGTCCTTTGCGACAGCGCGATACTGCCGTACCAATTTGCCGTTGTGCGACAGGTTAAGCGTGACGTCAAAACGGGCCAATGCAATACGACGGATGATCTCATCAATGTGATTAAATTCCGTTTTTTCGGTACGCATGAATTTGCGCCGGGCGGGCGTATTATAAAAGAGATCCAGAACTTCCAGGGTGGTGCCGACCGGGTGCGCGGCGGGTTTTACCGTCACGTCCATGTCGCGCCCTTCCGCATACGCTTGCCAGGCTTCCGCCTGCTCCGCCGTGCGCGACGTTAGCGTCAAACGCGAGACCGAACTGATACTGGCCAGCGCTTCGCCGCGAAATCCCAGACTGATAATCGCTTCCAGATCGTCAAGCGAGGCGATTTTACTGGTGGCATGACGGGCCAGCGCCAGCGCCAGCTCCTCTTTTTTAATGCCGCAGCCATTGTCGCGAATACGAATAAGCTTCGCGCCGCCACGCTCGATATCGATATCAACGCGGGTAGCGCCTGCATCCAGACTATTCTCTACCAGCTCTTTAACAACCGACGCAGGGCGTTCCACCACTTCGCCAGCGGCGATTTGGTTCGCAAGCTGCGGCGGCAGAACCTGAATCGGCATGAAATCTCCTTAATTCGCGGCGGTTATGGCGCCAGGCTGGTTGGTACTGGCCGTCTGGCCTGGGCCGCCCTGCGGCGCAGACTGGATCGGATGCGCTGCAAAGTACTTACGCAACCCCCGGTATATAGCGTCAGCAATCTGCTGCTGATAGCGATCGCTCGCCAGCAATCGCTCTTCGCCGTGATTACTGATAAAACCCGTCTCCACCAAAATGGACGGGATATCCGGCGAACGCAACACGCCCAGGCTCGCGTGTTCCGGGCGACGTTTATGCAGCGACCCCACGCCGTCGAGTTGGCTTAGTACGTTCGTCGCCACATCATACCCTACCCGCTGCGAATGACCGAATTGCAAATCCAGTACCGCCTGGCTCAGGTAAGGGTCTGACTGACTGTTCGCCAGCACATCGCCAGCGCCGCCTAACAGTTCGGATTGCTTCTCATGCTGCTCAAGCCAGTTTGCCATTTCGCTGTTCGCGCGACGATTGGACAATACCCAGACGGAGGCGCCGGTGGCGTCGCGATTTGGCGCGGCATCCGCATGAATAGAGACAAGGAAGTTGGCGTTTTGCTTACGCGCCACATCAGACCGCCCCATCACCGAAATAAAATAGTCGCCGTCACGCGTCAGCACGCCTTTAAACATCGGATCGTTATTCAGCAATGTGCGTAACTTACGCGCGATAGCGATGGTGACATTTTTCTCGCGCGTACCGCCCGGGCCTATCGCGCCGGGGTCCTGGCCTCCATGTCCAGCATCAATAGCAATCACCACTTTATCGCCAGCGCCTGCCGACGCGCGCGCCGCAGGCCGCGTAACGGTATTGCTGCTGGTTACGCCGGTCAGGCGATCATCAGAAGATTTAAACGGATTACGGGCCGGCTCCGTCGGGCGGGGCGCGCTTTCAACCCGTTTCGCGACGACAGGCGGTGGTGGCGGCGGCGGAACATCGGCATTAATGGTGAAAATGACCGTATAGTTGCCGCCGTTTTGCCGCTTCACCGCCTCGGTTTTACCATTTTCCGTCAGATCGACAAGCAGCCGTAAAGATTGCGCATCTTTCGGCGTTCCGGCACGGATCGTTTTCACCAGATTGTTACCGCTAAACTGAAGCGGCAGCCCCTGAATCACGCCGGTCTGCCTGATATCCAGCGCCACGGTACGTTTACCGTCCTGTGAGTAAGCATATTCCGGCTCGCCGATAAAACTCAGCGTAATGCGCGCCTGCTGCTCGCCGTTGGACACCTGAATATCAGAGAGACTGGCGGCGCCCGCCTGCGCGCACAGCAGGATTAAGGCTGCTATTACGGCATTTTTGATGCGATAAATCATCCCGCCACCTTTATAGCTAATCGGCTAAACGCGCCAGTAACGAATGACCCGATGAGGATACCGCGCTTACGCGAGCCTCACGCCCCTGCGCCTGGTAATCAATATGGATTTCGACGTCCGGGTCGGGGAGAACGCCTTTACCTTGTTGCGGCCACTCCACCAGACAAATGGCGTCGTTGGCGAAATAATCGCGAATGCCCATAAACTCCAGCTCCTCCGGGTCCGCAAGACGGTATAAGTCGAAGTGATATACCATCATGTTATCAAGCGCATAAGGCTCTACCAGCGTATAGGTGGGGCTTTTTACATTACCGTTATGGCCTAACGCCTGTAAAAATCCCCGGCTAAACGTCGTTTTACCGGCACCTAAATCGCCATACAGATAAATAACGGTCGCGCCATCACAGGCATTGGCTACCCGTTGCCCCAGGTCTAGCGTCGCCTGTTCGTCAGGTAGCGGAATTACTCGATTCATCATGGTTTACGTCAATCACATCAGGGTTAACAATACGCCGCAGCGTAATAAAAAGATCGGTCGCCAACATGCCGCGAGCGCCATAACGCGCTGCCAGTAAGTCCGCCGCCGCGCCGTGAGCCACACATCCCACACATGCCGCATCATACGGGGTAAACTTCTGTCCGAGCAATGCGCCGATGATGCCGGACAGGACATCGCCCATCCCGCCGCTCGCCATCCCCGCATTACCAGCGTCAATGATAGCCAGAGGGTGGTGTTCAGCGGCGATAATCGTTCCTGCGCCTTTTAACACGACCACGCCTCCATACCGTTTTACCAGACGCTGTGCTGAAAGTAAGCGATCACTTTCAATTTCTGCCACAGAACATCCTAACAGGCGGGCCGCCTCTCCCGGATGCGGCGTAATCACGCGATTGTGACGTTTATCAGGATTGATTGCCAGTAGGTTCAACGCATCCGCATCCCACAGCATAGGTTTACGGACGTTTTCTACTTTCTGTAAGGCTTTTTTGCCCCATTCCTGCTGTCCAAGCCCCGGGCCGATCACCACAACGTCAGCCCAGGTCAGGCTCTCTTCCAGCGACTGAGGCGTGAGTTCATGTACCATCAGTTCCGGGCGGGCCGTCAGCAACGGCGCGATGTTTTCACCGCGAGTCAGAACTCTGACCAACCCAGCCCCCGTACGCAGCGCCGCCTCGCCAGCCATCCGAATTGCGCCCGCTGTTCCCTGGTCGCCGCCGATAATCGCCAGACGACCATGATCGCCCTTATGCGAGGTCGGTCGACGCGGCGTTAACCATTGCCCCAACTGCGTCGCGTCAAAACGCCGGAGCGGCGGCGTCTGGCTCGCCAGCCAGCCTTCCAGCCCCAACGCGTCATAATGCAATATGCCGGTAACGTCACGCGCTTTGCCGGTCAGCAGGCCTGGTTTCAGGGCGATAAACGTAACCGTATGCGCGGCGCTTATCACCGCGCCAGGCGTGGCGCCCGTTTGCGCCAGCAGGCCTGACGGGATATCGACGGCGACAACCGGCGCAGGATGGGCGTTCGCCTGTTCAATCAGACCGGCTACCGGGTCGCGCGGCGCCTGGGCTATGCCGGTGCCAAGCAGCGCGTCGATAATCAGATCCGTCGCTTCCGGCCAGATAATATCGGCAGCATGGATAATGCCGCCGGCATTCAGCCAGGCATCGCGCGCCTGCGCCGCTTCTTCAGGCAACGGTTTGTCGCTCTCCTGCGCCAGTAACGTTACGCTAATGCCCGCCGCTTGCGCTAGTCGCGCCACAACGTAACCATCGCCGCCGTTGTTGCCATGACCACACAACACCAGCCAGTGTCGGGCGTCAGGGTAACTGTCACGGGCTACCCGAAATGCCGCGTCGCCAGCGCGCAGCATCAATTCATAGAGTGTGAGTCCGAAGGCATCCGCCGCATCGCGTTCCAGCCGTTTGATGTCATCGGCGGGCCAAATGGAGTGTGGTATACTTACAGGGTTTTTCTTCATGTTATGGTCCATCATGTCAAAGCCCCTCGATCTCAATCAGTTAGCGCAAAATATTAAGCAGTGGGGGCTGGAGCTGGGCTTTCAGCAGGTCGGTATTACTGATACCGATCTGCGCGCATCCGAACCTGCGCTGCAGGCGTGGCTGGACAAACAATACCACGGCGAGATGGCATGGATGGCGCGCCACGGTATGATGCGCGCCCGGCCTCATGAACTCTTACCCGGTACGCTACGTGTCATCAGCGTGCGCATGAACTATCTGCCCGCCAACGCCGCGTTTGCCAGTACGTTGAAGGATCCCACGCTGGGCTACGTTAGCCGATATGCGCTGGGGCGTGATTATCACAAGCTATTACGCAGCCGTCTTAAAAAACTGGGCGAGCAGATCCAGCAGTACTGCGGTTCGCTGAATTTTAGACCGTTTGTCGACTCTGCGCCTATTCTTGAACGCCCATTAGCGGAAAAAGCCGGACTTGGCTGGACGGGTAAGCACTCACTTATCCTTAATCGGGAGGCAGGCTCATTCTTTTTCCTGGGGGAACTGCTGATTGATTTACCGCTGCCGGTCGACCAGCCGGTCGAGGAAGGTTGCGGCAAATGCGTCGCCTGTATGACCATTTGCCCGACCGGGGCGATTGTCGAACCGTATACGGTGGACGCGCGGCGCTGTATTTCTTATCTCACCATTGAGCTGGAAGGCGCTATTCCGGAAGCATTTCGCCCACTGATAGGCAACCGTATTTACGGCTGCGATGACTGCCAGCTTATCTGTCCGTGGAATCGTTACTCTCAGTTGACCGACGAAGCAGATTTTAGCCCACGCAAGGCGCTGCATAACCCAGATTTGCTTGAGTTGTTTAGCTGGAGCGAAGCGCAGTTTCTGAAAGTCACTGAAGGTTCTGCGATTCGGCGCATTGGTCATTTACGCTGGCTGCGCAATGTTGCCGTCGCGCTGGGGAATGCGCCGTGGAGTAATGCCGTCATTACGGCGCTGGAAAGCCGCAAGGGTGAGCATCCACTTCTTGATGAGCATATCGAATGGGCGATTGCGCAACAAATTGAAAAGCGGAACGCCTGCATCATTGAAGTGCAGCTACCGAAAAAACAGCGTCTGGTCAGGGTGATTGAAAAAGGGCTGGTGCGCGATGCCTGAATTATTCACAGGCTGTGTATAAAAATAAAAACACATTGCGATTCAAGAGGGAAAAAAGGAACAGACAATAACGCTAACGTTTTGAAATCTTATTTTTTCTATATTTTTCAGTAAATTATAGAAATTCTACGCGTCAGGTATAATTTTTTGCATTCCAGGAGTAATGGGCCAACCTGTGGATAAGTCTGTTTACAAGGATCTGACGAAAGCGGAACAAAACGTGCCCCAACGCGATATTCGTTGTGGATAATTTTACTGTAGATAAGAATTGGAGCGGGAAACGAGACTCGAACTCGCGACCCCGACCTTGGCAAGGTCGTGCTCTACCAACTGAGCTATTCCCGC